>NZ_JBYSYC010000006.1:0-237620 GCF_058782875.1 Cupriavidus sp. FW305-F7 | reverse complement strand
TATGGCAAGGGCTACCAGGACGTGCAGCACCGCGTGCCGAAGATCGACAACACCATCGAAGAACTGGGCTGGAAGCCTGGGATCAGCATGGAAGCGGCGCTGCGCCGCATCTTCGAGGCGTATCGCGGCAAGGTGGTCGAGGCCCGCACGCTGGTCGATTCGGCCAACTGAGCGCGCAACGCAGATGGCACGCATTGCCCTGAAGGTCGACGTCGACACGCTGCGCGGCACGCGCGAAGGCGTGCCGAAGCTGCTGTCGATGCTGGCGGCTGCGCAGGCGCAGGCCACCTTCCTGTTCAGCCTCGGTCCCGACCATACCGGCTGGGCGCTGCGGCGCGTATTCCGGCCCGGCTTCCTGACGAAGGTGTCGCGCACCTCGGTGGTGTCCAACTATGGCCTGCGCACGCTGATGTACGGCGTGCTGCTGCCGGGGCCGGACATCGGCCGCAAGGGCGCCGCCGAGATGCGCGCGGCGCGCGCGGCCGGCCATGAGTGCGGCATCCACACCTGGGACCACGTCTACTGGCAGGACAACGTGCGCGAGCGCGATGCTGTCTGGACGCGCCGGCAGATGCAGCAGGCGTTCGCGCGCTACCGCGAGATCTTCGGCGAAGCACCGGCCACGCACGGCGCGGCAGGCTGGCAGATGAATGAGGATGCGTTCCGTCAGATCGATGACTGGGGCATGGCCTATGCGTCCGACGGACGCGGCACCGCGCCCTATATCCCGACCATCGACGGCGTGCCCTGCCGGCACGTGCAGATGCCGACCACGCTGCCGACGCTGGATGAACTGATCGGCACCGACGACCTGACCGAAGATAACGTCCACACCGCGCTGCTGAAGCTGACCGAAGGCACGCGCGACCATGTCTTCACGCTGCATACCGAGCTGGAAGGCGGCAAGCTGGCGCCGGTGTTCGAGCGGCTGCTGGCGGGATGGCGTGCGCAGGGGCACGAGCTGGTGTCGATGGCGACGTGGTATCGCGGGCTGGACCGGCAGAGGCTGCCGGAGTTGCCGGTAACTTGGGGAGAGATTCCGGGGCGCAGTGGCGAGTTGATTGTGCAGCCGCAGGTGAGCTGACACATCGTCCCGACTACCGATTGTCTGCTCCCTCTCCCGCTTGCGGGAGAGGGTTGGGGTGAGGGCCGGGCGTATCCACGAAGTTAAAACCTGTGGTATTGCCTGCGCCTGCCCTCGCCCCCTGCCCCTCTCCCGCAAGCGGGAGAGGGGAGCAAACCGCCAGCGGGAGGACGTCTGCCGGCAACAGCTAGCCGCGCCGCTCCGCCCCCACCCGCAGCCCGTTGAACACCACCAGCAGGCTCGCGCCCATATCGGCGAACACCGCCATCCACATCGTCCCCATCCCCAGCACCGTCAGCACCAGGAACACGGCCTTGATGCCGAGCGCCAGCGTGATGTTCTGCGTGAGGATGCTTGCGGTGCGGCGCGACAGGCGCACAAAGGCCGGGATCTTGCGCAGGTCATCGTCCATCAGCGCCACGTCGGCCGTCTCGATAGCGGTGTCGGTGCCGGCTGCGCCCATGGCGAAGCCGATATCGGCACGCGCCAGCGCCGGTGCGTCGTTGATGCCGTCGCCCACCATGCCGATGCGGCCGCCGCGCGCGTGGGCGGCGCCGGCAAGCGCCGCGATGCCGTCGGCCTTGTCCTGCGGCAACTGGTTGCCGCGCGCTTCATCGATGCCGACCTGCGCGGCAATGGCTTGCGCCGTGTGCGGATTGTCGCCCGACAGCATCAGTGTCCTGACGCCCAGTTCATGCAGCTCGGCAATCGCCTGCCGGCTGGTGTCGCGCACGGTATCCGCCACCGCGAACAGCGCCAGCGCCGTGGCGGCGCCGTTGCCGTCGACGCGCGCCAGCAGCACCACGGTCTTGCCCTCGCGCTCCAGCGCTTCGAGCCGCGCCTCCAGCGCCGGCGAGCAGGCGCCCATCTCATGCACCAGGCGGTGGTTGCCCAAGCAGTACGCCACGCCCTGCACCTTGCCGCGCGTGCCGCGCCCCGCCAGCGCCTCGAAGTCGTCCACCGGCAGCGTGCCGATCCCGTCGGCCGTGGCCGCCGTGGCCACCGCGCGCGAAACCGGATGGTCCGAGCGCGCCGCCAGGCTGGCAGCAATGGCGCGGGCATGCGGCGCGTCCTCGGCCAGCAGCGCGTGGTCGGTCTGCGCGGGCTTGCCGTGCGTGATCGTGCCGGTCTTGTCCAGCGCCACCCAGGCCAGGTGCCGGCCCTGCTCCAGGTACACCCCGCCTTTGACCAGGATGCCGCGGCGCGCGGCCGCGGCCAGCCCGCTGACGATGGTCACCGGCGTGGAGATCACCAGCGCGCAGGGGCAGGCGATCACCAGCAGCACCAGCGCCTTGTAGATCCAGTCGACCCAGGCACCGCCCATGGCCAGCGGCGGCACCACCGCGACCGCCAGCGCAATCGCGAACACCGTGGGCGTGTAGATGCGCGCGAACTGGTCGACAAAGCGCTGCGTGGGCGCACGGCTGCCCTGCGCGGCCTCCACCGCGTGGATGATGCGGGCCAGCGTGGAATCGCTGGCGGGCGCCGTCACGGTGTACTCCAGCTCGCCGGACTGGTTGATCGAGCCGGCGAACAGCACATCGCCCTCGGCCTTGTCGACCGGCACGCTTTCGCCGGTGATGGGCGCCTGGTCCAGCGCCGACTGGCCGCGCACGACCTTGCCGTCAAGCGCGACGCGCTCGCCCGGCCGCAGCCGCACCAGCGCCCCCACGGCAACGCCGGCGGCGGGCACGGTGTCCCAGCTGCCATCGGCGCGACGCACCGTGGCCTGTTCCGGCGCCATCGCCATCAAGCCGCGGATCGCGTTGCGCGCCCGGTCCAGCGAGGCCGCCTCGATGCGCTCGGCCAGCGCGAACAGCACCATCACCATGGCCGCTTCCGGCCACTGGCGCAGCAGCAGTGCGCCGGTGACGGCAATGCTCATCAGGGCATTGATGTTCAGGTTGCCATTGCGCAACGCGATCCAGCCCTTGCGGTAGGTGGTCAGCCCGCCCAGCGCCACTGCCGCCAGTGCCAGCGCGGCGGGCAGCCACGGCAAGCCCAGACCCAGCCACTCCGCCGCTTCGGCACCCAAAGCGGCCACGCCGGCCAGCGCCAGCGGCCACCAGGGCTTGCTTGTCGTGGATTGCGGCAAGACTTGCTGCGCGGCCTCGGTGCTCAGCGGCACCGGCTGCATGCCCAGGCTCTCGATCGCCCTAGCCACCGGCTCCGGCGACGGCAAGGTGTGATGCACCGTCAGCACCCGCTGGATCAGGTTGAACTCCAGCGCCGCCACGCCCGCCATGCCGCCCAGCTTGCTGCGGATCAGCGTTTCCTCGGTCGGGCAGTCCATCGCGTCAATGCGCCATGCAGCGGTCTGCGCGCCGGCGGGAATGTCGACCGATGCCGCGGGCGTCAGCGCAACCGTGGCCGAGCAGCCGCCGCCACAGCAGGCGGAAGCCGCCGGTGCTTGCCGGGCCTCCGCATGGCCATGCCCATGATGATCATGGTCGTGGTGGTGATGGTGATGGTGATGGTCGTGATCATGCCCGCCATGCCGGTGGGCGGCGCCATCGTGCGCGTGGGCAGCGTGATCTTGAGGAAGTGCGTCCTCAGGTGACGTGCGAGCCATATCTTGTTGTTCCCGCTGGTTTAACCTGATGACATTGAAGACCCTGTAGCGACTACAGAGTCAAGCGGCATGGCAGCGACCGCGGCGCCATGCCGCAGCGGCGGGTCAGTGCTCGCAGTTGACCATCCAGGACATGCCGAAGCGGTCCACCAGCATGCCGAAGCCTTCGGCCCAGAAGGTCTTCTGGTACGGCACCACCACCTGGCCGCCTTCGCTCAGGCCGTCGAAGATGCGCTGGCCCTCGTCCTTGCTGACCGCGCCCACCGACAGACTGAAGCCACTGAACGCCGGGCGCTCGCCGCGCCGGCCGTCGGACGCCATCACCTGGTTTTCGCCGAACTGGATATTGGCGTGCATCACCTTGTCCTTCCAGTCATCGGGAACCTCCATGCCGGGGCTCGGCGGGGCGTCCTTGTAGCGCATCGCGAACGTGACCTGCGCGCCCAGCACCTTGCCGTAGAAGGCCACGGCCTCATCGAAACGGCCGCCAAAATCCAGATAGGGTTGCACCTGCATGTCGCTCTCCTTGTGAATGGTCGATCGGGCTGCATGGCATTGGCTGTTCGCCCGCGCGCCATTATGCGCGCGTGCCGGCTAGGTGCAAGCGCCCGGCCGGACTCAGGAAACCGCGGCGGGGACCGGGGCAGGCGGCACGGCAGTGGCCAATGCCTCGGCAGGAAATTGCAGCGAGAACATCGTTTCGCCTTCCAGGCTGCGCACCGTCACGCTGCCGCCATGCAGCCGCATGATGGTGTCGACGATGGCCAGCCCCAGCCCGGTCGACGCCGCCGAGTTGCGGCGCGACGGATCGGCCCGGTAGAAGCGCCCGAAGATATGCGGCAGCGTCTCGGGCGGGATCGCCGGCCCGGCATTGGTCACGCGGATGCAGGTCGTGCCGCCGCCCGGCGCCGGGGCGCGCTCCACGTCGAGCTGCACGGTGCTGCCGGCCGGCGCATGGCGCAGCGCATTGTCGAGCAGGTTGGTGACCGCGCGGCGCAGCAGCGTCTGGTCGGCCTGCACCATTGCCGTACCGTTCACCCCCAGCGCGACCTCGCGGTCGGCGGCCACGGCCTCGAAGTACTCGGCCATCTTGTCCAGTTCCTCGCGCGCGTCCAGCGTGCGGATGCCCAGCGCCACCTGCGCATGGTCGGCGCGCGCCAGGAACAGCATGTTCTCGATCATGCGCGCCAGGCGCTCGTACTCTTCCAGGTTGGATTCGAGCAGCGCCTCATACTCGGACACGCCGCGACTCTGCGCCAGCGTGACCTGGGTCTGGCCGATCAGGTTGCTGATCGGCGTGCGGAAATCATGCGCCAGGTCCGCCGAGAATTCGGACAGCCGCGAGAAGCTGTCCTGCAGCCGCGCCAGCATGTCATTGAGGGCCGCCGCCAGCTCGCGCAACTCGGCCGGTGCGCTGCCCACGTCAAGCCGCGTGGCAAGGCGGCTGGTGGTGACCGCGGCGGCATCGGCAGCCATGCGCCGCAGCGGCCGCAGCCCGCGCCGCGCCAGCACGAAGCCCAGCCCCGCCGCCACGGCAGCGCCGCACAGCGTGGCCCACAGCACCTGGTGGCGGTATTCGCGGATCAGCGCCACTCGATAGCCGGCATCGCGCAGCACCACGATCTCCACGGCCTTGTCGGAATCCCCCAGCTGGCCCAACGCCGCAATGCCGCGCGAGGGCACGCCATTCTTGGGGTACCAGGTCTGCAACATGCTCTTCTCTGGCTGCGTGGTGGCGGGCAGCACGCGCAGCGCCGGCACGGATTCATTGCGCGGGTTGAGCGTGACAAGCGGCTCGCCCTGGCGTGAGCGCACCACCAGGATCAGCCCCTCATGGCCCATCGCGATATCGGCAAAGCGGTGGGTATCGGCGCGGATCTCGGCCTCGCTGCGCACCTCGCGCAGCAGGTGGCGCACCAGCAGCACTTCGCCGACCAGCTCGCTCTCGTCACGCCCCTCCAGCTGCGCCGACAGCGCCCCGGACAGGTAGGCCGCCACGCTGGCAAGAATCACTGCCGTGGCCAGCCCGTACGCCAGCGCCAGCCGCGTGGTGAGCGAAGACGTCAGCCGCATCATGCGTCCTGGCCCCGGTCCTCGCTGTCGTCCAGCACGTAGCCCATGCCGCGCCGCGTGTGGATCAGCTTGTGCGGGAAGGGATCGTCGACCTTGGCGCGCAGGCGCCGGATCGAGACGTCGACCACATTGGTATTGCTGTCGAAATTGACGTCCCACACCTGCGAGGCGATCAGCGAACGCGACAGCACCTCACCGCGCCGGCGCGCCAGCAGGTACAGCAGCGCAAACTCCTTGGAGGTCAGGTCGATCTTCTGGCCGGCGCGCACCACACGGCGGCGGATGGCGTCGATCTGCAGGTCGGCCACTTCGATGAACTCACTCTCGCGCAGCGGGCCGCGCCGCAGGATGGTGCGGATGCGCAGCACCAGTTCGGCAAAGGCAAAGGGCTTGACCATATAGTCGTCGGCGCCGAGCTCCAGCCCCTTGAGGCGGTCCGACAGTTCGTCGCGCGCGGTCAGGAACAGTACCGGGGTATCGCGCTCGCGGCGCAGTTCGCGCAGCACCTGCCAGCCATCCAGGCCGGGCAGCATCACGTCCAGCACGATCAGGTCATAGGGATGCTCGCGCGCATGGGCCAGGCCGTCCGCGCCGTCGCGTGCCAGGTCCACCACGAAGCCGGATTCGGTCAGGCCCTTGTGCAGGTAGTCACCCGCCTTGGGTTCGTCCTCGACAATCAGGATACGCATGGTTCGATCACTTTCCGGGCGGCACCAGCGCCGCCATGGCGTAACGCTAGCCGAGGATGACCGCCAATGGGCAAAGATTTCAGAAATGTCATCGCCATGCCAGGGAAATGCAGGCGGAAACCCCGGTAAAATGCGCGATCACTACCGGCGTCCTGCCGGTTTGCGCCACCGTTGCCCCCATCCTGCCCGCCGCCCCCTGCCGATGAAACGCCTGCCGAATTACCTGCTGCTGTCCCTCGCCATGCTTGCGCTGTCCGTCTCCGGTGCCGCGGCGGCAGTGGCCACGGTGTGCAGCGCGGGACAGGCTGCCGGGCTGTCGCTGCCGGAACGGCACGCGGCCGCAAAAATGGAGGCGGAAGCGGCACTGGACGGCACCGGCCCGGGCACTTGCCGCGGCAGCGCGGTCCAGGTGATGGCCGAGCCTTCCGGCAGCGGCCATCCGCTGCAGCTGCACGATGCCGATGCGCCGCAGGCGACCGACCAGGGCGCCACGCCGCTGGAGACGCGGCCATCGGCCGCGTCCGGAGTGCTGCGCGAACTGCCTGCGGAGGTGCTGGTGCATTGGGCGCACGCGGCGCCAATGGCCACGCCGGGTGCATTCACCGACATCCTGCCGCTGGAACGCCTGCTGCCCGCACGCTGCTGAGCGCGTCATAGCGGGCACAGCGCCCGCATCGCTTCTTTTCTGTTTTGCGGAATTCCGTCGGCACCGGCAATGCGCGGCGAATTGTCGCGCCTGCGCTTTTTATCCGACTCGGAAGAATTCGATCGACTGCCCGGCGTTCACGGCCCGTTGCAGCCAGTCTGGATACTCGCCCTGCCCGTCCCAGCTCTGGCCGAGCGCATTGCGGTACAGCGGGCGTGCAGCGGCAGCCTGGGGGGCGGCCTGCGGGACAAGCGGGGCCACGGCTGGCGCGGCCTCAGGCGCCGGCTCATGCCCGGCGTCGATGGCAACATGATCAAAGCACCCGGCGGCGACAAGATCGTCGAACGTCAGGGCATGACGGTCCATTTGCTCGCGGATCCACGCCACCGCAGCGAGTTTGGCTGAATCAGACTCGGACATGACTCTCGTGAGAGGCCCGCTGCATTTCCGCGGGCAATGAAAAACCGGCGATAGAACCGCAGGCCGGTCGGATAGCCGTGATTCTACAGCCTTTGCCGGCGCTGCTGCGTTTCCCTCACGGGCACGCGGCCAATTGCCTTGCGCTTGCCGCGCACGTGCGCTGCCGAGTGACACCAATGTCATGTGCCGGTCATGCTCGTGTGGGCACGCGCTGCCTAGACTTGCTTCACCGCCGCCCACCCCGGGCCGGCAACCTTACGGAGAAGCGACTCATGCAAGCACTCAGGCAAGTCTTTGTGGCCACCGCCCTTATCGCTGCCGTGGTCGGCACTGCGCAGGCTGCACCGCGCAACGTCGATCCGTTCAGCGACGGGGCGCACAGCGCCACCGGCCCCCGCAGCCCGTTCACCGACGGCGCCCGCAGCCTCATGGAAACCCGCAGCGCGTTCACGGACGGCGCGAACGCCGCAACCGGTCCGCGCAGCACCTTCACCGACGGCGCGCATAACCCCAACGGCCCGCGCGACAGCTTCAGCGACGGCGCCTGACGGCACCCGGCGAGGCAGCGCCTCAGCGCACCTCGCCGTAGATGCGGCGCGCATCGGCGGCGTCGGCAATCGGCCGGCCCAGCGTCAGGCCGCCCTGCACCGCCTGCGCCACCAGCGCATGGTTGCCGGGTGCGCGGCTGCCGTCGCGCAGCAGCAGGTTGTTCTCGAATCCCACCCGCACATGGCCGCCAAATGCCGCGGCCGCGGTCACGCAGGCATTCTCTTCGCGGCCGAAGGCGCAGATCGCCCAAGGCAACGCGTCGCCGGACTCGCCCGCGGCCTGCAGGAACGGCAGCAGGTCGTGCGGCGACGACACCTGTCCGGCGGCATAGCGCCCCAGCACGTACAGCACCGACCATGCGCCCGGCGGCACCATGCCGCGCTCACGCATCGACTGCCAGCGCCGCACATCGGCCACGTCATACAGGATCACCTGCGTCATCACGCGCTCACGCGCCAGCCAGGCGAAGAACGCCGCCAGTTCGCTGTCCGGGATCTCTGGCACGTCCACTTCGCGCAGGCCCACCGAGACGGCTTCGGGCCGCAGCTCACGCACCATCGCCATCTGCTCCGCGGCCTTGTATACGCCCGCGGCCTCGCTCGTCACCTGCACCAGCAACGCTTCGCCGACGGCCTGCTTCACCGCGGCCAGCGCGTCGCGGTAGGCCTGCACGTCGAGGGAGTGGCGCCCTTCGGCATCGCGCACATGCATGTGCATCATGGCCGCGCCGGCATCCAGGCAGGCGCGCGCTTCAGCGGCCAGTGCCGCGGCGGTCAGCGGCACCGCCGGATGGTCGCTGGCGCGCTTGTAGGCGCCGTTGGGCGCCACGGTGACGATCAGCGGCGCATCGGCCAGCGGCACGCGGGCCGCGGCGACAGGGGCTTGGGAAGGGGTCTGGGTCATGGCTCGATCTCGGGCAGTTCAGGCGCGATCAGCGCCAGGCCGGCGCGCAGCAGGCTGTCATAGCGTGCGCGCTCGGCGGCAATGGTTTCAGGGGTCCAGTGGTAGAAGCCTTCGCCGCGCTTCATGCCGTGGCGGCCGTCGGCGGCGCGCTCGGACAGGCAGCGCGCCGGATGGTCGTCGTTGCAGAAGGTCGGGTACATGGTGGCGCCGGCGGCCGCGTGCACGTCGATGCCCGCGTGGTCGCGCTGCAGCACCGGCCCGGCCGCCAGGAAGCGAAAGCCGAAGCCGAAGCGCACCGCCGCATCGACATCCTCGGGCGAGGCAATGCCGCGGTCGATCAGGCTGAAGGCCTCGCGCGACAGCGCATGCTGCAGCCGGTTGGCAAGAAAGCCCGGCAGGTCCTTGCGCACCTTGACCGGCACCATCGCGCAGCGGCGCATGAAGGCGATCAGCGCATCGGCACAGGCCTCGTCGCTGTCATCGCCCATCACCACTTCCACCAGCGGCACCAGGTGCGCCGGCATGAAGAAGTGCAGGCCGAGCATGCGCGCACGCGAGTCAAGCCCCACGCCGATGGCGCTGATCGGGAAGCTGGAGCTGTTGCTGGCCAGCACCGTATCGGGCCGCGCGCGCCGCACCAGCTCGGCAAAGAGCGCCTGCTTCAGGTCCAGCCGTTCCGGGATGCATTCGATCACCAGGTCCACGGTGGACCAGTCCACATCATCCAGCGCCGCGGCCACCGCCAGGCGCTCCGCGCCTTGTTCACGGCCGATCGCGGCCAGGTTGCTTCGCACGCGCCCGGGCAGGGCACCGGCGCGGCCGGCATCAGGCTCGACCACGGTGGTGCGGCACAGCGCGCGGGTCAGCACCACGGCAACATCGGCGCCCATGGTGCCGCCGCCCACCACCACCGCGTGCGCGGCGCCAGGGCGGCTCAGGATGACCGGAGCGGTCGGGTTCGACATAGGTTCTCCCAGGAATCCAGGCAGTGTAGAGAACTTGCTTTGATTGAAGAAGTCGAATTTCTGGATAAAATGATCCAGAAATCAGATCAATAGCGTGACCCGGCCGGCACCAGACACCGCCGACCCGCTACCGCCCATGAAAATCAACCTGTCGATGCGCGACATCGAAACCATGCTGTTGCTTGGCCGCACGCTCAACTTCCGCCAGGCCGCCAGCCAGCTGCACCTGTCGCAATCCGCCCTGTCCACGCAGATCCTGCGCATCGAGGAATCCGTCGGCGTGCGCCTGTTCGACCGCACCACCCGCACCGTGCGCCTGACCGCGGCCGGCCAGGTCTTCATGCAGCAGGCCGCGCTGCTGCAGGCGGCGTTCCGCGGCGCCATCGACGCCGTGACCGGCATTGCCAGCGCCGAGCGCGGCCAGGTGGCGGTGGCGGCGCTGCCCTCGCTGGCGGCGCGCATGCTGCCGCGCGTGCTGATGGCCTACCACCAGGCGCGCCCGGAGGTGGCGCTGAAGGTGTTCGATACCCTCTCCGGCCCGGCGTTCGACCTGGTGCGCGCCGGCGACGTGGATTTCGCGCTGACCGCCGCCGACCCGCAACAGGCGGACCTGCAATATGAGCCCCTGCTGTCGGACCGCTTCGTGCTGCTGATTCCGTCGGCTCACCCACTGGCGCGCAGCCCCGGGCCGCTGCGCTGGGCCGATACCGCCAGCGCGCCGCACGTGTCGATGACGCACCCGAGCAGCGTGCGCCAGTACGCGGAATGGGCCTTCCTGCAGAACCGCATCCGCTTCCAGCCGGTGTTCGAGGCAGAGCGCCTGGCCACTATCGCGGCCATGGTCGAATGCGGCTTCGGCGTGGCCGCGCTGCCCGAGATCGCGGCCGGCACCGTGCGCCAGCCCGGCATTGTCGAGCGCCTGCTGACCGCGCCGGTGACCGAGCGCTCGATCGGGCTGGTGACTTCGCGCAACCGCAGCCTGTCGCCGGCGGCTGCCGAACTGGCGGCGGCGGTGCGCGCGCAGCTGGCGAGTCCGCCCGTGCAAGACACGGCGGACACGGAGGCCCGGTGAACTAGTGGCGATGCTGGCTGGCCATGGCGCGCAGGCAACGCTGGCCTGGTTCCAAGCCAACCTCGTGCGCCCGCCGCTGCGCGGCGTCACGGAAAGTGGGCCCGGCACGGCACCGGGCACGCAGCCCTCAAGAAGGGTCCTTGGTACGGGTACGCGAAACCGCCGCCATGATGCCGATGCCAAGCACGATCAGGCAGGCAATACCGATATAGACGGGCGCGAGGCCAGCCGTTTCCATGCCCCAGGCAATGCCGCCAACCAGGACCAGCAGGCCGATAATGTATAGCGCGAATGACATGAGTCGGCTCCTTGCGGTGGTGCAACCTGGCTTCAATGTAGGCAGCACGCGATGCGCAAGGGATAGGACAAGGGCGGAAGCTGGCGTAGGCGGGTTCTTACCTTGTGGTGATGTGCGCGGCGGACAGCTCCGGCGGCAAAGGCTCCCCGGGGCTCACCCCTCCACCTGCGCCGGCATCTCTCCCAGCCGCTGCACCGATGTTCGCAAACCCTCCAGGATCGTGTCCGCCACCTTCTGCGGAAAACCCGCGGGCAGTGCTGCGCCGACCTCGGCGAGCACCGCCGGGGTCCGCGCGATGATGCGCCCGATCAGCGCCTCGGCATCGGCACCCAGAAAACAGCGCGGTGCCATCGCATTGAAATGGCGGCGCTGGATATCGCGCAGACCGTAGTGCCGGCTGCGGCCGGCGACCGCCATGGCCAGCTTGGCCTTGTGCCAGGAGAACTGGTTGGCGCCCTGGCCCACCACCGGCCAGATCGACATCACGTCGTACAGCGGCGTCATGCGGTAACGCCCGCCGGCCAGCAGGCGGATGCTGAAGTTCTTGGCGTGCCCGTCCGGTGCGGCCAGCAGCCAAAACAGCAGCTGCGCGGCCAGTAGCGTCTGCAGATCATCGGCCCGGGCCACTGAGTTGCGCAGCACCGTGGCGATCTCGATCATGCCGGGTCCGCCATCGGCCTCGTATTTCTGCAGCGGGCTGAGGCCGAACACCTGGCAGAAATCTTCCTGCAGCAGCCGCAGCAGCCAATTGCCTGACGGATGAGGCTGGCGATCGAAACGCGTGACGCTCAGCACCTTGCGGCGGCCGAACGTCAGCATCTCGCAATCGGCCACCGGCAAGCCATAGGCGGCAAGGATCTTCAGGCACAGCCATTCGTTTTCCACCGACGTGCTCAGGTCGGCCCTGCGGTTGCCCACCAGGCCCAGTGGCAGCTTGAAAATATGTGTGGTCGGGGTGGCGCCATGCGGCCGCAGCCATTGGCCGTCATGGCGCAGCAGCGCAGTCTTCTCCTGCGCGCCGGCGATGGAGATGCGGAAGTCGTCGTCGTGCTCATGCCGCCCAAGCGCGGGCGTGGCGACGATATCCTCCAGCCAGCGCTCGATCTGCTCGTCCGATAGCGGTTCGCCTTCGATCCGGTCGATGCCCGCAGGCGCTTCGTTTTCGCCCAGGATCTGCACCGCGCCCACGCAATCGCGGCCGATGGCGGCGAGCAACTCGAAGGCTTCTACCGAGCCGGTCTGGAAGCGCAGCGCCAACCGGCGCCGGATGGCCTCGCTGTCCGGCAACAGGTTGTCGAAGTAGTTGCGCACGGCATCGCCACGCACCACGCGCCGGTTGCCCAGGCCATACCCGAGCGACAGAGACAGGGGCCGCCCGGCTTCAGAGCGGATCCAGTCCTCGTCGTATTCCAGTTCCATCCCGGTACCGGACGGCTGGCGCCAGGTGCCCACGCGCTGCCCGTTGGCCCAGACCGACAGCGCCGGCGTACGTGACCTGCGTGCCGCCATGATTACCACGCCACCTCGGACACCTCGGCGGCTCCCGTGGCCCGGTCCTGGACCACCAACTCCAGGCCGAGCGCGCCGACCAGCGCCAGCAGTTGGTCGACGCTGATGCTGTCGGGGTTCAGTTCCATGTGCGACATTCGGCTCTGGCTGATATTCAGCCGCGCGGCAGCCTCGGTCTGGTTCAGGCCGGCCGCCTTGCGCGCTGCCTGCAGGATCTGGCCAAGCTGCCATGGAGTAGAGACAATTTGCTTCATCGCGTTGGATGGAATACCAATATGATAGGTATTTCTATTTTAGCGACAGCATGGGTATTCTTCAAATACTCATGTCATAGGTATTTTGATTTTAACGATGCCATGACTATATGTGCCCGAAGCAGCAGCCTGTAGCGCAACATCGTGCCAGGCTCTGTATCTGTCCCCAGCCCCGGCGCCCTCGTATACTCTGGAGCCGGAGGCGGCCTAGCCGCCCCGCCGGTGCAGGATCCCGGCGTGGCATCACGCAAACGGGGCCGCGCCTCACCGATCCCAAACATACAAGCAACGGAGCAGCAGCATGCGTGTCGCATTTCTCGGACTGGGCGTCATGGGTTTCCACATGGCCGGCCACCTCGCCACCAAGGGGCACGAGGTCACCGTGTACAACCGCACCGCCGCCAAGGCGCAGGCATGGGTCGAAAAGTTCGGCGGCAAATCAGCGCCCACGCCGGCACAGGCCGTGCGCGATGCGCAGGTAGTCTGCTCCTGCGTGGGCAATGACGACGACCTGCGCGCGGTGCTGGCCGGGCATGACGGCGCCTTCTTCAGCGCGCCCAGCGGCTGCATCTTCGTGGACCACACCACCGCCAGCGCCAACGTGGCGCGCGAACTCTACGCCGCCGCGCGCGAGCACGGCCTGCACTTTGTCGACGGCCCGGTCTCCGGCGGCGAAGTCGGCGCGGAGAAAGGCATCCTGACCATCATGTGCGGCGGCGATGCCGACGCCTATGCGCGCGCCGAACCGGTCATTGCCGCCTACGCACGCGCCGTCACGCGCATCGGCGAATCCGGCGCCGGGCAACTGGCCAAGATGGTCAACCAGATCAGCATCGCCGGGCTGATCCAGGGCCTGTCCGAGGCCATCGCCTTTGGCGAGCGCGCCGGGCTGGACATGCGCCTGGTGCTGGACGTCATCAGCAAGGGCGCGGCCGGCTCATGGCAGCTCGAGAACCGCGGCCCCACCATGATCGACAACAAATTCGACTTCGGCTTCGCGGTCGACTGGATGCGCAAGGACCTGGGCCTGTGCCTGGACGAGGCGCGCCGCAACGGCGCCGGCCTGCCGGTGACGGCGCTGGTCGACCAGTTCTATGCCGACCTGCAGCAGATGGGTTGCGGCCGCGCAGACACCTCTTCGCTGATCAAGCGCCTGCGCCAGCACGCCGGGGACGCCTGACGCCACCCCTGCGCCACCTGCCGTCGTCCGATTCCTACAGCGCAATCGGCGTGTCTCGGAGAGGCCCCTGCCCGGCACGGGCCTAAGCTGGACACATGGGGCCGGTTGCCTGCAACTGGCCCGGCAACGATGCAGGAGACCATCATGTGGAAACTCGCAAGCGCGCTCCTGGTAAGTGCCAGCATGGCGCTGGCCGGCTGTACGGCGACGGGCGCGGTGGCCGGCGGCGTGGCCGGACACGAGCTGACTCACGGCAGCACCGCCGGGACCATCGGCGGCGCCGTGGTGGGCGGCGTGATTGGTCACGAACTGGGCAAGTAAGCAAACCCTGGCCCCTGAGCCCAACAAGCAGAAAGGCCGCTTCGTGCGGCCTTTCTGCTTGTTTTGCGGGATGCCGTTCAGGCTTTCGGCCGGCACGACGCACCGCCGGTCGCCCGCCGCAGCCGCTGCCACACCAGTACCGGCAGCCGCAGCACGAAGCCGGCCAGCAGCCGCAGATGCATGCCGGTCAGCAACAGGTTGTCGCGCAGATAGCGGAAATGCGATACCCCACCCTCGCGCTGGCCGAAGTAGCGCACCGGCGCATCGGCGTTGATGGGGCGCACGCCGCGCCAGCACAGGCGCACCGCTACTTCCGGATCAAAGTCGAAGCGCCGCATCCAGCGGCTCTCGCGCATGACCGCGCGCAGCGGCGCGACCGGGTAGACGCGAAAACCGTACAGGGAATCCCCGATGCCTGCCCAGAGCGTCTCGACATCCACCCAGAAGTTGGACATGCGCCGCCAGTAGACCCGCTCGCGCGGTGCGCTGGCGTCGAACACGGGCCGGCCCAGCACCATGGCGCCGGGGTTGCGCTGCGATATCGCCATGAACTGCGGAATCAGGTGTGCAGGATGCTGCCCGTCCGAATCCATCACCAGCACATGCGTAAAGCCAGCGGCGGCGGCGGCGTCGATGCCGTGCAGCACTGCGGTGCCCTTGCCCTGGTTGCGCGGCAGCACCAGTACGCGCAGCCCGGGATCGGTGGCCGCCTGCGCCAGCAGCCACTGGTCGCTGCCATCGGTGCTGCCGTCCACGACCACCCAGACCGGCGTCCAGGCGGCGCGCGCCGCGCGCAGCACTTCATGCAGGCGCACGCCGGGGTTATAGCTGGGGATCAGCACCAGGTGCGTGGCGGACGGCTCGGTGCCACCCATGGGGCAGACGCTGCCGCCGGTCACCAGTGCGGGCCCGGGCATGGCTTGCTGCGGCATGTCGTGCTCCGGTCCTGGCTTTGGGAAAGGGCGAAAGGGTGGGTGCGGCGAGCCGGGGCTAGCGCGTGCGGTGTTCCGCCAGGTAGGTGGCCAGGCTGCCCAGCGAGGCAAAGATGGTCTTGTTGTCGGGGTTGTCCGAACGCAGTTCGACCCCGTACTTGCGCGACACCAGCAGTGCGATCTCAAGGATATCGATGGAATCCAGCCCGAAGCCTTCGCCATAGAGCGGCGTGGTGGCATGGATGTCCTCCAGCCGCAACTCGACAATGTCGAGTTCGTCGATGATCAGGCGGGCAAGTTCGGTTTCGAGTTCGGTCATGTCGCTAGGTGGCTGGAATGCCGCTGCGGCATGGGTCCGGGCAAGGTTGTCCAGTCCGCACGGCAGGGCAACCGATGCTATCAAAAGGGGCAAATCCCAGCCAGTTGAGAGAAGTTTAGTAACAACAAAGGCGGCCCTTTTGGGAATCATCATCACGTCGGGCCGGTCTTTTGGGGTATAAAGCGTTCGCTTCGCGCACCATGCAGCGTCATTTCCGGCAACGCTTTGCGCCAAGCGACTTACGCTACACACAATATACCCTCGCAGATGCCATCGAGCCAGCAATTCGACCGCCCCTCCACGCCCGCCGCGCCGGCCATGCCTTTGCGGCAGGATGCCGTGCCGCCAGGCCAGCGCCATGGCTGGATTGCCGCGGTAGCCGCCTTTGTCGCCTACGAATCCGCCCTGCACCGTGCAGCACACCAGCCGGGTGCCGAAATCGCCGCCTTGTGGCTCGGGGCGGCGCCGTTCCTGCTAATCGGCTTCCTTGCCTGCCGCCGCGCCGGGTGGCGCCTCCCTGCGCTGGCTGGCTTGCTGGCAGCCTGCGCCGCCTTGTGGATCTGGCGCTTGCCGCTGGCCACGCATTTCGGCTGGACCTATTTCCTGCAGCACGCCGGCATCAACGCCGCGCTGGGCGTGATGTTCGCGCTGAGCCTGCGCCCCGGCCACACGCCACTGTGCACGCAGATCGCGACGGCAATCCATGGCCAACTGCCCCCCGCGCACCTGCGCTACACGCTGCGCGTGACCCAGGCCTGGACGCTGTTCTTTGCCGCGATGGTGGGTATATCGACGCTGCTGTTCGTGCTGGCGCCGGTGGCAACCTGGTCCAGCTTCGCCAATCTGGCCACGCCGCTGCTGATCGCGCTGATGTTCGTGGGCGAGGCCGTGTGCCGCCGCATCGCTTTCCCGGGCATGGCCCACGGCGGCCTGCTGGACGCGGTGCATGGCTATCGCGCAGTCATGGCTGCCCGTGCGGGCCGGCCCGGTTTGCCGCGCTGACGCGCCGCACCCCGGCCCCTACACTGGCAACAGGCACAGGCTCCGCCCCATGACCACGCTCCCCATCGTCGCGCATGCCTCGCCCGAAGACATCATCGCCTGGGCGCACGGGCGGCCTGTCAGCGTGCGCCAGTTCCTGGCCGATGCGTCCAGCCTGGCCACCGCGCTGCCGGCAGGCGGGCACGTATTCAACGCCTGCACCGACCGCTACAGCTTCGCCGTCGGCCTGTGCGCCGCGCTGCTGGCGGGCAAGGCCACCCTGCTGCCGCCGTCCCATACGCCGGAGATGGTGCGCCAGCTGGCCGACTTTGCCCCGGACGCCTTCTGCCTGCATGACCAGCCTGACGCGGCGTGCGCCATGCCGGCGTTCCGCTATCACGACGGCCTGCGCGGCGCCGCCACGGACGGGCCGACCGAGATCCCGCAGATTGCCGCGACCCAGGTCATGGCGTACGTGTTCACGTCAGGCTCGACCGGCACGCCGGTGCCGCACCGCAAGACCTGGGGCGCGATGGCCCGGTGCGCGCATGCCGCGGCACAGCGGCTAGGCCTGCTGGATGGGCGTGCCTGGACCGTGGTGGGCACGGTGCCGCCACAGCATATGTTCGGGCTGGAAGCCACGGTCATGCTGGTGCTGCAGGGCCGCGCGGCACTGGTGGCGGCCCCGGCCTTCTATCCGGCCGACGTGCGCGATGCCCTCGCCTCGGTGCCGGCGCCGCGTGCGCTGGTCAGCTCGCCCGTGCACCTGCGCACGCTGGTGCAGGCGGGCATGGCGATGCCGCCGGCAGACCTGGTGCTGTGCGCGACCGCCCCGCTTGGCCGCCAGCTGGCGGGCGAGACCGAGACCCTGTTCGGCGCTCCGCTGTGCGAGATCTACGGCAGCACCGAGACCGGCCAGGTCGCCACGCGCCGCACCGCGCAGACCGATGCCTGGACACTGGTGCCTGGCGTGCGGCTGGAGGCACGCCAGGGCGACGGCGGCGACACCGAGACCTGGGCCGAAGGCGGCCATATCGAACAGCCGGTGTCGCTGGGCGACGCCATCGCACCGCTGGATGCCGGCCACTTCCTGCTCCATGGCCGCAAGGCCGACATGCTGAATATCGCCGGCAAGCGCACCTCGCTGGCTTACCTGAACCACCAGCTCACGGCCATTGACGGCGTGCGCGACGGCGCGTTCTTCATGCCCGATGATGCGCACGAAGGCGACACGCATGGCCACGTGGTGCGGCTGGTGGCGGTGGCGGTGGCGCCAGGCGTCGCCCCGGCGCAGCTCCAGCAGGCGCTGCGCGCGCGCATCGACCCGGCCTTCCTGCCACGCCCGCTGCTCTTTGCCGACAGCCTGCCGCGCAATGCCTCCGGCAAGCTGCCGCGCGAAGCCCTGGCGGCGCTGGTCGCAAGGCTTGCCGCGGCACACCACGGCGAGAGCGTGGCAAGGCCCGGCTTTGTCATCGACGCCGATCACCCGGCCATCGCCGGCCACTTTCCCGGCCATCCGATCGTGCCGGGGGTGGTGCTGCTGGACCACGCGGTGCTGGCACTCGGCGCGGCGCTGGGCCGCCGCCTTGCCGTCACCCAGGCCGGCGCCATCAAGTTCCTGAGCCCGGTGACCCCGGGCGAGCGCGTGGAGATCCTTCACCAGGCCGACGCAGCGGCCGATGGCAGCGAGAGTATCCGCTTCACGCTGCGCAGCGCCGGACGCGATGTCGCCAGCGGCACGCTGCAAGTGCGTGGCGCCGCGCCGCAAGCGGGGGCATCGGCATGCTGAGCTGGCTGTGGAAGCGGCAGCCGCCGCTGGAATCCGAATGGTCGCACCGCGAGGAGCGCGGCAGCATCACGCTGCTGCGCGTCATGACGTGGATCTCGCTGGCACTCGGCCGCCCCGTCGGGCGCGTGGTGCTGCGGGGGATTGCGGCGTACTTCATGCTGTTCGCACCGGCGGCACGCCATGCCTCGCGCGCCTACATGGACCGCGCCCTCGGGCGCGAGGCCAACTGGGTCGATGGCTACCGGCATGTGTTCACCTTCGCCTCGACCATCCATGACCGCATCTACCTGCTCAACGGCCGCTTCGACCTGTTCGATATCCGCCTGCACGGAGAGGCGCAGCTGGAAGCCGCGATGGCGCGCGGCCGTGGCGCAATCCTGCTGGGTGCGCACCTGGGCAGCTTCGAGGTGGTGCGCGCGCTCGGGCGGCGGCACCCGGAGATGGAAGTCGCGATCACCATGTACGAGGAGAATGCGCACAAGCTCAACGACGTGCTGCAGTCGATCAACCCGGCGATGCGCCAGGACGTGATCGCGCTGGGTCGCTTCGACACCATGCTGCGGGTGCGCGACTACCTGGACCGCGGCTACATGATCGGCATGCTGGCCGACCGCACGCTGTCGCAGCGCGCCACCGACCCGGTGCAGCAGTGCAGCTTCCTCGGCACGCCCACGGGCCTTCCGACCGGCCCGCTGCGCATGGCGGCGATGCTGCGCCGGCCGGTGTTCTTCATCACCGGCCTGTACCGCGGCGGCAACCGCTACGATGTGCACTTCGTGCCGCTGGCGGACTTCACCGACACCGCGCGCGGCCAGCGCGAGGCAGCCGTGCAGACCGCGCTGGCGGAATACGTGCGCCTGCTGGAGCAGTTCTGCCGCAGCGCCCCATACAACTGGTTCAACTTCTACGATTTCTGGCACGCCGGCCCGCCGCTGTCTGAACAGCCGCCGCCGGGCAACGAGCCATGACCCGCGAGCCGTGAGCAGCCCCTGATGTCCCTTTCCAGACGCCCTTTCCGCTTCCTGCTGTCAATGCTGCTGGCCGGCGCCATGCTTGCGCTGGCCGCACCGTCCGGCGCCGCCACGTTTGGCGTCGACCAGCTGATGTCCACCCTGGCGCAACGCAAGTCGGGGCGCGTGCTGTTCACCGAGACCAAGTACCTGGCGATAGTCGACAAGCCGGTGCAGTCGACCGGCGAACTGCTGTTCACGGCGCCCGACCACCTGGAGAAGCGCACACTGGCGCCCAAGGCCGAGAACATGGTGCTCGACGGCGACATGCTGACGGTCGAGCGCGACGGCAAGCGCTACACCATGCCGCTGCAGAACTACCCCGAGCTGGCCGCCTTTATCGAAAGCATCCGCGGCACGCTGGCAGGCAACCGCCAGACGCTGGAGCGCTACTACAAGCTCGGCCTGGAAGGCCGCGCCAGCCGCTGGACGCTGACGCTGACACCGGCGGACTCGCGCATGGCCGCTGTGATCAGCCAAGTGCGCATCGACGGCAGCCAGGATGTGCTCGACCGCGTCGAGATCCGGCAGGCCGACGGCGACCGCTCGGTGATGAAGATCCGACCTGCCGGCCGCCCATGAGCGCAGCGCCGCCCGCAACGATGCGCCCAGCGACGCGCCGGATCGCGCTGGCACTGTGGATCTTCGCCATGCTCGCCTGCGCGGCCGTCATCAGCCGCACCACCTTCACGGCCGACCTCTCGGCCTTCCTGCCGCGGCTGCCCAGCGCCGAGCAGCAGTTGCTGGTGAACCAGCTGCGCGACGGACTGGTATCGCGCCTGGTCCTGGTCGGGATCGAAGGCGGCGATGCCGATGGCCGCGCCGCGGTATCGCGTGCCATGGCGGCACAGTTGCGCGGCGACCCGCGCTTCACGGCGATCCAGAACGGCGAGCCGGTCAACCAGGCCGCAGACCGCCAATACGTGTTTGCGCACCGCTACCTGCTCAGCCCCGCGGTCACGCCGGAGCGCTTCAGTGAACGCGGCCTGGCGCAGGCGCTAAATGAATCGTTCGAGCTGCTGGCTTCGTCCGCCGGGCTCTTCACCAAGTCGCTGCTGCCGAGCGATCCCACCGGCGAAGTGGCCGCGATGCTGGCACAGCTGGATGCCGGGCAGCGCGTGCCCATGCACGCCGGCGCCTGGGCGTCGCGCGACGGCAAGCGCGCGGTGCTGCTGGCCCAGACCGCCGCCGCGGGGTCTGACACGGATGCGCAGGCACAAGCCATCGGGGCCGTGCGCGAGGCGTTTGCCAAGGCCGCGACGGCTGGCCAGTACCAGCTGGTGATGACCGGGCCGGGCGTGTTTTCCGTCAATGCACGCGACACCATCCGCCATGATGTGGAGCGCCTGTCGACCATCGGCGTGGCTATCATCGTCACGCTGCTGCTGCTGGTCTACCGCTCGGTGCCGCTGCTGGTGCTGGGGCTGGTGCCGGTACTGAGCGGCGCGCTGGCGGGCATTGCCGCGGTCAGCCTGGGCTTCGGCGGCTCGGTGCACGGCCTGACGCTGGGCTTCGGCACCACGCTGATCGGCGAGGCGGTCGACTATTCGATCTACCTGTTCGTACAGTCCGCGCAGTACACGCGCGACGGCCGGCGCGACGAGCGCGCCTGGCTGCGCGGCTTCTGGCCAACGGTGCGCCTGGGCGTGCTGACCTCGGTCTGCGGCTTTGCCTCGCTGCTGCTGTCGGGCTTTCCGGGGCTGGCGCAGCTGGGGCTGTATTCGATTGCCGGGCTGACGACCGCGGCGCTGGTGACGCGCTTCGTGCTGCCGCAGCTGGTGCCGGCCACGCTGCACCTGCGCGACGTGGCGCCGCTGGGCCGCCGGCTGCAGTGGCTGGCGGCGCGCGCGCACCGGGTGCGCTGGCTGGTGCTCGTGCTGGTGGTGGCAGCCGGCACGGTGCTGGCCATGCACCGCGGCACGCTGTGGGGCCGCGAGCTGCAGGCGCTGAGCCCGGTGTCGGCCAGCGACCAGGCCCTCGACACCCGCTTGCGCGAGGACCTTGGCGCACCCGACGTGCGCTACCTGGTGGTGCTGTCCGGGCCGGACCAGGAGTCCGTGCTGCAGGGCGCGGAGCGCGTGGCACGTGAACTGGACCCGCTGGTGGCGCAGAATTTCATCGGCGGCTACGAGAGCCCGGCGCGCTACCTGCCCAGCGCGGCGACCCAGCGCGAGCGCCAGGCCAGCCTGCCGCCGCCCGACGAGCTGGCGCAGCGCCTGCGCGCCGCCATCGCCACGCAGCCGGTGCGCGCGTCCCTGTTCGCGCCGTTCCTGGCGCAGGCCGAGGCGGCGCGCACCGGGGCGCTGCTGCGGCGCGAGGACTTGCGCGGCACATCGATGGCGCTGGCTGTCGACGCGTTGCTGGCGCGGCGCGACGGGCGCTGGAGCGCCACGCTGCCGCTGCGTGCACCGGCCCACACCCCGCAAAGCACCGGCGCGGCCGACGGCGTCGACACCAGCGCAGTGCGGGCCGCGGTCGCGCGGGCCGGCGTCGCTGACACGCTGTTCGTCGACCTCAAGGGCGAATCCGACCGCCTCTACACCGGCTACCTACGCGAGGCCTTGCTGCTGTCGCTGGCCGGCCTGCTGGCGATCATCGTGCTGCTGGCCGTGGCGTTGCGCTCGGCACGGCGCGTCGTGGCCACGGTGTTGCCACTGGCCGCGGCGGCGCTGGTGGTGCTGGGCGGGCTGGCAGCGCTCGGCCAGCCGCTGACGCTGCTGCACCTGGTGGGCCTGCTGCTGCTGATGGCCGTGGGTTCCAATTACGCGCTATTCTTCAACGGCCCCGCGGCGGGCAGCCAGGTGGCGGGCGCTTCACCGCATACACTGGTGTCGCTGCTGCTGGCCAACCTGACCACGGTGGCCGCCTTCGGCCTGCTGGCGCTGTCGAGCCTGCCGCTGCTCAAGGCCTTCGGCCTGACGGTAGGTCCAGGTGCCGTGCTGGCCCTGTGGTTTTCGGCGATCCTGGCGCGCCCCGCGGCGCCGGACATAGCCGGGAGTGCAATATGAATTCGTATCCCGCACCGCGCGTTGCCTTGCGCGGCACCTCCAACAGCCGCCCCTGGCGCCCCACCCCGCTGCTTTATGGCACCGCCGCCGTGCACCTGGGTGCCGCCGGCGCGATCCTGGCGTACCCTGAAGCCATGGGCATGGCGCTGGCCGGCGTTGGCGCCGCCCATGCGGCAATGTGCGCCGCCGGCCTGTGGCCGCGCAGCCGGTGGCTTGGCCCCAACCTGCTGCGCCTGCCGCCCTCGGCCAGTGACTGTGTGGCACTGACGTTCGACGACGGCCCCAACCCGGCGTTGACGCCGCGCGTGCTCGACATGCTGGACCAGCATGGCGCGCGCGCGACCTTCTTCTGCGTCGGCGCGCGCGCCGCGGCGCATCCGGAACTAGTGCGCGAAATCGTCCGCCGCGGCCACGCCGTGGAAAACCACAGCATGTACCACCGGCTGCACTTCTCCGTCTTCGGTCCCGGACGCATACTGCGCGACATCGGTGCCGCGCAGCAGGTGCTGACCGACCTCACCGGCCAGGCGCCGCGCTTCTTCCGCGCGCCCGCGGGGCTGCGCAATCCCTTCCTTGAGCCGGTGCTGTGCCGGCTCGGGCTTCAGCTTGCCGCCTGGACCCGGCGCGGCTTCGATACCCGTTGCGGCGACCACGCGGCACGCGTGGCACAGCGCCTCACCGGCAAGCTCGCCGGGCGCGACATCCTGCTGCTGCACGACGGCAATCCCGGCACCGATGCCGCCGGCAACGCGCACTGCACCACGGTGCTGCCGGGCCTGCTCACCGCCATCGAACAAGCCGGCCTGCGCTGCGTCACGCTGCGCGCGGCCGTGCCGCCGGCCTGAGTGAGCTGCTGCTTGTTACAATTGGCACAGCCTTCCGAGATTCCTTTCCATTCGTTCCACCTAAGCCGTGTCCCCCCTCCTGTTCTCGCATTTCACGGCCACCAGCTGCCTGGGCGCCGGTGTAGACGCCACCCTGTCGGCACTGCGTGCGCAGCGCGGCGGCCTGGCGCCCTGCCGCTTCGGCGGCGTCGAGCTCGATACCTTCGTCGGCGAGGTACCCGGCCTGGACGCCGTGGCACTTCCGCCCGCACTGGCCGAATTCGACTGCCGCAACAACCAGCTGGCGCAACTGGCGCTGGAGCAGGACGGCTTTGCCGCGCGCGTGCGCGAAGCGGCGGCGCGCTACGGCGCCCACCGGGTCGGCGTCTTCCTGGGCACCAGCACCGCGGGCGTGCTGCAGACGGAACTGGCCTATCGCCAGCGGGATCCTGCCAGCGGCGCGCTGCCGCCGGGCTTCCACTACGCCACCACCCACAACCCCTACTCGCTGCCCGCTTTCCTGCGCCAATACCTGGGGCTGGCCGGCCCGGCGGCTGCGGTATCTTCGGCCTGTTCATCCGGCGCCAAGGTGTTCAGTTCGGCACGGCGCATGCTGGAGGCCGGGCTGATCGATGTAGCCGTGGTCGGCGGCGTCGATTCGCTGTGCTACACGACCCTGTACGGCTTCAATTCGCTGGAGCTGTTGTCCGACCAGCCGTGCCGGCCCTATGACGTGGCGCGCAACGGCATCTCGATCGGCGAGGGAGCGGCATTCGGCCTGCTCGAGCGCGTGGCCGGCACCGCGCAAGCCGATGCCATCCTGCTGGCCGGCATCGGCGAATCGAGCGATGCGCACCATATGTCGACCCCGCACCCCGACGGGCTGGGCGCGCGACTGGCGCTGGAGCAGGCACTGGCCAGCGCGGGCGTAGCGCGGACACAGGTCGGCTACGTCAACCTGCATGGCACCGCCACGCGCAGCAACGACGCAGCGGAGGCGATGGCCATGGCCGCGGTGCTGCCCGGCACGCCTTGCAGCTCCACCAAAGGCGCCACCGGGCATGCGCTGGGTGCCGCCGGCGCGCTCGAAGCCGTCATTTGCGCGCTGGCGCTGCGCCACGGCCTGGTGCCCGGTGGCATCAACACCACGCAGGTGGATCCGGCGCTGGACGTGAACTACCAGCTCGCCAACCGCGAAGCACCGCTGCGCTATGCAATGACCAATGCTTTCGGCTTCGGCGGATCCAACTGCACCCTGCTGTTCGCCCGCGCGGACGCAGCATCCCACTGAGCATCGCCATGCCGCAGCACGTGTATATCGAAAGCATCGGCCTGCTCGGCCCCGGCCTGACCGGCTGGCAGCAGGCCACTGAAGTCCTTGCCGGCCGCGTGCCGTATGCGCACGCGCCGACCGAGCTGCCGCCACCCGCGGGCCTGCCGCCGGCAGAGCGCCGCCGCACCGGCCCGACCGTACGGCTGGCGCTGGGGGTGGGCCAACAGGCCGTTGCCGCCAGCGACTGCGAAGCCGCGCAGCTGCCGACGATCTTTGCCTCGTCCAGCAGCGACGGCTTCAACTTCCATGCGATCTGCGAAGCGCTGGCCGAGCCTGAGCCGCTGATGTCGCCCACGCGCTTCCACAACTCCGTGCATAACGCGACCGCCGGCTACTGGTCGATCGCCGCGGGCGCGATGCGCACCTCCAATGTGCTGTGCGCCATGGATGGCAGTGGCAGCGCGGGCTTGCTCGAATGCGTGCTGCAGGCCGCCGCCGATGCCGAGCCCTGCCTGCTGATCGCCTATGACACCGGCTATCCCGCGCCGTTGCACAGCCACCGCCCGATCCCCGATCCCTTCGGCGTGGCCCTGCTGCTCACGCCGCGGCAGACCGCGCGTTCGCTCGCGCGCATCGGCGTGGCGCTGAAGCAGGCACCGGCCACGGTGATGCCGGACGCCGCGCTGGAAGCGCTGCGCAGGTCGGCGCCGGCTGCACGCATGCTACCGTTGCTGACGGCCATCGCCCGCGGCGAGACTACCACCGTGGTGCTCGATTATCTGGACACGCTGCAGCTAGAAGCGGAGGTGGAATGCCTCGGTGGCCAGGCGAATGGCTGAGCTGCTGAAAGACCGCGACTGGATCGCGGCACGCATTCCGCACCAGGGCACGATGTGCCTGCTCGACGGCGTGCTGGCCTGGGATGCGACATCGGTTCGCTGCACGTCCGCCACGCATACGCGCGCGGACAACCCGCTGCGCGCGCAGGGCCGGCTGGCCGCAGTCAGCGGGATTGAATATGCGGCACAGGCCATGGCCGTGCACGGCGCATTGCTGGCGGAAGCGGCGCCAGGCAAGGACGCGCAGCGCCCGCGCTCGGGCTACCTGGCCAGCGTGCGCAGGCTGGTGCTGCATGTGGAGCGGCTCGACGATATCGACGCGCCGTTGCAGGTTGAGGCGCAGCGTATCAGCGGTGAAGGCAGCAGCGTGCTGTACGCCTTCACCGTCAGCGCCGCGGGCCGGGCACTGCTGTCAGGCCGCGCGGCGGTCATCCTGGATGCCGCCGCAGCCGGTCAAAGCGCCGACCGCAGCGCCGGCTGAAACACTTCAGCGCGCCGGCAGGATCTTGCCCGACACCGCGCCGAAGCCGACGCGATAGCCTTCGCCCTGGCAGTAGCCGGTCATGATCACGTCGTCGCCATCCTCCAGGAAGCCGCGGCGGCTGCCGTCGGCCAGCGTCACCGGTTCGGCGCCGTTGCGGGTCATTTCCAGCAGGCTGCCGTAGGAATCCGGCGTGGTGCCGCTGATCGTGCCCGATCCCATCAGGTCGCCCACGCGCACATTGCAGCCCGACACCGTGTGGTGGGCCAGCTGCTGCGCCATGGTCCAGTACATCGCCTTGAAGTTGGTGCGGCAGATGGTGCTGGGGGCCGCGGCTCCCTGCGGCTGCAGCGCGACTTCCAGCGCGATGTCATAGGCGTTCTTGTCCTGCTGCTGCAGGTACGGCAGCGGCTGCGGCGACTGCTCGGGGTTGTCGCGGCGGAACGGCTCAAGCGCTTCCATCGTCACCACCCACGGCGAGATCGAGGTGCCGAAGCCCTTGCTGTTGAACGGCCCCAGCGGCACGTACTCCCACTGCTGGATATCCCGCGCGCTCCAGTCGTTGAGCAGCACCATGCCGAACATATGCGCCGGCGCATCGGCGGTGCTGATGGGCTCGCCCAGCGCCGATTCCTTGCCGACGATAAAGCCCATCTCCAGTTCGAAATCCAGCTTGCGGCAGGCGCTGAACACCGGGCGCGCCTCGTTCGGCAGCTTGATCTGGCCGTTGGGGCGATGCAGCGGCGTGCCGCTCACCACCACCGAGCTGGCGCGGCCGTTGTAGCCGATGGGGATTTCCAGCCAGTTCGGCAGCAGCGCGTTGTCCGGGTCGCGGAACATGCGGCCGACGTTGGTGGCGTGCTCCTTGGACGAATAGAAGTCCGTGTAGCCCGGGATCTCCACCGGCAGGTGCAGCGTTGCGGCCGCCATCGGCACCAGTGCCTTGTCGCGCAGTGCGGCGTTGTCGCGCAGCGCGGCGTCATCACCGGACAGCAGCGCGCCCAGGCGCTTGCGGGTTTCGCTCCACACCGGCTTGCCCAGGGCGATAAAGCGGTTCAGGCTGCCAGCGGCAAACGTGCCTTTGGCAGCGGCCGGCAGGAGGCCGGCTTCATCCAGCGCGGCAAGGTCCAGCACCTGGTCGCCGATGGCAACGCCGACGCGCGGGGCCTGGCCCTTGGTCGAAAACACGCCATACGGCAGGTTCTGCAGCGGGAAGTGGGACTGGCCGTCGTTGGCGGAAGCGATCCAGCTGGTCTTGGGGGCGGTCATTGGGATACTCCGAAAATTTGGTGGCACTTGTCGCGTGTGGTGACGCGTCATGCTTGACGAGCGCCTGCCCTCTCCCCCGGCCCCTCGCCCGCTTGCGGGAGAGGAGAGAAAACCGGGCGGGGGGCCAGGCGCCCGGGATTAGCGAGTGTTCGGGTTGAAGTGTTTCTTCAGGCCCTGCCAGCACGTGTAGTAGTCCTGCTGCAGCGAGGCCGACTGCGCGGCATACGGCGTCGGGCGGATCACGCCCGGGGTCTCGAACATGAAGGCCATGGAGTCCTCGATGTGGTGCGGCTGCGAGGTATCGGCGGCGCTGGCCTTCTCGAAGGTTTCCGCATCCGGGCCGTGGCCGCTCATGCAGTTGTGCAGGCTGGCGCCGCCCGGGGCAAAGCCTTCGGCCTTGGCGTCGTAGACGCCAGTGACCAGGCCCATGAATTCGCTGGCGATATTGCGGTGGAACCAGGGCGGGCGGAACGAGTCCTGCATCGCCAGCCAGCGCGGCCCGAAGATGACGAAGTCGATGGTGTCCACGCCCGGCGTGGCCGACGGCGACTGCAGCACCAGGAAGATCGACGGGTCCGGGTGGTCGAAGCTGATCGAACCGATGGTATTGAAGTGGCGCAGGTCGTACTTGTACGGGGTGTAGTTGCCATGCCAGGCCACCACGTCGAGCGGCGAGTGGCCGATCCCGGCGCGCCACAGGTTGCCCTGGAACTTGGCCACCAGTTCGAAATCACCCTCACGGTCTTCATAGCTGGCAACCGGCGACAGGAAGTCGCGCGGGTTGGCCAGGCCGTTGGAGCCGATCACGCCCAGGTCGGGCAGTTGGAACAACGCGCCGTAGTTCTCGCAGATATAGCCGCGCGCCTCGCCCTCGGGCAGCTCCACGCGGAAGCGCACGCCGCGCGGGATCACCACGATCTCCTGCGGCTCCACTTCCAGCCGGCCCAGCTCGGTCACCATCAGCAGGCGGCCCTGCTGCGGCACGATCAGCATCTCGCCGTCGGCGTTGTAGAAGAAGCGGTCCTGCATCGACTGGTTGGCCAGGTACAGGTGGATGCCGCAGCCGGTCATGGCCTCGGGGCCGCCGTTGCCGGCCATAGTGACGATGCCATCGACAAAGTCGGTCGGCACCGACGGCATTGCCGGCGGGCTCCAGCGCATCTGGTTGGGCGACGGCGGCACCTGGTCGAAACGGCTCAGGAAACGCGACTGCTCGATCTGCGTGAACGGCGTATGCATCGCGGCCGGGCGGATGCGGTACAGCCACGAGCGCCGGTTGTGCGCGCGCGGCGCGGTAAAGGCCGTGCCGGACAGCTGCTCGGCGTACAGGCCGTAGGGCGCGCGCTGGGGCGAGTTCCGGCCCACGGGCAGCGCACCGGGCAGCGCCTCGGTGGCGAATTCATTGGCGAAGCCGGACATATAGCCGTTCTCGGCGAGCTGGGTGTGCGTGAGTGTCATGGTGTCGTCAGCGTTCCTGGGTCTCGATCCATCTGGCGCTGCGCTGGCGCCTAGCGGCCTCTTGCTGGGAGTGCCTGCCGGTTCGTATTCAGCCTGTGCGTGGTGCACGAGGCAAAAATTACGGAATACGTAATGCATTTACCATATCGTAATCTCCAGCATCGGACGTGTCAAACGGCATCGCGTGCGCATGCGCCGGACGCCGCTTGCATTGCAGTTGTAGGTGGGAAACGGGAAAAGCGGGAAGAAACCAGCCAGGCGCTGGGACGCGCGCTGACGCCGGCGCGGCAGCAATCGCTCACGCAGCTGAAAGGGGAAAACCGGGAAAGGCGGGAAAGCGCCGAAGCAGGCAGCCGGGCCTGCGGCGTCATCCACGCCGGGCGTCGTTCGAACGGCGCTCAGGACAATAGCGACCGGCGCGGTGCGGAACGCCCCGCGCCGGTTGTCATGCGGTGGCCTGGAGGCCAGCTGCCGGTGCCGGCGCGTTGCGAACCCGGCCGGCCAGGCAGCGGCGGGTCAGACCGGCTTGTGGCCCTCTCCGGTTCCGGAGCCGAAAGCGCCTCCGGAAGCCGGCGCCGCAGCCGGCGCGGCCGTGCTTCCGGCGGCCGGCTGGCCTGCCATGGAAGCTGCCGTCACGCCGCCATTGCGGCTGGCAATAAATGCGTTGACGTCTGCAGCAAGATGCTGCGGGGCCAGCACGACTTCCAGGCCCAGCGCCTCGCAGGCGGCCAGGAACGTCGACATGCGGGGATCGGCCTGACCCGACTCCGCCCGCAGGTAGGCTTCCCGGGAAATCCCCGCTTTACGGGCGACGTCCTCCTGCTTTAGCTTGCGCGCGCGACGCAACGCCCGCAGTTGCCGGAACGGTTCGCTAGCGCCTCTTGGCACGGCTGTACTGTTCATGTCGGTCTCCAGTCACCAGTGAAAAAAAGTGCGCGGACGTGCATTCGAGTATAGAGCACGCAAAGCGTTCCGTATGTAACCGCAGAAACACTTTGTGCAGATTTCTTAGAAGTCCGCCATCCCGCCCTGACATCGGCCGACTGGCGAACGTCAAAGAGCCGGATCGTGCACAACATCGCTGAGCCGCCCAATCTCTAACGGGCCTTGGCGGTTTGCGTTGACGTCACATGCCTATCCATATGACGTTATGGCCTCGCGGACACAAGTGCGCAAGTCGGGGCAAATACCATGCATCTGGTTTCGTTGACAAACCGACCGGTCGTGCTATTCTCCAGACCATGCAAAAAGGACAACTCACCCGCAACGCCATCGTCGAACAGGCACTGGACACCGCTGCCAAGGTCGGCTTCGAACAGTTGTCGCTGGCCACGCTGGCCGCGGACACCAATATGTCGAAGAGCGGCCTGTATGCGCACTTCAAATCCAAGGAGGTGTTGCAGCAGGCAGTGCTCGACCTGGCCGTGGAGCGCTTCGGCGAGATCGTGATCCGGCCGGCGATGCGCCAGCCGCGCGGGATGCCGCGGCTGCAGGGGCTGTTTGAAGGTTACCTGGAATGGCTGGGCGGCACGGTGACGCAGGGACGTTGCCTGTTCACGGCGCTGGGCCAGGAATACCGCGATCGGCCGGGCTCGATCCGCGACCTGGTGGTGCAGTCGCTGAAGGATTGGCACAGCACGGTTGCGCGCGTGGTGGGCGACGCCATCGATGAGGGCCATTTCGGGCCGGACACCGATCCGCGGCAATTTGCTTTCGAACTCGCGGGCATCGGCATGGCCTTCCAGCAATCCTTCAAGCTGCTTGGCCGCGAGGATGCCGAGACCATGGCGCGGCGCGCATTTGCGGCACTGGTGGCCCGTGCCGCCGAGGGCGCCCGCCGCCACTGAGCCACACATTGGCGCCGGCGCTACCCCGCCGGCGGGCAGCAACCGCTCGGGCGGGCTTTTTTTGTACATTAAAAAGCACGACTGGTCGGTCTTAACAACAGCACGGAATGCCGCCGGCGGGGCCGGTGCCGATGATGCCGTGCCATCCAGAATCCATTGGAGGTGCAGGTCGTGACGCAAGCAGTCTCTTCTCCTTCCCCGGTTTCCTCATCCCCCGCCGCCGCACCCTTGCCCGCGCGCGCCGGCAACGCGCCGCTGCGCACCGGCAAGTCCGGCCCGGTGGAGCGGGCCTTTCAGGGCTGGCAGCGGTTGCGCTGGCAGGCGGGCAGCGTGGTCAGGCCCGGCGCGACAGCGCGCGCGCTGGAGCACATCTGGTTCAAGCCGCCGCGCGCCGCAGCCACATCCGCAGCGCGGCACTTGCTGGACAGTGCGCGCGCCGACTGGGCGCTGGTGACGGGCCAGGGCCCGAGCCGGCGCGTGCGCGTCTATCGCTGGGGCACGTCCGGTCCCGTGGTGATGCTCGCGCACGGCTGGGGCGGCCATGCCGGCCAGTGGCATGCGGTGGTCGAAGGCCTGCTGGCAGCCGGCATGCGGGTGGTGGCCTTCGATGCGCTCTCGCACGGCGCCTCCGATGCCGGCGCGCGCGGCGCGGCGCAGACCTCGGTGCTGGAAATGTCGCGCTCGCTGCTCGCCGCAGCCTGGCACGCGGGGCAGGTACACGCCGTGGTGGCGCACTCACTCGGCGGCGCAGCCACCGCGCTGGCGCTGCGCGAAGGCCTGCCCGCCCGCGCCGCCGTGCTGGTCGGATCGCCGGCCGACATGCACGCCGCGTGTGCGTCGCTGGCCTGGCAAATGGGCTTCACCCCCGGCGTGCTGGCGCGCATGCAGCGCCAGAGCGAGCGCTGGCTGGGACTGCCATGGTCGGCTTTCAACGTGCCCGACGTCGGCCGCACCCGGCCGGTCCCGCCAACGCTGGTGATCCATGACCGCGACGACAAGGAAGTGCGCTGGGAAGACGGCGCCGCCATCGCCGGCGCCTGGCCCGGCGCGCAACTGGTCACGACCAGCGGCCTGGGGCATCGCCGCATCCTGCAGGATCCCGGCGTGATCCGGCGCATCGCCGATTTCATCCGGCCCGGCACAGCCCCCGCGCGCGCGGTGATCCCGCCCGCCTTGCACGGCCTGGCCGTCGACTGAACCTGGAGACCATCATGTTCCTGGTGAGCAATGACATGACCGCCACCCTGCCCGCACGCAGTTCGCTGCGGCTGGTGGCGGGCCCCGGCGAACACGTCGCCGTGCGCTGCACCGAAGGCGAGCTCTGGCTGATCCGCGACGGCGACCCGAAGGACGCGGCGCTGACGGCCAGCGAATGCTTTACGTTGTCCGACAGCGGCCATATCGAGCTGTATGCCGTCACCACGGCATCGCTGCACGTAACGCGCTGCCGGCAAGGCGCCGGGCCGGCAGCGGGCGCCTGGCGGCAATGGCTGCGGCGCTTGCTGGCGCCGCATGGGCGCGGCTATACCGGTGCAGGCCGGTGACAGGTGGAGCTGGACACCCTCGCCCTGCCAGCCCTGGCGCGAATGCGCGGTCGTGGTGGGGTGCAATGCTTGGCGGTTAATTGCGCTTTTTGCGTTGCGCGGCGGCCGGCGCCCCGGCCACCGCTGCGCCAGGTTCAGGACGGGTCGCCGCGCAGCATCTCGCGCAGCCGGAATTTCTGGATTTTCCCGGCGGGCGTGGCCGGCAGTGCGTCCCGCACCACGAGCTTCTCGGGGATGTACTGCAGCGCCATCTTCTGCGCCTTGAGCCAGTCCACCATCGCCGCCTGGTCGAACGCCTGGCCGGCGCGCGGCACGACAAAGGCGCAGGCGCGCTCGCCCAGCCGTTCATCCGGGTAGGCGACGATAGCCACCTGCGACACCGCGGGATGGCGGTACAGCAGGGTCTCGACCTCGAGCACGGGGATGTTCTCGCCGCCGCGGATGATCACGTCCTTGCTGCGCCCGGCGATGCGCAGGTAGCCGTGCGCATCGAGCCGCGCCAGGTCGCCGGTGTCGAACCAGCCATCGGCATCGGTGCTGTTCAGATGTGGCCGCTTCAGGTAACCGCCGAAGTTGGAACACGCCCGCACCAGCAGGCGGCCGGTCTCCCCGGTGGGCACGTCGGCATCGGCGCCGTCCACCACCCTCACCTCCACGCCCGGCAGCGGGCGACCATCGGTGGTCGATGCGCGCGCGTCGGGATCGTCCGGCAGCGTGGTGGTGACCGCGCCGTTCTCCGACATGCCCCACGCCGACACGATCGTGGCGCCCAGCGCCAGGCGCGCGCTCTCCACCAGCGCGCCCGGGATCGGCGCGCCGGCGCACAGGAAGGTGCGCAGGCTTGGCACGGGCGTGCCGGACTCCGACACCACGCGGGCAAGGTCCGTCAGGAACGGTGTCGATCCCATGGTGAAGGTCACGCCTTCCTCGCGGATCAGCGCGGCCGCGCGCGCCGGGTCCCAGATGTCCTGCAGCACCGCATGCGCGCCCAGCATCACCGGCATCATCAGTCCGTACATGAAGCCAGTCTGGTGCGCCATCGGCGAGGCCATCAGCACCACATCGTCGACCGTCAGGCGCAGCCGATCGGCATAGGCAACGATATTGGAGAACAGCGTGTTGGCGCTATGCATCACGCCCTTGGGCTCGCCGGTGGTGCCGGAGGTGTAGATCAGTTGCGTGACGTCGTCAGCGCCCGGGCGGCCGCGCAGCAGGATGTCCGGCGCATCGGGCTCATCCTCCCAGCGCGGACCGCTGAGCAATGCGTCGAAGCTGTCCGCTCCAGCGCCGCCCGTGACAACGACGTGGCGCAGCGCCGGCAATACGTCGCGCAAGCCCTGCACCATCTGCGCATGCCCGAAGCCCCGGAAACCCTGCGGCACCACCATCACCTTGCATTGCGCATGCGCCAGCATGAACGACAACTCGCGCTCGCGGAAGATCGGCATCAACGGGTTGAGCACCGCGCCCAGCCGTGCGCACGCCAGGTACAGCACCGTCAGGTGCCAGCCGTTGGGCAACTGGCAGGACACGACATCCTGCGCACCGACGCCGAGGCGGCTCAGCCCCACCGCCACCCGGTCGGCCATCCGGTCCAGCTCGGACCAGGTAAAGCGGGCCACGGTGCCGCTGTCGAGGCTTACCGCAGTCAGGGCCGGCGCGTCGGGCCGGCCGCTCACGCAGGCGGCAAGGTAGTCGTTGACGGTGCGGTCGTGCCAGTGGCCTGCCGCCACGCTGGCGGCTCGGCGGGGCGCAACCAGTACGGCGTCGAAATCCATGGCTTGTCTCCTCGTTATGCGATGCCGCGTGCGAGCGCGGCTTCAGGCCGGCACAGCTTCGCGCCCGGCGCGTCCGCGGGCAATGATGGTCTTCATGATCTGCGCGGTGCCGTCGCCGATCTGGAAGCCGAGCACATCGCGCAGCCGCTGCTCCATCACGCCGCGGTCATAGCCGCCGTGGCCGAAGGACAGCAGGCACTGGTGCACCACGTCGTAGGCCAGCTTGGGCGCCCACCACTTGCACATCGCGGCTTCGGCGGTGTGTGGCTGGCCATGGTCCTTCAGCCACAGCGTCTGCAGGCACAGCAGCCGGGCCGCGGTCACCTGGGTCTGGAAATCGGCCAGCGGGTGCGAGACCCCCTGGAAGGCCGAAAGCGGCTTGCCAAAGGCCTGCCGTTCCGCCACGTAGGCCCAGGTCTCGTCCAGCGCGGCCTGCGCCACCGCCAGCACCTGCAGGCCGATCAGCGCGCGCGAGAAGTCGAAGCCCTGCATCACCTGCACGAAGCCCTGGCCTTCCTCGCCCAGCAGGTGGCTGGCCGGCACGCGCACGTTCTCGAAGAAGATCGAGCCGCGGCCGATGGCGCGCTGGCCGTGGCAGTCGAAACGGTTGCGAGTGATGCCAGGCAGGTCCATCGGCACCAGCATGGCTGAGACGCCGCGCGCGCCGGCATCGACCGGGCCGGTGCGGGCAAAGACCACCGCGGCATCGGCTTGGTCCGCGGCGGAGATCGAAGTCTTCTCGCCATTGAGCACATAGGCGTCGCCGTCGCGCTCCATGCGCAGGCGCAGGTTGGCCGCGTCGGAGCCGCCGCGCGGCTCGGTCAGCGCGATCGCCAGCAGCGCTTCGCCGCGCGTGAGCCGCTGCAGCCACGGCCCGCCGATTTCAGGACGCGCGTGCTGTGCCAGGATCTGGCCGTTGAGCGAAGCCAGCAGGTTGATATACGACAGGCTCAGGTCGGCGCGCGCCACCGCTTCATGAATCACGCCGGCCGCGAGCGAGCCCATGCCCTGGCCGCCGCAGGCCTCGGGCAGTTCCGGCGCGATAAAGCCCATCTCGCCCATCTCGCGCATTAGCGCGCGGTCCAGCACGCGGGTCTGGTCCCGCTCCAGGTAGCCAGGCGCCACGCGCGCATCGGCAAAACGGCGCGCATGCTCCGCCAGCGCCATCAGGTCTTCGTCAAGGTAGGGGTTCATGGTTGTCTCCGCTTGGTCGGATGCCAGCGCTTATCTGGCGTACTTGCGGAAGTCGGGCTTGCGCTTTTCCTGGAAGGCCTTCACGCCCTCGCGCGATTCCTCGGTGTCGTAGTAGAGCTTGAGCGCGTACATGCCCATGCCGGCGATACCACCCTGATGCGCGGTGTCCATGTTGAACGAGCGCTTGGCGATGGCGATGGCGGTCGGGCTCTTGTCCAGGATCTCGTCGCACCACTTCTGCACTTCGGCGTCGAGCTGGTCATGCGGCACCACGGCGTTCACCAGCCCCATCGCCAGTGCCTCGGCGGCCGGGTAGCGACGGCACAGGTACCAGATCTCGCGCGCCTTTTTTTCACCGACCACGCGCGCCAGGAAGGCCGTGCCATAGCCCGGGTCGACCGAGCCCACCTTTGGCCCTACCTGACCGAACACGGCCTTTTCAGAGGCGATGGTGAAATCGCAGATCGTGCACAGCACGTTGCCGCCGCCGATGGCAAAGCCCTGCACCCGCGCGATCACCGGCTTGGGCACGTCGCGGATGGCGTTGTGCAGTTCTTCCATCGGCAAGCCGATGGTGCCGCGGCCGTCGTACTGCCCTTCATGCGCGGACTGGTCGCCGCCGGTGCAGAACGCCTTGTCGCCGGCACCCGCCAGCACGATGGCACCGATCTCGCGGTCGTAGCCGGCGCGGTTGATGGCGTGGATCAGCTCGTCGCAGGTGTGGCCGCGGAAGGCGTTCATCTTTTCCGGGCGGTTGATGGTGATCCAGGCGGCGCCGTTGCGCACTTCGTACAGGATGTCTTCGTATTGCATGGTGGTCTCCGTTTTCTGGTGTTTGCTTGCTCAGCCGTTCATGGTCAGGCCGCCCGACACGCTCAGCACCTGGCCGGTGATAAAGCCGGCGTCGTCGCTGGCAAAGAACAGCACCGCGCCGGGCAGGTCGTCGGGCTGGCCGATGCGGCCCAGCGGGATCGAGCGGGTAAAGGCCTCGACCAGCTTCTCGGGGTTGCCCGCGCCCTGCTTGTAGTCTTCGAACAGCGCGGTCTCGGTCGGCCCCGGGCACACCACGTTGACGGTGATGCCGTGGCGAGCGTGTTCGCGGGCAATCGTCTTGGAGAACGACACCAGCCCGCCCTTGCACGCGGCATAGACCGCTTCGCCGGACGAACCCACGCGCGCGGCGTCGGAGGCGATATTGATGATGCGGCCGCGCTTGCGCTCGATCATGCCGGGCAGCACCGCGTGGTGCATGTGCAGCGCGCCGGTCAGGTTGATGGCGATCAGCCGCTCCCATTGCGCGGGCTCGGTCTTGATGAACGGCTTGAACACATCCCAGCCGGCGTTGTTGACCAGCACGTCCACCGGGCCCAGGCCCTGCTCCACCGCCGCCACCGCGGCATCCACGCTGGCGCGCTCGGTGATATCGCAGCGAAGGGCCAGCGCGCGCCCGCCAGCCTCTCGGATCTGGCCGGCGACGCGCTCGGCCGCTTCCGGGTTCAGGTCGAGCACGCCCACCACCGCCCCGGCGCGCGCAAAGCGCAAACAGGTTGCGCCGCCGATACCTCCGCCACCACCGGTCACGATGACCGTCTTGCCTTCAAGTCCTTGCACAGCGTTCTCCTTTCAGGATTCCGGTGCTATCGTGCCGGCCATGGCGCCGTCACATCGCACTACCAAATAGGTAAATATGTTTACCTATAGTAGGAGGTAGCCGCTGCCTACGCAAGACGCCAACACTGTGGAAAAGACTATGGTTAACCCGGAATCAGGGGCAGATTTCCCGACAAACGCACGCATGGAACTGGCCAACCGGCTTTTCTTCCGGCTGTACCAATGCGCAAATATGTTGCATAAAACGGGATCGCGAGCCGTCGAGGCAGAGGGCCTGACGACGCAGCAGTGGGCCGTGCTCGGCGCGTTGTCGCGCCCGGAAGCCGCTGATGGCATGAGCGTGGGCGACCTGGCCCGCTACCTGATGGTGAGCCGGCAGAACCTGTCAGGACTGGTCAGCCGGATGGAACGCGACGGCCACGTCACGCTGGCCCCGGACGGCCGCGACCGCCGCTCACGGTTGATCCGGATGAGCGAGCCGGGACGGGAGGTCTGGCTGCACCAGGCGCAGCCGAAGATCCGGGCTTATTACGAGCAGGCGCTGACGGGGTTTTCTACCAATGACCTGACGCACACACTGCATTACCTGCTCAAGTTGCTGGATAACATGCGCGCGCTTGACACGCCCGACAGCGCGGACGGTGGCAGTCCACAGGACTGAGCCGCACGCAGTATCGCAACTGAAACACACCGGCCGGCCGGAACAGCCGGCCGCGAGCCCGCGGCCCGCATCCTGGCCTGCCGCGCCGACTGGCGCGCAATATGCGTTGGCATGAAGTTGCTCAGACGTCGCGAGCATCAACGGCGAAGCGCCATGCCATTCGCGCCTCGCCACGCCCCGAAGCCCTGAACCACTGCCCCGGCCGTTTGCGCCGTGCACACCGCCGGGACGGCGACCAATCCAACCATAACCGGAGGTCCCGCCATGACCCGCTACATCGTGCTAGCCAGCTTCACCGACCAGGGCATCCGCACTGTCAAGGACACCACCAAGCGCGCCGCCGCGGTGCGCGAGATGGGGGCGCGCCTGGGCGTGCAGATGAAAGACATCTACTGGACGCTGGGCGAATACGACATCGTGCTCACCGTCGAAGCGCCCGACGACGAGACCATGACCAGCTTCGGGCTGACCATCGGCGCGGCCGGCAACGTACGCACCCAAACCCTGCGCGCCTTCAACAGCGACGAGATGCAGGGCATTCTCGGCAAGATGGGCTGACCCCTGCCCCAGAAACGCACAACGCCCGCCGGGGCCATCCCGGCGGGCGTTGTTGTTTGCCGAGCGCAGCCCGCCAGCTCAGAACCCTTCCAGCACCAGCTTGCCGATGGTCCGCCCGCCTTCCAGCATGGCGTGCGCGCGCCGCAGGTTCTCCGCGTTGATGCTCCCCAGGTTCTCGCCCAGCGTGGTCTGCAGGCGGCCGGCATCGACCAGCCGCGCGACCTCGTTAAGCAGACGATGCTGCGCGACCATGTCGGGCGTGCTGAACATGGCGCGCGTGAACATGAATTCCCAGACGAAGGTGGCGCTCTTGTTCTTGAGCAATTCCACCGGCAACGGCCGCGTATTCGAGACGATCGTGCAGATCTTGCCCTGCGGGGCGACCAGTTCAGTCATCGCCGCGAAATGGCCGTCGATATCGTTGAAGCAGAGGATGTAGTCGACCTCGGCAAAACCCAGCGCCTTCAACTGCGCCGGCAGGTCGCCACGATGGTCAACGGTATGGTCGGCGCCAAGGCGGCGGCACCATTCCTGCGACTCGGGCCGCGACGCGGTGGCGATCACGGTCAGCCCGGCCAGCACCTTGGCCAACTGGATGCCGATCGAGCCCACGCCGCCCGCGCCGCCGATGATCAGCACCGAGCGGCCGGCGTGATCCCCCTTGGGCGAAATGCCCAGCCGGTCGAACAGAGCCTCCCAGGCGGTGATCGCCGTCAGCGGCAGCGCCGCCGCGTTGGCGAAATCCAGCGAGGCGGGCTTGTGGCCGACGATGCGCTCATCGACCAGGTGGAATTCGGCGTTGGCACCGGACCGCGTGATGCTGCCCGCGTAGTAGACCGGGTCGCCGACCTTGAACAGGGTCACCTCAGGCCCCACCGCCGCCACAGTGCCGGCCGCGTCCCAGCCCAGCACGCGCGGCGTGGGCTCTACCTGCGCCTTGGGCGCGCGCACCTTGGTGTCGACCGGGTTGACCGAGACGGCCTCAACCTTCACCAGCAGGTCGCGGCCGCCGGGGCTGGGCATGTCGATCTCCACGTCCTGCAGCGAACGCGGGTCGGAGATGGGCAGGTACTGGGTCAGGCCGATGGCTTTCATGGCGGGCTCCGGGATGTGTAGGGAATGATCTGAAGCGTAGCCCGTCACGATTGATTTGATTAGCTGAAAACCACAACAATCAATTTCCCGAAATTCAGGATAATCACCCAACAAAAAAGGCCGCCTGCGCTACCCGCGCAGACGGCCCCGTCAGGTCTTGCCGTTGCCCTACACCGCCAGGATCTGCCCGCCGCCGTAGCTCGACTGCTCCGGCGCCTCGCCGCCCAGAGCCATCTTCACCGCGCAGTACTTGAACTCCGGGATCTTGCCGAAGGGGTCCAGCGCCGCATTGGTCAGCTTGTTGATCGCCGCCTCGTAATAGCAGAACGGCACGAACACCGCCCCGCGCGGCGTGCCGGCGTCGGCCCGCGCGTACAGCGTGACTTCGCCGCGGCGCGATGCCAGCGTGACCACGTCGCCCGGCTTGCCGCCCAGCGCGTCCAGGTCCAGCGGGTGCACCAGCGCCACGGGGTCGGGCTCGATCGCATCGAGCACGCCGGCGCGCCGCGTCATGCTGCCGGTGTGCCAGTGCTCGAGCTGGCGGCCGGTGATCAGCACCATCGGGTAGTCGACATCGGGCCGCTCGGCCGCCGGGATGATATCGGCCGGCACAAAGCGCCCACGGCCGGTCTCGGTCGGGAAGCTGTCGATAAAGATCACCGGTTCGCCCGGGTCGCCCTCTTCCTTGCACGGATAAGTCACAGCATGTTCGCGCTCCAGCCGCTCCCAGGTCACGCCGCCGATGCTGGGCATGGCCTGGCGCATCTCATCGAAGACCTCGGCCACGCCGTCGTAGTGCCAGTCCAGCCCCAGTTGCTCCGCCATCTGCTGGATGATCCACAGGTCCTGGCGCGCCTGCCCCGGCGGGTTCAGCGCCTGGCGGCCGAGCTGAACGGTGCGGTCGGTGTTGGTGAAGGTGCCGGTCTTCTCCGGGAAGGCCGAGGCCGGCAGCACCACGTCGGCCAGGTAGGCGGTCTCGGTCAGGAAGATGTCCTGCACCACCAGGTGGTCGAGCGAGGCCAGCGCCTCGCGCGCGTGCTCGGCGTCGGGATCGGACATGGCCGGGTTCTCACCCATGATGTACATGCCGCGCACCTCGCCGCGCTCGATCGCCTGCATCACTTCGACTACGGTCAGGCCGGGCTGGCGGTCCAGCGGCATGCCCCACAGCGCCTCGAAGCTGGCGATCGCCACGGGATCGTCCACGCGGCGGTAGTCCGGGTACATCATCGGGATCAGTCCGGCGTCGGACGCGCCCTGCACGTTGTTCTGGCCGCGCAGCGGATGCAGGCCGGTGCCGGGACGGCCGATCTGGCCGGTCATCAGCGCCAGCGCGATCAGGCAGCGCGCGTTGTCGGTGCCGTGCACGTGCTGCGACACGCCCATGCCCCACAGGATCATCGAGGCCTTGGACGTGGCATACAGACGCGCGACCTCGCGGATGACCTCGGCCTCGATGCCGCACACTGGCGCCATCAGTTCCGGGCTGTACGCCGCGACATTGCGCTGCAGCTCGTCAAAGCCGATGGTGCGGCTGTCGATGAAGTCCTGGTTCACCAGGCCCTCGGTGACGATGACATGCATCATCGCGTTGAGCAGCGCCACGTCGGCATCGGGCTTGAACTGCATGAAGCGATGGGCAAAGCGCGCCAGGTCCGAGCGGCGCGGATCGGCCACGATCAGCTTGGTGCCGTTCTTCACCGCATTCTTGATCCAGCTGGCCGCGACCGGGTGGTTCACGGTCGGGTTGGCGCCGATCACGATCACCACCTCGGCCTTGTCGACATCCATCACCGGGTTCGACACCGCGCCCGAGCCGATCCCCTCCAGCAGCGCCGCCACCGACGAGGCATGGCACAGCCGCGTGCAGTGGTCGACGTTGTTGCTGCCAAACCCGGTGCGCACCAGCTTCTGGAACAGGTAGGCCTCTTCATTGCTGCCCTTGGCCGAGCCAAACCCTGCCAGCGCGCGCTTGCCGTGGGTGTCGCGGATCTGCGCGAGCTTGCCGCCGGCCAGCGCCAGGGCCTCTTCCCAGGTGGCCTCGCGGAACACGTCCATGACGTGGTCCGGATCCATGACGAAATCGCCCTGCTTGGGCACGCCTTCGCGGCGCACCAGCGGCACCGTCAGGCGCTGCGGATGCTGCACGTAGTCAAAGCCGTAGCGGCCTTTCACGCACAGCCGCTCGTGGTTGGCCGGGCCATCGCGCCCTTCCACGAACAGGATGCGGTTGTCCTTGATGTTGTAGGTCAGCTGGCAGCCCACGCCACAGTACGGGCAGACCGAGTCCACCTGCTTGTCCGGCACCGCCAGCGCGGCGTCGCGCGCGGGCATCAGCGCGCCGGTCGGGCAGGCCTGCACGCATTCGCCGCAGGCCACGCAGGTCGACGCACCCATCGGGTCGTCCATGTCGAACACGATGCGGGCTTCGTCGCCGCGCAGCGCCAGGCCGATCACGTCGTTGACCTGCTCGTCGCGGCAGGCTCGCAGGCAGCGCGTGCACTGGATGCACGCATCCAGGTTGACGGCGATGGCCGGGTGCGACAAATCCGCCGCCACGCGTTCGCGCGGGGCAAAGCGGGGCTTGCCGACTTCCAGCTTCGCGGCCCACTGGTCCAGTTCGTTGTGGCGGGTGTAGTCAGTCTCGGGCATGTCCGACTGCAGCAGTTCCAGCACGGTGCGCTGCGCACGCAGGGCGCGCTCGGACTCGGTCTGTACCTGCATCCCTTCCGCGGGAAAACGGCAGCAGGACGGAGCCAGCACGCGCTCGCCCTGGATTTCGACCATGCAGGCGCGGCAGTTGCCAGCCGGCTCGAGGCCATCCTTGTAGCACAGGTGCGGGACGTCGAAGCCTTCGCGCTGGGCCACCTTGAGCAGGCTTTCGCCGGGTTGCGCGCTCACTTCGCGGCCATTGAGCGTGAAGGTGACGGCTGGCTCGGCGGATTCGACAAGCGCGCGTTCGGCGCGGGTCAGTGCATTCATGTCAGTCTCTCAGGCCAGTTCGTGCGGGAAGTACTTGATGACGCAGTCGACCGGATTGGGCGCGGCTTGCCCCAGCCCGCAGATCGATGCATCGCGCATCACCGCGGACAGGTCATCCAGCGCCGACAGGTCCCACTTGGGCTGGCGGATCAGGTCGAGCGCCTTGGCGGTGCCGGTGCGGCACGGTGTGCATTGCCCGCAGGACTCGTGCTTGAAGAAGTGCATCAGGTTGCGCGCTGCCTGCGTGGCGCTGTCCTGGTCGGACAGGATCACCACCGCGGCCGAGCCGATAAAGCAGCCGTAGGGCTGCAGCGTGTCGAAGTCCAGCGGGATATTGCCCATCGATGCTGGCAGGATGCCGCCAGAGGCGCCACCCGGCAGGTAACCGTAGAACGCATGGCCGTCAAGCATGCCGCCGCAGTATTCGTCGATCAGTTCGCGCACCGTGATACCCGCCGGCGCCAGATGCACGCCGGGCCGTTTCACCCGGCCGGAGACCGAGAACGAACGCAGCCCCTTGCGGCCATTGCGCCCCTGCGAGGCAAACCACTCGGCGCCCTTCTCGATGATGTCGCGCACCCAGTACAGGGTCTCGAAGTTGTGCTCCAGCGTGGGCCGGCCGAACAGGCCCACCTGCGCCACATAGGGCGGGCGCAGCCGCGGCATGCCGCGCTTGCCTTCGATCGACTCGATCATGGCCGACTCTTCGCCGCAGATATAGGCGCCCGCGCCGCGGCGCAGTTCGATCGTCGGCAAGCCGGGGATTGGCGGGTCTTGCTGCAGCCGCCGCAGTTCTTCGGCCAGCAGCGCGCGGCAGCCAGCGTATTCGTCGCGCAGGTAGATATAGATCGCTGACACGTTGACCACCGTCGCCGCGATCAGCATGCCCTCCAGAAACCGGTGCGGATCGCGCTCCAGGTAGACGCGGTCCTTGAAGGTGCCGGGCTCGCCCTCGTCGATGTTGACGGCCATCAGCCGGGGCGCGGGCTCGTTCTGCACGATGCGCCACTTGCGCCCGGTCGGGAAGCCCGCGCCGCCCAGCCCGCGCAGGCCGGAGTCCTCCATCGTGCACAGCACGGCGGCCGGTTCCAGGTCGCCGCTGGCGAGGAACTTCAGCAAGGCATAGCCGCCGTCCTTCTGGTAAGCGTCGTAGCCGATATAAGGCTCGGGCGCATGGCGCACGGCCTTTGCCTGCACGGCGGCGTCGATGGCCTCGGCCGTGGCAGCATCGACCGGATTCTGCCCGACCAGCGCCGCGGGCGCCTTTTCGCAGCGGCCGATGCAGGGCGCGGCCACCACGCGCACTTCAGTGCCGAGCACCGCGGGCAGCTTGTCGATCAGCGCCTGCGCGCCCGCCAGCTCGCAGGCAATGCCTTCGCATACGCGCACGGTCAGCGCCGGCGACGGCGCGATCTGGCCGTCGGCGTCCTCGCGCACCACGTCGAAGTGGTGGTAGAAGGTGGCGACTTCATAGACCTCGGTCATCGACAGCCGCAGTTCGCTGGCCAGCGCCACCAGGTGCGGCATCGCCAACTGGCCGTAGCGGTCGTTGATGCAGTGCAGGTGTTCGATCAGCAGGTCGCGCCGGCGGGGCATGTCGCCCAGCGCCACGCGCACTTCGGCCAGCGCGGCCGCGTCTACCTGCCTGCCCTTGGGCTGGCGGCGCTTGCGCTGCCGGCCGAGCCCCGTCGCCTCGAGTGGAATGACAACCTGGTTCATGGCGTGCCTGGATTCTGTTTGTGGGGTTCCGATGTGCAATCAGGAAGGCGCCCGGCGGGCCGCCCTCCTGTCGCGCTTTGTAGTTGTCGTATTGTGCTACCGGGCGCGGCGTCTGTGCAGGCATCGCAGCCGCCACGTCCGGGTCCTGCCGGCGCCGGGGGGCGCCGTACTGCTTTCTTTATCAGGTCAGGTCTTCCGGCACGGTACGGTAGCCCATCGGTGCCGATGCATTGGCATGCACATATTTACGGGCATGCGCCTCGCGCATCGGCTTGAGCACGAACAGCGCCATTACCGCGGTCAATGCCGCCATGGCGGAGGCCACCATGAAGACCGCATGCCAGCTGCCCGTGACAGTGGTGATCACGCTGGAGAACGGCACCAGCAGCGCGGCCGTGCCCTTGGCGGTGTACAGCAGGCCCGCGTTGGTGGCGGCAAACTTCGGCCCGAAGGTGTCGCCGCAGGTGGCAGGGAACAGGCTGTAGATCTCACCCCAAGCAAAGAACACCACGCCTGTCAGCACCACGAAGGCAACCGGATGGTGGCCGTACTTGGACAGCAGCAGGATGCCGATGGCCTCGACCCCGAAGGCAAAGAACATTGTGCGTTCACGGCCGATATGATCGGAGATCCAGCCGAAGAACGGGCGCGTCAGGCCATTGAGCACGCGGTCGATGGTCAGTGCGAAGGTCAGCGCCGGCAAGGTCAGGCCGAGGATCGAGATCGGGGCGTCGTGCAGGCCGAAGTCCTTGGCGATCGGGCCGAGCTGGGCGGTGGCCATGAGGCCGCCGGCGGCCATCATCACGAACATCGCGTACATGACCCAGAAGATCGGCGACTTCAGCACCTCGCGCGGCGAAGCATTGTAGGTTGCGGCAGCCTTCAGCGTGGACTTGACCTCGCTCAGGACCTTGGCCGACGGCGGGTACAGGGCCATGCCCAGGATGAACACGATCAGGCCCTGGCCAAGACCGAACCACAGGAACGCGGCCTCATAGCCCGAAGTCTTGATCATGTTGGCAATGGGCACCACGGTCAGCGCGGAGCCCGCACCGAAACCGGCTGCGGTAATCCCCGCTGCCAGGCCCCGGCGATTGGGAAACCATTTCAGCGCGTTGCCCACGCAGGTGCCATACACCGCGCCCGCGCCAAGGCCGCCGATCGCCGCCGCGAAGTAAAGCATGGGCAGCGAGGACGCCACCGAGTTCAGGGCCCACGCAATCGCGCACAGCAGGCCACCGCCCACCACCACCGGGCGCGGGCCGTACTTGTCGACCAGGTAGCCTTCAATCGGCACCAGCCAGGTTTCCGTCACGACGAAGATGGTGAAGGCCACCTGGATCGCGGTGCGGCCCCAGTGGTACTTGTCGTCGATCGGGTTGACGAACAGCGTCCAGCCGTATTGCATGTTGGCGATCATCGCCATGCAGATCACGCCGAATACCAGTTGCACCCACGGCGACGCAAAGCGCGACGTGGACTCCCTCTGCTGCAATTCCATGATGTCTCCTTATAGCGGCTTGCCGCCAAGGTGGAAGATGGGCGCCTGTAGACGCCTCTGCGTGACTCTCAGTCAAAGAACAGCTGAGCCGTTCTAGTGCTATACGGTATGTGATATATCAGGTAAGTCAAGCGTATTCGTCGCGGCCCTGCAGCATGAGACCGCGGCGAGCGACACCTGGCTGGCGGTTGCTGCAGTGCGACTGGTGCGCACACTGCATCAATGGCCGGTCCGACAGCATCCCGAGTCGTTGGAAATCAAGCAGTTGCCATGCATCGGCGCATCAATCCGCCGACTGCTGGCACCCGCAAGAATGCCGGGGATCGCGCGTGGGAAAAACCGGGAAAACGATGAGTTGGGGAAAGTCCCTAGATGCATACATTAATGTATTGCACCGCATGTATGGCCTTGGGAACGATGCCTGAGGAGGCGCTGCAGGCATGGCAGGGAGCTGCCGGATTGGGAAAGGCGGCGCAAGACAAGGGTTGCGCGGGGCGATCGCTAGCAGCGATCGGGAGGAAGGTGGTGGCGGCCGCAGGTTCGCGCGGAACCCTGCCCTGGCTCGCGGCGAATGCCGCAGGTCAGGAATCAACCGAGGTACTGCCACAAGGGATGCCGGCCGCTACAACCCTTGCCAGATGCGCTGTTCAGCGCGAAAGGCGCATGGCCCCTGCGCGCATTAAGCGTAAGCCAGTTCACCGGCAGCGGGCACGATGCGCGACGGGCTGGCACGGCCAACGCCATCGCTTTCCTGGTTCGAGCCCAGGCCGGCGAAGCGACCATGCTCCTGCGCGGTCACCAGCACGTCCATCGGCAGGCGCGTGGCCAGCAGCGTGGTCACGCCGACACCGGCAGCAATCAGGCCTAGGCCAAGAGCGAAGAGAAGAGCGACTTCCATTTGAAAACTCCAATAGCGTTGTGGTCAGGAGTTTTCATTATATGCTGCGCTGCACTATGTGTAAATATCCTGTATGTGATATATCAGTAGAAGTTTTGCACTAATACAACGAAAGCCGCCCCAATGCCCCCAGAAGAGCCGATGGCCTCACACCGTGGTCGTTTCACGACGCGCCACCGGTGGCTCCTGATACTCCTGGCCACGCAAGGCATCCCAGATTGCTGCGGCATTGGGCTTGAGCGAACGGCTCTTGCGCCGAACCAGCATCACCGTGGAAGTCACCTGCGGACGCAGCGGCCGCATCACTGCCGCCGGATTCATGCCGCCAACCTGGGCACGCGACGGCACCACGCCGATCCCGAGGCCCAGCGCCACCATGCCGAACACCGCCGCAAAGTGCCCAAGCAACTGCAGCGAGCCCGCACGCACGTGATAGCTGCTGAGCGCCTTCTCCACCGCGGGCTGCATGCCGCACTGCTGGTCCAGGGCCAGCACGCGGGCATCGCTCAGGTCGCCCCACCCTACCGCTTCGCGCATGGCCAGCGGATGCTGGGCGGGCAGGACGGCATGGTAGGCATCGACGCACAGCGGTTCACAATAGAGGTCATCGCTTGGCTGCGGATCGGTGGCAATGCCGAAGTCCACCTCGCCGCTGCGCACGCTTTGCAGCACCGACTCCTGCGAGCGGTCCTTCAGGTGAATGGCAATCGCCGGCCACGCTTGCCGGCAGCCGGCCAGCCACGTCGGCACCGACATCGAGCTGAGCACCGGATCCGAGGCGATCTGCACCAGGCCCTGGCACGGACGGCTGGCGCTCTGGCTGTCGCGCAAGGTCTGCTCCACCTCTTCGATCAGGTGGCAGATGCGCTGCGACAGGTGCTGGCCGGCATCAGTCAGTTCCACCTGGCGCGTGGTACGGTCGAACAGGCGCTGGTCGATCTCATCTTCCAGCTCACGCACGCTGCGGCTGACCGCGGATTGCGTCAGGCCCAGTTCAACCGAGGCACGCGTAAAGCTCTTGTGCCGCGCTACCGCGGCGAAGGCCTTCAGTTGGGGGAGCGAGATATTCATGACCTGCCCCCCTGCCCTGCACCGGCGTGGCTGAGACGGAGCCTGTCTTCAGGCATGGCGGGGTGTCGCGTTGCACGCACCATTGCGTTCAGTCCGGTCACGGTAGTCTCCTTGTGTTTTTTTGTCGTGGCTGTAGGCAGCCATCGTTGTTATCGGCCATGCTTGTGGCCATTGGCGGACTCCTGGCGCAAGCCGGAGGGCCGGATTCGGGGGGCATGCCAATCCGACGATTGATGCTACTTGAATCTAAGATCAGCACTGCATAAAGTTTTTTATCGTTTATATAGTCAATCGCTTATATATCGCACGGGACGAGGATGAGGAACGCCACGCTGCGGCAACTGAAGGTCTTTGAGACCGTTGCCCGCCATATGAGCTTTTCACGCGCTGCCGAGGAACTGCACCTGACCCAGCCCGCGGTATCGACCCAGGTGCGGCAGCTGGAGCACCATGTGGGGCTGCCCCTGTTCGAGCAGTTGGGCAAGAAGATCTACCTGACCCCGGCTGGCCATGAGATGCTGCATTACAGCCGCAGCATCATCCAGCAGTTCCGCGAGGCCGAAGACGCCATGTCCCAGCTCAAGGGCATCTCCGGCGGCCGGCTCAACGTGGCGGTGATCAGCGCCGGCGACTATTTCTTTCCGCGCCTGCTGGCCGAGTTCATGAACCGCCATGAAGGCGTGACGCTGAACCTTGCCGTGCATAACCGCGAGGAATTGCTGCACCAGCTGGCCGGCAACCTGACCGACCTGGCGGTGATGGTGCGTCCGCCCGAAGGCATGGACACCATCAACGAGGTCTTCGCCCCGCACCCCTATGTCATCGTGGCTGCGCCCACCCACCCGCTGGTGGGCCAGCGCAATATCCCGCTGGCGGCGCTGACTGACGAAGCCTTCGTTTCACGCGAGAAAGGCTCGGATACCTGGAATTCGATGCAGGAAGGCTTTGCTGGAAAGCTGTCCAATATGCGCATTGCGATGGAGATCAAAAGCACGGAGACCATCAAGCAGGCGGTGATCGCCAACATGGGCATCGCCTTCCTGTCGGCGCATACGGTGGGGCTGGAGCTGCAGGCCGGCAAGCTCGCGGTGCTGGACATCGAGGGCTTCCCGGTCATGCTCAACTGGTACGTGGTGCACCGCAAGAACAAGCGGCTGCCGCCGGTAGCGCTCGCTTTCAAGCAGTTCCTGATGGAAGACGGCGCGGCACTGATCCAGCGCATCACCGGCGTGGAAGGTTTGATCAGCCAGAATGCATAAACGATTGATTATGGTTTTGCTATGAAACTTTAATTATCGTAAATCATTCCGGGTCCCTATGCTTGTCTCAACCCAACCGCTACCGCGCATTTCAGGAGACGAGCATGAACCAGGTCCAACAGGAAAGCCGCCAAGCTGCCGTCACGGTCGGCACCGATAACCAACCCATTCCGCGCGACACCCAGCTCGCCGCCTACAACGCCGCGTTTATCGAGTTGGGCCTGCGCTTCCGCTGGGACGCCGAGATGTATGAATGGCTGTGCGGCATCGAATGCGAGAAGGCGCGCGTGGCCCGCTATATCGAAGAACACCACGCGCACCTGCTGGCCGCCTATGACGCCGCCTTTCTGAGCGCGCTGATCTTCGAGAAGAAGAACGAATACCTGCGCGCGGTCGGTCATCTCAACTGAGGGGGCCGGTCAGTTCACGGCGAGGCGCGCGAGCGGCCTCGCTTTTTTGCCTGGCCCGCATGTCCCTCAGGCGAGGTCACCATGCCTGCGCACCGCGCAGTCGTCGTAAGATTCGGCATCAACACTCACGCGCCCGGCGCTTGCCCGGCTTGCCACCCGTTTCATGCCGACCCGACGCACCGACGAAGAATTTGCCCACGAACTGACCCGGCTGCTGAGCACCGAAGGCGTGTCGTCGCTGACCATCGGCGAGATTGCCCAACGCATGCGCTGCTCGCGGCGGCGCCTGTACGAAATCGCGCCGACCAAGGAAGCGCTGTTCGTCGGCATCTGCCGCGACGTGCTTGCTGACAACCTGGAAAGGGGCTTTGCCGCGGCGCACCGCGAAAGCGATGCGGCGCGGGCAGTGTCCGCCTACCTGCATGCCGCGCTCCACACATCGGGACTGAGCAAGGCGGCGCTTGCGGACCTGGATGCGATCGACAGCGGCCGGGCGGTATTCGACGACTACCAACTGGCGCGCGTGCGCGGGCTGGAAAGCCTGTTGGACGCAGGCATGCGGCAAGGGCTGATGGCGCAGCACAATCCGCGGCTGGTTTCCGAAGCGATCCTGGGCGCCGCGTACCGGCTGCGCAACCAGCAGTTCCTGAAGGAAACCGGCCTGAAGATGGGCGATGCCTTCAGCGAGTTCTACGAGATCATCCTGAACGGCCTGCTGTGCCGGCCCGAAGCCGGCGCCGGCACCTCTTAGCCGCGCGCCGGCGCGCGGGTCGGCCGGATTGCGTTGAAACGCAAGCGGATTGCCATGGTGGCCTCCTCCATGATTGTTGGTCCGAGCAGGCCGCCGGCCCGCTTGCGGGACCGTGCGGCATGCGGTGAGCGCACTCAGGCCACCTGCCGCTCCTGGCCTCCCCAGTAGCAGCCGCGGATGGCCTTGCGGTCGATCTTGCCCAGCGCGGTCAGCGGCAACTCATCCACGAACACGACCTGCTTGGGCGCGTTGACCACGCCCTTGTGCTGCGTTACGTGGCCGATCACGTCGGCCTCGGTGAGCGTGCCACCGGGCCGCGTCACCACCACGGCGATGACCGCTTCGCCCCACTTGGGGTCGGGGATGCCGATCACCGCGGACATGGCGATGGCCGGGTGCAGCGCCAGGCAATGCTCCACCTCGCTCGGGTACACGTTGAAGCCGCCGCTGATGATCATGTCCTTGGCGCGGTCGACGATGTACAGGAATCCCTCGCTGTCGCAACGGGCCATGTCGCCGGTATGCAGCCAGTCGCCGGCAAAGACCTTGGCGTCTTCCTCGGGCCGGTTCAGGTAGCCCTCCATCACCAGCGGACCGCGCACGCACAGCTCGCCCACCTCGCCCGGCGCGACTTCACGCAGGTCGGGGTCGAGCAGCTTGACCTGGTTGCCCGGGATCACCTTGCCGCACGAGCGCAGGCGCTCGGGGTTGTCCGGATCGTGGTCGCGCTGGCTCAGGTAGCTGATGCACATCGGCACTTCCGCCTGGCCGTACACCTGCCCAAACACCGGGCCGATGCGGCGCAGCGCGTCAGCGAGGCGCACCGGCGCGATCGGCGCCGCGCCGTAGAGCACCAGTTCCAGGCTGGACAGGTCGGCCGCGTCCAGCCCGTCGCAATCGAGCAGGCCATAGATCTGCGTGGGAACCAGGAAGGTCAGGTTGATCCGTTGTTCGGCCACGCGGCGCAGGAAATCGGCGGGACTGAACTTGTCGCACAGGTAAATGGTGCCGCCACGCAGCAGCGTCGGCAGGAACAGGCTGCCGGACGCGTGCGAGATCGGCGTGGTCACCAGGTAGCGGATCTGCTCCGGCCATTCGTAGCTGGCCAGCATGTACTGCAGCACCGTTACCGTGGTCCGGTGCGTATGCAGGATGCCCTTGGAACGGCCGGTGGTGCCGCCGGTATAGGCCAGCCGGCTGATTTCCGTGGGGTCGTCGCCCGGGACCACGGGCGAGCCATCGAACGCAGCCGCCGCACTGGCCAGGCCAGGCCCGAACTCGCCATCGTCCAGCGGCAGGACCTGCAGGCCGGCGCCGGCCGCCAGCACGCGCGCCCGCTCGGTGAAGCGGGCGTTGTCCACCACCAGCGCCCGCACCCCGGCATCCTGCAGCACGAAGGCGTGATCCGCTTCCGATGCCATCGGATGCAGCGACACGTTCTTCAGCCCGGCCAGCTGCGCGGCGATGATGGCGGCGACCGCTTCGGCGCGGTTGCCCACCAGGAAGGCCACGGCATCCTGGCGCGCCAGCCCGCGGGCGGCAAACAGCCGCGCGACGCGCGCGCACTGCTGCGCGAGCGCCTCATAGCTCAGCGTGGTGTCGTCGCCGACGATGGCGGGCACGCCGGGCCGGGCGCGCAGCGCGGCCGCATAAAGCTGGCCCACCGTTGCGCCGCCGTGGACCACCGCAGCGGCCGAAGCTTGACGGGTCATGTTGTCTCCTCGGATCTGTTTTTGTCAGGACTCCCAATGTAGGAGGCATTCGGTACTCCGTCAACGAATCTGGTACCGTAAAAACCAGAATCGGCCACGCCAAAGCGGCGCTGGAAGCGCACGCCGGCCACCTATTCGGGAAAACTCGGGGGACAAACGAGACCTGCGCGGCCGTCCTGGCCAGGCCGCCGCGCTAACAGGAAACGGCCAGGACAGGGCCTGGCCACCGGGCCGCCGCGCTGAGCGGCTGGCCCGGGATCACGGGGAAGGCACGCGCCTCAGGCCTGTTCCTTGACCTGGTTTTCCAGTTCCACCAGCCGCTTCTTCAGCGCCCGCTCCTCCTGGAAGCGCACGGTCTCGTCGCGGATCACGGCGACGATGCCGGTGATGGCGCCCGCGTCATCCTTGAGCAGCGCCACGGTGAAGGCGATTGACATGGACTTGCCGTCCTTGTCGACTGCGGGCACCTTGAGCAGGTCGTGGCCGTAGCGTGTGATGCCCGTCGCCATGGTCTTGTCATAGCCCTCCCAGTGCCGCCCACGCAGGCGCTCCGGGATGATCAGGTCGAGCGACTGGCCCATGGCCTCGGCCTGGGTAAAGCCGAACATGCGCTCGGCCGCGGGGTTCCATAGCGTGATGGCGCCCTTGGCATCGGAGATGATGATGGCGTCGCCGATGGCGGACACCAGTTGCGCGTAGTCGATCTGGTCTGTCATGGGGATTCCCTCGTTATTACCAGGGCCGGTCGGCGCCGGCCTGTCATGGCCATCAAGGTAGCGTGCCTCATGGCCAAGCTGCAAGCAAAAACGCCGGGGCCCGCTATGCGCGAGACCCCGGCGTACGCTCCGGCACAAGTGCCGGCGGGCAGCGTCAGATCACCTGGGACTCGCGCAGGCGCTTGATGTCGTCCGCACCGTAGCCCAGGCCGGCCAGCACTTCATCGCTATGCTCGCCCAGCAGCGGCGACCCCGTGATTTCCGGCTTCATGTCGGAGAACTTGATCGGGCTGCCCACCGTCAGGTAGGTGCCGCGCTCCTTGTGCGGCACCTCGGTGATGCTGCCGCTGGCGCGCAGCGACGGATCATCGGCGATTTCCTTCATCGACAGCACCGGCGAGCACGGGATGTCGAACTTGCGCAGGATGTCCACGGCCTCGTACTTGGTCTTGTCGGCCAGCCATTCCTCGATGGTGTTGAAGATATCGAAGATATGCGGCTGGCGTGCCTTGGCGGTGGCGTAGTTGGGATCTGAAATCCATTCCGGCTTGCCCAGCGCCTTGCAGATCGGCTCCCAGGCATGGCCCTGGATGGTGAAGTAGATATAGGCGTTGGGGTCGGTCTCCCAGCCCTTGCACTTCAGCACCCAGCCCGGCTGGCCGCCGCCGCCCGCGTTGCCGCCGCGCGGCACCACGTCGCTGAAGCTGCCATGCGGATACTGCGGGTACTCTTCCAGGTAGCCCAGGCGGTCCAGGCGCTGCTGGTCGCGCAGCTTGACGCGGCACAGGTTCAGCACCGCATCCTGCATCGACACCGCCACCTTCTGGCCCTTGCCGGTCTTGTCGCGGCCGATCAGCGCGGTCAGGATGCCGATGGCCAGGTGCATGCCGGTGTTGGAATCGCCCAGCGCCGCGGCGGATACCGTCGGCGGGCCGTCCCAAAAACCAGTGGTCGAAGCCGCGCCGCCGGCGCACTGGGCCACGTTCTCATAGACCTTCAGGTCTTCATAGTGGTGGCCGTCGCTGAAGCCCTTGACCGAAGCCACGATCATCTTGGGGTTCAGTTCGTTGATGCGCTCCCACGAGAAGCCCATGCGGTCCAGCGCGCCCGGGCCGAAGTTCTCGACTAGCACGTCCGATTCGCGGATCAGCTGCTCCAGGATCTTCTTGCCTTCCGGCTTCTTGGTATCCAGCGTCAGGCTGCGCTTGTTGGAGTTGAGCATGGTGAAGTACAGCGCATCGACATCCGGGATGTCGCGCAGCTGGGTGCGCGTGACATCGCCGGAACCGGGGCGCTCGACCTTGATCACGTCGGCGCCGAACCAAGCGAGAAGCTGCGTGCAGGCGGGCCCGGCCTGGACGTGCGTGAAGTCGATGATCTTGATGCCGTTGAGCGGGAGGTTCACTTTCGTTCTCCTATTGGATCAGAGGGGTGAAATTCGGGTGAATTACTTCTTGGCCGAGCTTTGCGGATTCAGATTGGTCAGACGACCGCTTTCGGTGCCAGCAGCCGGATCGATGACAGCGTTGACCAGCGTGGGCTTGCCCGAGCGCAGGGCTTCGTTCACCGCAGCTTCGAGTTCCGCCGGCGTGGTGACGTTGTGACCGACGCCACCGAACGCTTCCATCATCTTGTCGTAGCGGGCGCCCGGGACGAATGTCGTGACCGCCGGATCCTTGCCGCCGGTCGGATTCACGTCGATGCCCTTGTAGACGCCGTTGTTGTTGAAAATGACGATGCAGACCGGCAGGTTGTAACGGCAGATCGTCTCGACTTCCATGCCAGAGAAACCGAACGCACTGTCACCGCACAGCGCCAGCACCGGCTTGTTGGTCTCGACCGCCGCGGCGACCGCGTAGCCCATGCCCACGCCCATCACGCCCCAGGTGCCCACGTCCAGGCGCTTGCGCGGCTCGTACATGTCGATCACCGCACGGGCGTAGTCCAGCGTGTTGGCGCCTTCGTTGACAAACGAGATGCCCGGATTGGCCTTGACGACATCCTTCAGCACGCCCAACGCGCCGTGGAAGTTCATCGGCGAGACATCCTTGGACTTGGCCAGGGTCTCGGCCATCTTCGCCAGGTTCGTGTCCCTGCGGTCGGCCACCGCGTTCAGCCACTCGGCGCCCGGCTTGGCAAAGTCATCGCCGACCTTATCGAGGATCGCCGACACGCACGAACCAATGTCACCCACTACCGGCGCGGCGATGGCGACGTTGCTGTCCATCTCGGTCGCCGCGATGTCGATCTGGATGAACTGCTTCGGCTTGCCCCAGGTCTTGCCCTTGCCGTGCGACAGCAGCCAATTCAGGCGGGCGCCGACCAGCAACACCACGTCAGCTTCAGCCAGCACATACGAGCGTGCGGCCGAGGCCGATTGCGGGTGCGTATCGGGCAGCAGGCCCTTGGCCATCGACATCGGCAGGTACGGAATGCCCGTCTTCTCGACCAGCGTGCGGATATCCGCTTCGGCGCGTGCGTACGCGGCACCCTTGCCCAGCAGGATCAGCGGGCGCTTGGCGCTCTTCAGCAGCGCGACGGCACGGTCGACCGAGTCCGGTGCAGGCAGTTGGCGCGGGGCCGGATCCACCACCTTGATCAGCGACTTGCGGCCCTTCTCGGCTTCCATCGACTGGCCCAGCAGCTTGGCCGGCAGGTCCAGGTACACACCGCCCGGACGGCCCGACACGGCGGCACGAATGGCACGTGCGATCCCGACACCAATGTCTTCAGCGTGCAGCACGCGGAAGGCAGCCTTGGCGTGCGGACGGGCGATGGCCAGCTGGTCCATCTCTTCGTAGTCACCCTGCTGCAAATCGACGATCTCGCGCTCGCTCGAGCCGCTGATCAGGATCATCGGGAAGCAGTTGGTGGTCGCATGCGCCAGCGCCGTCAGCCCGTTCAGGAAGCCAGGCGCAGACACGGTCAGGCAGACGCCCGGCTTTTGCGTGAGAAAGCCCGCAATCGCTGCTGCGTTGCCTGCGTTCTGCTCGTGACGGAAGCTGATGACGCGCATGCCGTTGGCCTGCGCCAGACGAGCCAGATCGGTGACCGGAATGCCCGGCAGGCCGTAGATGTTTTCGATGCCATTCAGCTTCAGCGCGTCGATAACCAGATGAAAACCATCGGTTTGTGCCTGATGTTCTTCCGCGGCGTGACGCTGCAACTCGTTTCCGACTTCTGCCATGGTTGCTTCCTTCTATGCAAATTGACTGGGGTTGGAGTTCTCTTATTTCAGGGTGTCTTCCGCGGTGGTGCTCCCGACCCGCTTGGCTGCGACGACTTCGGACATGTCTTGGTCTCCTCGTTGAATTCTTTTCGGGGCGGGGGCTCTCTCGCCTTCTCGCCCTTCACTGTTGCTACACGTTTGCCTTGCGGCGCCCGATCGTTTCCCCTGCTCTTGATGACATACGGTATGTGATATATCAGAACGACGCAAGAGTAATTTCCACTAGTTCTTCAAGTTTCGTCGGTGCAGTGCAGCAATCTTGCAGGTAACTACGGCTAAGTCAGCGCAATTCCTGAAAGGACGCTATTCATGCGCAATCGGCACAGATTCCCGGGCCATGTCGAAGCCTGCGATCTCAGCTGGATTACGCATACAGATATATTACATACCAAAATTCCAGCGACTTTCCGGCCCTCTGGAACACGTTGCCACGCACTGGCGTCCTCCGCGAACACCAGCGCGTCCACTAATAGAAATGATCTGACCTCACTCCGAAGCCCGGCAGACTTCGCCGGGCTCCCCTATCCTTCAGCCTGGGATTACTCCCCCTGACGCGGCGACATGCCAGCCAGGAACGCGGCGTCGGACACGCGCACTGCCTCGGCATGCCCGGTGATAAAGCGCTTGCGCATGGGCGCCAGGAACACCTTGGCCGAGATCCCCGCCGCAATCGTCACCACCGCCGCCACCGAGAACACGGCTCCCCAGCCACCATAGGCCGACAGGATCGATGCCAGCGGCACCACCATCGCCGCCGTGCCCTTCGCCGTGTACAGGGTGCCCGCATTAGCCGCCGCGAACTTGCTGCCGAAGGTATCGGCGCACAAGGCCGGGAAGATCGAGAAGATCTCGCCCCAGAACAGGAAGGTCAGCGCCGCGAAGAACATGAACCAGTACGGGTTGTGCCCCATCTGCATCAGCCCGAGCAGCGCCAGACCTTCGCCGATGAAGATCACGAACATGGTGTTCTCGCGCCCGAACCGGTCCGACAGGAAGCCGCACAAGGGCCGCGTAAAGCCATTGCACAAGTTGTCGATCGACAAGGTCATGGTCAGCAGCGGCAGCGTCATGCCCAGCATCGTCACCGGCATCGAGGCGAAGCCGAAGTCCTTGGCGATGGGCCCGAGCTGGGCCGTCGCCATGATCCCGCCCGCTGCCACGGCCACGAAGCAGACGTAGATCAGCCAGAACACCGGCGTCTTCACCATTTGCCCCGGCGAGAACTCGACCGGATTGGTCAGCACCGCCTTGGCCGCCACCGCGCCCTTGGGCGCCTTGGGCTTCACCAGCAGCAGTGCCAGCACGAAGATGCACACGCCCTGCAGGATGCCGAAGGTCAGGAAGGCCTTTTCATAGCCCGAGCTCTGGATCATGTTGGCGATGGGGATCACCGTGATGGCCGAGCCGGCACCGAAACCCGCCGCCGTCAGCCCCGCTGCCAGGCCGCGCTTGTCCGGGAACCACTTCAGCGCGTTGCCGACGCAGGTCCCGTAGACGCCGCCCGCGCCGATGCCGGCAATCACCGCGGCCGCATACAGCTCCGGCAGCGTGGTCGCATAGGAATTCATCACCCAGGCCAGTCCCGCACAGATGGCCCCGCCCGCCACCACCGGGCGCGGGCCGAACTTGTCCACCAGCCAGCCTTCCAGCGGCACCAGCCAGGTTTCAGTCACGATAAAAATGGAAAATGCCACCTGGATAGCGGACGCGCCCCAGTGATGCTTGGCGTCCATCGGTGACACGAAGAGGGTCCAGCCGTACTGCAAGTTCGCCACCAGCCCCATGCACACCACGCCGATTGCAAGCTGGATCCAACGGTTCTGCAGCCCGCGGCCGTTCACGTTGCCGTGACCGGCCGAGGCCGATGCTTCAAATTGCGCCATCTGTCTTGTCTCCTGGTACCGTTTGTTTGTGCCTCGACGGGCACATCAGGGCTTTGTGGGTTGCCCTTCTCACATCTAGACCGGCGCCTGGCATTGCGGCACATGAAGTCGTGGATTCATGCTACCTGAAGCTTAATTTGACAGGTCTTAAAGTTTTTTATCGTATCTATTCACGATCATTTATATATGACTGAACCGGCATGAATCGCCTCGCGGGTTCCATCGCGGCTCGTCCATGGTCCGGCGCCCGACCAGATGCCTTCGATCCGTACCAGCAACAAAAGCCAGCGTCGCCCCGCAAGAGCAGGGGGCGACGCTGGGTTGAACAAAGCGCGAACGGATCCGGAATGCTCACCTCAGGCCGGGGCTTCCTCCAACTGCCGCAGCAAGGCGTCGACACTGCCCTTGGCGTCGCCAAACCACATCCGCGTGTTGTCCTTGTAGAACAGCGGGTTGTCCACGCCGGCGTAGCCCGCCGCCATGCTGCGCTTGGACACCACCACGGTGCGGGCCTTCCACACCTCCAGCACCGGCATGCCGGCAATGGGGCTGCCTGGGTCTTCCAGCGCGCCGGGGTTGACGATATCGTTGGCGCCCACCACCAGCACCACGTCGGCCTTCTCGAAGTCGTCGTTGATCTCTTCCATCTCCAGCACGATGTCGTACGGCACGCGCGCCTCGGCCAGCAGCACGTTCATGTGCCCGGGCAGGCGGCCCGCCACCGGATGGATGCCGAAGCGGACATTGACCCCCTGCGCCCGCAGCCGCCGCGCGATCTCGCTGATGGTGCCCTGGGCCTGCGCCACGGCCATGCCGTAGCCAGGCACGATGATCACATCGCTGGCGTCCTTGAGCAGGTTACCGACTTCCTCGCTGGACACCGGCAGCACCTCGCCCTGCTCGGTCGCCGCGCCCTGCGCCTGCACCGCGCCGAAGCCGCCCAGGATCACCGACAGGAACTTGCGGTTCATCGCCTTGCACATGATGTAGCTGAGGATGGCGCCGCTCGATCCCACCAGCGCGCCGGTGATGATCAGCAGGTCGTTGCCGAGCATGAAGCCGGTAGCCGCCGCGGCCCAGCCGGAGTAGCTGTTGAGCATCGACACCACCACCGGCATGTCGGCGCCGCCGATGGCCAGCACCAGGTGCGCGCCGACCAGCAGCGCGATCCCAGTCATGATCGCCAGCGGCACCAGCCCCTGCTGCGCGTCGGGCGCGCTCAGGAAGGCATAGCCCAGCCACACGCAAACCAGCAGCGCGATGGCATTCAAGGCATGCCGCCCGGGCAGCAGCATCGGCTTGCCGCCCATGGTGCCCTGCAGCTTCAGGAAGGCGATGATCGAGCCCGTGAACGTGACCGCGCCGATCAGGATGCCAAGGTAGGTCTCCACTTCATGGATGGCCTTCTCCGCGCCGGTCAGCGCATGGGTATCCAGGTAGTTGGCGTAGCCCACCAGCACCGCGGCCAGGCCGACGAAGCTGTGCAGCACCGCCACCAGCTGCGGCATCTGCGTCATTTCCACGCGCTTGGCCAGCATGGCGCCGGCGATGCCGCCCACCAGCATCGCGCCGATGATGATGGCGATGCCGTCCGGGCTGCCCGCCAGCACGGTGGTCAGCACCGCGATCACCATGCCGGCGATGCCGAGCAGGTTGCCGCGGCGCGCGGTGCCGGGGTGGCTCAGCCCGCTCAGGCTGAGGATGAAGAGCGCACTGGCGCCCAGGTAAGCGATATTGCTGATTCCGGATGGCATCCCTGTCTCCCCCCTCTAGTCCCGCTGGAACATCTTGAGCATGCGCTGCGTCACCAGGAAGCCGCCGGCGATATTGATGGTGGCCAGCAGCACCGCGCTGCCGGCAATCACCGCCGTCACCAGCGACGGCTTGCCCAGTTGCACCAGCGCCCCCACCACGATGATCCCGCTGATGGCATTGGTCACGCTCATCAGCGGCGTATGCAGCGCGGCGGTGACGTTCCACACCACCTGGTAGCCGACAAAGATCGCCAGCACGAACACGGTGAAATGCGCCATGAAAGCCGGCGGCGCGACCGCGCCCAGGCCCAGCAACGCAGCCACCGCGATGACCAGCGCGAGCAGCGTCGCGCCGGTGCGGCTGCGCGGCGGCTCGGCCTCGGCCTGCAGCGGCGGCATCGCGGCCGGCGCCTGCTGCTGCGGGATCGCCACCGTCAGTGGCGGCGGCGGCCAGGTCACCGTGCCCTGGTGCAGCACCGTGGCGCCGCGGATCATCTCGTCGTCCATGTCGACCACGAGCTGGCCGTCCTTGCCCGGCGTCAGCTCCGTCAGCAGGTGGCGGATATTGGTGCCATAGAGCTGGCTGGCCTGCGCGGCCATGCGGCTGGGCAGGTCGGTGTAGCCGATGATGGTCACGCCGTGCTGGCGCACCGCTTCGCCCGGCACGGTCAGCACGCAGTTGCCGCCCTGCTCAGCGGCCAGGTCGACCACCACGCTGCCGGCGCGCATCAGGCCCACCGTGCCGGCCTCAAGCAGCTTGGGCGCGGGCCTGCCCGGAATCAGCGCGGTGGTGATGATGATGTCGACCTCGCGCGCCTGTTCGGCAAAGAGACGCATCTCGGCTTCGATAAAGGCCGGGCTCATCTCCTTGGCATAGCCGCCGCTGCCGCTGCCGTCCTCTTCGATCTCGACGGTCAGGAACTCGGCGCCCAGGCTTTCGATCTGCTGGCGCACCACCGGCCGCGTATCGAAGGCGCGCACCACCGCCCCCAGGCTGCGCGCCGCGCCGATGGCCGCCAGCCCCGCCACGCCCGCGCCGATCACCAGCACGCGCGCCGGCGGGATCTTGCCCGCGGCCGTGATCTGCCCGGCAAAGGGCCGGCCAAACGCATGCGCGGCTTCGATCACCGCGCGGTAGCCCGCCATATTGGCCATCGAGCTGAGCGCGTCCAGCTTCTGCGCGCGCGAGATGCGCGGCACGCAGTCCATCGCCAGCACGGTTGCGCCGCGCTGCGTCAGCCGCTCCAGCATCGCCATCTGCTGCGCCGGCCAGACAAAGCCGATCAGCGTGGCATGCTTCTTCAGCAGCGCCGCCTCTTCCACGCCCAGGCTGGGATGGACCTGCGGCGGGCGCACCTTGATCACTACATCGACCGAGGCCCACAGGCTGGCCGCGTCGACAATGGCCGCACCGGCGGCACTGTAGTCAGCGTCGGAGAACGACGCTTCCTGGCCGGCGCCGGTCTCCACCACCACCTGGTAGCCCAGCTTGAGCAGTTCCCTGACCGAGTCGGGCGTGGCGGCAACGCGCCGCTCGCCCGGGTGGACTTCGCGTGGCACACCGATCGTCATTGGCATGGCATTCACCGTTTTATGGAAGGAATCGGGCGCCGGCTCAGCCGCGCACGTGGTTGACCAGCGAGCCGATGCCCGCGATCGCCACCTCGACCACCGCACCGTCCTTCATCGACCCCACGCCGATCGAGGTGCCGCACGCAATCACGTCGCCGGGCATCAGCGTCAGGTCCTGCGAGATCCGGCTGACCTGTTCCTCGGGCGAGAAGATCATGTCCGACAGCGGGTAGTTCTGCCGCTCCACGCCATCGAGCCGCGTGATGACGCTGGCGGCTTTCCAGTTGAAGCTGCAGACAATGGCCGGGCCGATGCAGCCGAAGGTGTCGAAGCCCTTGGCGCGCGTCCACTGCGGGAAGTTGGGGTCGGCTGTGATCAGCTCGGCCGCGGTCACGTCGTTGACGACGGTGTAGCCGAAGATATGCGCGCCGGCCTCGGCCACCGACACATTGCGCGCCTTGCTGCCGATCACGATGCCCAGCTCGCCCTCATAGACGATCTTGCCGTCGTAGCTCTTGGGGCGCAGCACGGCATCGCCCGGCCCGGCCAGCGACGAGGCCGGCTTGAGCAGGAACAGCGGATGCGTGGGCACAGGCTTTTCCAGCTTGCGCGCGAGCGCATGGAAGTTGTTCCACAGCGCCACCACCTTGCCCGGCGCACAGGGCGCGAGCAGCGTCAGCAACGCGCGGTCATGCACGGCCCCCGTGGGGGCGGGGTCGTTGAAACCGTCGCCGTCATATTCGATGACACGGTTGCCATCGGCTTCGTCGATGCGGCCATGGCCGATGCTGCCGTCGGCGCGGCGAAATCGTATCCAGGTTTGCACAGCATGCTCCTTGCGCAGGCAAAGGGAGACCCTGCCTGCTCGGATGTCGGTTGCAGGATCTTGGAAGAAATGGGATCGCGGGCGGCTCGCGCCCGGAATCGTCATTCCCGCACAGGCGGGAATGACGTCAGGCTTGCGTCATACCGCGCCGGCCAGCTTCATCGCGGCGATCTGCGCGGGCGAGCGCCCCAGCCACTCGAGGATCTCTTCGGTATGCTCGCCCAGCAGCGGCGAGCGCTCGATCTCCACCGGCGACGCCGAGAGCGTGATCGGGCAGCCCAGCTGCACGTAGCTGCCGCGCTGCGGGTGCTCCAGCTCCTTCAGGTAGCCGCGCTGGTACAGCGACTCGTCCTCGATCAGGTCTTTCATCGACAGGATCGGGCCGCACGGCACATCGACCTCGTTGAGCGCCGCCATCACGTCGAACTTGCTGCGGCCGCCGGTCCATTTCTCGATCACGGCGAAGCAGTCGGTCAGGTGTTTGAGGCGTGCCTCGGGCGTGGCGTAGTCCGGATTGGTGATCAGGTCCTCGCGCCCGCACAGGCGCATCAGCGGCTCCCAGCCCTGCGGCTGGATGATGACGTAGACATAGTCGTTGGGGCCGCCCGGCGCGCAGCGCAGCGCCGCGCCCGGCTGGCCGCCGCCCGAGGCATTGCCGGCGCGCGGCACGTGGTCGCCAAACTCTTCGTTGGGGTACTCGCGCAGCGGGCCGTTGGACAGGCGCTGCTGGTCGCGCAGCTTGACGCGGCACAGGTTCAGCACCGCGTCCTGCATCGCCACTTCCACGCGCTGGCCGCGGCCGGTGTGCTCGCGCTGCAGCAGCGCGGCTAGGATGCCGACCACGCAATGCACGCCCGTGCCTGAATCACCGATCTGCGCGCCGGTGACGGTGGGCACGCCCTCGGCATCGCCCGTGGTGGAGGCCGACCCGCCCATGCACTGGGCCACGTTCTCATACGCCTTGCAGTCCGCGTACGGCCCCGGGCCGAAGCCCTTGATCGAGGCATAGACCAGCCGCGGGTTCAGGTCCTGCAGGTGGTCCCAGTCAAAGCCGGCGCGCTCCAGCACGCCCGGCCCGAAGTTCTCGATCAGCACGTCGCAGCGCTGGACCAGGTCTTCGAGCAGCGCCTTGCCTTCGGGCGTCTTCATGTTCAGCGTCAGGCTGCGCTTGTTGCTGTTGAGCATGGTGAAGTACAGGCTGTCGGCATTGGGCACGTCGCGCAGCTGGCTGCGGGTAATGTCCCCGCGGCCGGGCATTTCCACCTTGATCACGTCCGCGCCCAGCCACGCCATCAGCTGCGTGGCCGAGGGGCCCGCCTGGACGTGGGTCATGTCCAGGATGCGAACGCCTTGCAGTGCCTTGGTTTCCATTTCGGATGTCTCCTCGGGCGATGGTTTCACTTGTATATGGTCTGATTCCTGGTGCTCGGCGCGTACTCACTTGGGTCCGTTCCGGCCTCTTGATGACATACGGTATGTGATATATCATAAGAGAGCAAGAGGAGTTTGCCCGGTGCTACACAAATTTCGACGATGCAATGCAGCAATCGGCCGGTTTCGCCTGTCGGAAGTGGGAAACCCAGGGAAATCCCGAATCAATCAGCCAGGATTTTTTCGCATTGATATATCACATACCATAGCGCGAAACGCTCGCCCGCCATCCGGAAACGCACAAAAGCAAAACGGCGGACCCAGGTCCGCCGTTTTGCCGCCCTGCCCCGCACGCCTTCAGTCGAGGAAGTCGCAGTGCCGTTCCACGTAGTCAGCCAGGTCCAGCGAATGCTGCCGCACCAGGCGCTCGGCCAGCTCGGTATCGCGCTTCTCAAGCGCCTCGATGATGCGCAGGTGGTCCACGATGGAGCGTGCCGCCCGGTCGCTCTGCGAGATCGTCATCTTCCGGATCGCGCGCACGTGGATAAAGATATTGCGGATCGTGTCCATGATGATGTGCGACTTGGACAGCTGCACGATCGCCTGGTGGAACGCGATATTGGCGTCGGAATACTCTTCGATATGCTCGGCCGGGGTGGAATCGCGGAAGCTGTCGAACATGCTGCGCAGCTGGGCGATCTCGGCATCGGTGGCGTTCTCCGTGGCCAGCCGCGCCGCCATGCTTTCCAGCGCGGCCCACATCTGGATCATCTCCACGATCTCGCGCTTGGTCTTGCGCATGATGTAGATGCCGCGCCGGGGCACGGTGCGCAGGAAGCCTTCCTGCTCCAGCAGCGTCATGGCTTCGCGGATGGGCGTGCGGCTGACACCCATGGCCTCGCTCAGCACCCGCTCATCGAGGCGGATCTCGTCGCGCGACTGGTAGATGTCAGCGTCGGCGATGGCCTGGCGCAACATGGCGTAGGCCTGGTCGCGCAGGCTTGCGCCGGCGTTGATCGGTTGCACGGACAAGGCCAGCCCGTTGGGCTGGACGATGGATTGGCTTTGCGCAGACATGAATGAGCTCGTGTGAGACCAGCGGCAGGGTGGCCGGAATGGCTACCCCCGCATTGCCGCACAGCTTAGCAAAAACGCCTGACCCATTACGAAAACGCATCAAACAATGCGTTGTTGTCATGCATCGGCACAGTAGCGGTGCGCGGTCTGTCGTATATGGTATATCACTATCGCCCTGCCTTTCTCGCTTCGCAAGCCCGGCGCACGCCATCTTGGCGCGCCTGGCGTGCGCCAGGGGATACCTGACCCGGCGGTATCCCCTGTTTCCAGCCGCGCTCAGGCAGCCAGCTTGGCCATCGTGTCGCGCTGCTTGATCAGCCCCAGCACGGCGTCGCACATCGGCGTGGGCTGCGCGACCAGGCGTCCCATTTCCTGCACCACGGTCAGCAGCGGGTCGATTTCCATGGCCCGCCCGGCCTCCAGGTCCTGCAGCATCGAGGTCTTGTGCGCGCCCACCGCACCGGCGCCGTCGATGCGCCGCTCCACGTCGACGCGGAACTTCACCCCGAAGCGCTCGGCGATGCCCTGCGCCTCCACCATCATCTGGCGCGACAGCGCCCGCGTGGCCGGGTCGGCGGTGATGACGTCGAGCGTGGCATGCGTGAGCGCGCTGATCGGGTTGAAGCACAGGTTGCCCCACAGCTTGAGCCAGATCTCGTCGCGGATGTTGTCGCGCACCGGGGCGTCCAGGTCGGCGGCCATCATCATTTCGCTCAGCCGGGTCACGCGCGCGGAGCGGCTGCCATCCGGCTCGCCCAGCGGAAACTTCTTGCCGTAGACATGCTTGATCACGCCGGGCGCAACGATCTCGGCCGCGGGATATACCACGCAGCCGATCGCCCGCTCCGGCCCCAGTCCCTTCCATTGGCGCCCGCCGGGATCGACGCTTTCCAGCGTGCTGCCGGCCAGCTCGCCGCCATGCTTGTAGAAGTACCAGTACGGAATGCCGTTGACGCCGGTGACGACCGCGGTTTCCGGCCCCAGCAGCGGCTGCATCTGGTCCACCACGCCCGGCACGGAATGCGCCTTGAGGGTGATGAACACATAGTCCTGGTGCCCGAGCTCGCGCGGGTCGCTGGTGCATCGCACCTTGGCCACACGCTCCTCGCCGTCGATCTGCAGTTTGACGCCATGTTCCTGCATTGCCGCGAGATGGGGGCCGCGCGCGACGAAGCTGACCTCCGCCCCCGCGCGCGCCAGCTGCGCCCCGACATAGCCGCCGATGGCGCCTGCACCGTAGATACACACTTTCATTGCTGTCTCCTTGATGGCCCGATTTAGATGCTTTGATATATCACATACTATATTCCATAGAGGCGCATGGCAACCGCGTCAAACAACCTTTATCTTTCCGGATCACACTGCGCGTGCAAGCGGCGCTGCGCTAACATGACGCCTGCATGTGCCCCGGGCGGACCACCGTCCGGCGCCAGCCTGCAACCTGACACCCGGAGCCCTCATGGAAGCGTCGTTGGCATTGCTGCAGGACCCCGCCGCGTGGGCGGCGCTGGCCACCCTGGTGGCCATGGAAATCGTGCTTGGGATCGACAACCTGATCTTCATCTCGATCCTGACCAACAAGCTGCCAGAAGCCATGCGCGAAAAGGCACGCAAGATCGGCATCAGCCTGGCGCTGGTGATGCGCCTGGGCCTGCTGGCCACCATCGCCTTCATCGTCAAGCTCACCGAGCCGGTGTTCACCATCCTGGGCCAGGGGCTGTCGTGGCGCGACATCATCCTGATTGCGGGCGGCGCCTTCCTGGTCTGGAAGGCCACGCGCGAAATCCACCACCATGTCTCGGCGGACGAGGAAGCCGAGGAAGGCGGCACGGCCAAGGCGGTGCAGAGCTTTGCCTCGGCCATCGGCCAGATCCTGGTGCTGGACCTGGTGTTCTCGATCGACAGCATCATTACCGCGGTCGGCATGACCGAGCATGTGCAGATCATGTTCGTGGCGGTGATCGCCGCGGTGATGGCGATGCTGTTCGCGGCCACACCGCTGGCCAACTTCATCAACCGCAACCCGACCATCGTGATGCTGGCGCTGGCCTTCCTGATGATGATCGGCATGACACTGGTCGCGGAGGGCCTCGGCACCCATGTGCCCAAGGGCTATATCTATACGGCGATGGCGTTCTCGGCCGCGGTCGAGGGGCTGAATATGCTGGCGCGGCAACGGCGCCAGCGGCGCCGGGCCGGCGGGCAGGCGCACTGATGTGCGGCGGCGGCCGCTTGCAGTCAGGCTGCGGGCGGCTGCCTGTAACAGAGGGTGTCCGAACTTTTCGCGGACGGCGGCGTCTCTTACAGTTCTGCACAACCCCCGGACAATAAAAGGACGCTCTCGCCACATGATGAACCGCCGAACCCTGCTGGTCTCCGCCACTGCCTCCGCCGCGCTCGCCGCACTGGGCATTACCCCGTCGGTGCTGGCAGCCAGCCGGATCAAGCTCGGCGAGGCCCAGCCATTCGGTTTCGACGCCCTGATCGAACGGGCCCGCGCGCTGGCCGGCAAGCCCTACGCGCCGCCGCCGTCGCCGCCCGCGGACGTGCTGTCCCGCATCGACTACGACGCCCACGGCAAGATCCGCTTCCGCACCGACGACGCGCTCTTTGCCAGTGGCCCCGGGCAGTTCCCGGTTACCTTCTTTCACCTCGGCACGTACTTCCGCACGCCGGTGCGCATGCACGTGATCGAGCGCGCCAAGGGCAGCCCCGCCAAGGCCCGCGAGATCGTCTACGACGACGCCTACTTCGACATGCCGGCCGACAGCCCCGCGCACAAGCTGCCGCCGGGCAGCGGCTTTGCCGGCTTCCGCTTCCAGGAAAGCCGCCTCGGCGACCAGAAAACGCGCGACTGGCGCAAGAACGACTGGGTTGCCTTCCTCGGGGCATCGTATTTCCGCGCCATCGGCGACCTGTACCAGTATGGGCTGTCCGCGCGCGGCGTTGCCATCGACGTGGCCGAAGCCGGCAAGTCCGAGGAATTCCCGGCCTTCACCCATTTCTGGTTCGAAACGCCTGAGGGCAACGGCGATACCGTCACGGTCTATGCCCTGCTGGATGGCCCCAGCATCGCCGGCGCCTACCGCTTCGTCATGCAGCGTGGCAAGGCCGTGATCATGGATGTGGAATGCGCGCTGTTCCTGCGCAAGGATGTGGGCCGGCTGGGGCTGGCGCCGCTGACCTCGATGTTCTGGTTCTCTGAAGGCATCAAGGGCACCGCCGTCGACTGGCGCCCGGAGGTGCACGACTCCGACGGCCTGGCGCTGTGGAACGGCGCCGGCGAGCATATCTGGCGCCCGCTGAACAACCCGCCGCAGACCACGGCCTCGGCGTTTTCCGACGACAACCCCAAGGGCTTCGGGCTGCTGCAGCGCGACCGCCTGTTCGACCACTACCAGGACGGCGTCAACTATGAGCGCCGCCCGAGCCTGTGGGTCGAGCCGCGCGACGGCTGGGGCGCCGGTTCGGTGCAGCTGGTTGAGCTGCGCACCGATGACGAGATCCACGACAACATCGTCGCCATGTGGGTGCCCAAGGCCCCGGCCAAGGCCGGCAGCACCTACCGCCTGCGCTACCGGCTGCACTGGCAGGCCGACGAGCCCTTCCCCTCGCCGCTGGCGCGCTGCGTGGCCACGCGCCTGGGCAATGGCGGCCAGCCGGGCCAGCCGCGGCCAAAGGGCGTGCGCAAGTTCATGGTTGAGTTCAAGGGCGCGCCGCTGGAAAAACTGCCCTTCGGCGTCAAACCCGAGGCCGTGCTGACCGCCTCGCGCGGCACCTTCTCCTACGTCTTCACCGAGGCCGTTCCCAACGGCGTGCCGGGCCACTGGCGTGCCCAGTTCGACCTGACCGCCGACGGCAACCAGCCGGTCGATATCCGCCTGTTCCTGAGGATGAACGGCAAGCCGCTGTCCGAGACCTGGCTCTATCAATACCATCCGTTCCAGTCACCGGCGGGCTGAAGCGCCCGGCACGGCCGCGCGCCAGGCCCCTTTACCCCATATTGCGTCGCCGTGATGTCAGCCGCGCACGAGCGGGTATGATGGCTGGCTACGACAGTCCAACCGCATCAGCCAGCCTCACATGATTTCTCAAGAGTTCGCCGGCGCCGCCGAGAGTGGCCAGGCCGCATCGCTCCCGCGCTCAGAGCGCGCCTACCAGCAACTGCGCGCCGCCATCCAGGCCGGCCAGCTGTCCCCCGGCACGCGGCTGCGCGAGGTGGAACTGGCCGAATCCCTGGGCCTGTCGCGCACGCCGGTGCGTGAAGCGCTGTCGCGGCTGGAGTCCGAAGGGCTGGTCGTCAACGAGCCCAACCGCGGCATGATGGTCACCCAGCTCGACGCCAGCATGGTCAGCGAGCTGTACGTGATGCGCGAAGTGCTGGAAGGCACCGCCGCCGCGCTGGCCGCGCGCCACGCCACCGACGTGGAGATCTCGCTGCTGCGCGATATCGTCGAGCGCGACCTGGCCATCGCCGACGATCCCGACCGGCTCGCGCTGAACAACCGGCTCTTCCACGAAACCCTGCACCGCTGCGCCCACAACCGCTACCTGCTGAAGACGCTGCGCTCGCTGCATGAGTCGATGGCACTGCTGGGACGCACCACGCTGGCGGTGCCGGGGCGCGCGCGCAGCTCCTACGAAGAACACATCTCGCTGGTCGAGGCGCTGGAAAAGCGCGACCCGGCACTGGCCGAGCAGATCGCGCGCCGGCATATCCAGCAGGCCTACAAGGTGCGGCTGTCGCTCTGGATCCAGGAACAGTCGGGCAGTTGATCTGCCCGGTGGCAGTCGGCAGTATCAGGCCGCCTGAGTCCGCGCCGTCCGCAGCGTGCCCAGGCTAAGCACGGCCAGCGCCACCAGGATCAGCATCACCGCACCCAGCGTCTGCGGGGCGATCTGCTCGCCGCCCAGCCACGCGCCCATCGCCAGCGCCACCGGCGGGTTCACATAGACATAGCTGGCCGACAGCGTCTGGCTGACCGTGGACACCAGGTACATATAGGCAGAGAACGCCACCAGCGACCCCGCCACTACCAGGTAGATCCAGGCCCATCCGGCCTGCGCGCTGACCGATGCCGGCCACGGCTCCTGCCGCAGCGCCGACAGCACCATCAACACCGCGCCGCCGATCAGCATCTCCGCGGCAAATGCCGCGGCGCCCTGGGGCAGTTCCAGCCGGCGCGCCAGCTGCGAGCCGAACGACCAGCTCGCCACGGCCAGCATCAGCGCCACCACGCCCCCGGTACTGACGCGGAATTCCGCCCCCGCGGTCAGCACCAGGATGCCCAGGCTGCCAATCGCGATCGCCACGTACTCATGCCATTTCGGCCGGTTGCCGAAGCAGGCACTCCAGATCAGCGCGAAGATCGGCATCGACCCGATCATCACCGTGGTGGCGCCGGAAGAAATCGTCTGCTCGGCAATCGCGGTCAAGCCCATGCCGCCCACCAGCAGGAACAGCGCCGGCACCGCGCAGTTGCGCAACAGCCGCCACGGCGGCATCGGCGTGCCCCGCCACGCCAGCCAGGCGGCCAGCAGCAAGCCCGCGCACAGGAAGCGCGTGCCCATCATGAACAGCGGCGGAAAGCTCTCCAGCGTAAAGCGGATCGCCAGGTAGGTCGTGCCCCAGACTACATAGGTGATCAGCAGGCACAGCAGGACAAGCGGGGGCATGGTCGGGAAGGCGTATTGCGAAGGCATCCACGATAGCCCCCTGCCGGGTCCCGGCCAAACGAAAAGGTCTGGCAAGCCTTGCGAAAGTTCTTCACAAAGCACGCAAAAAGCCGCGGGCAAAACAAAACCGGCCGCGTCTGCCCGGGCGGGCGCACGTATGGCCGGTTCTACAACGCAGCCCGCAACGGGCCGCAACTACTATGCTGCAAACAACACTTTAGCCGTTGGCGTAGACCACCTTGGCCTTGCGGGCCTGGGTCTGCAGGCGCTCGATCGCGTTCTGGACGAAGGCGATGGCGCGCTTCACGTCGTGGGCGAAGCCCAGGCTTTGCGTACCGAGTTCACGGTCGATCAGGTCGCGTTCGAGTTGGTCAGTCAGCTTGATATCGGATTGGGTGTTCATGGCGTCCTTCCTTTCGGGATTACCCTTATGGGGTTTTCCCTGATTGTAGCAAAAGAATTGTCGCAATGCAGCATTAGGTGAAAGTACGTATGTGGGTGAGCAACGATTTGTGAGGTTCGAGCAGCTTATTGCGATCGCTTCAGCGAAACCGTCCTGGGCACCGTATATTCCAGCAGCCCTTCGACACCGTTCTCGATGCCGACGCCCGATTGCTTGTGGCCGGCCATGGGCTTGCGGGGCCCAAGGGTGTGAATCTGGTTGACCCAGACGGTACCGGTGTTGAGCCGCAACGCGACTTGCATGGCGGCCTCCGCGTCGCGGCCCCAGACCGAACCTCCCAGTCCGTATTCGCTGTCATTCGCGCGCGCGATGGCATCGTCCACGTCGCGGAACTTGAGCAAGGGAAGGATCGGGCCGAATGGTTCTTCGCGGACCACGCGCGCGCTGTCCGGCGGGTTGTCCACCAGCGTGACAGGGAAGAAATAGCCGCTTCCGTCCGCCACTTCGCCGCCGGCGAGGATACGATAGCCAGCACTGCGTGTGTCCTCCAGCAGCGCCTTCAGCCGCTCGAACTGGCGGCGGTTCTGCACCGGGCCAAGCTGGACGCCTTCCATGTCACCCGGGCCAACGCGCGTTTCCTGCGCCAGCTTGACGAGGGCATGCGCCAGCCGGTCGTAGACATCCTCATGGATATACAGCCGCTTGATGGCCAGGCAGTACTGCGCGTTGTTGGCAAACGCGCCCCAGAAGATCGCAGGCGCGATGGCCTCGACATCGGCATCGGACAGGACAATGGCGGCGTCATTGCCGCCCAGCTCCAGCGTCAGCCGTTTCAGGTTGACCGCCGCTGAGGCCATCACTGCGCGGCCGGTCTGGGTAGAGCCCGTAAAGCTCAGCTTGTCGATGCCGGGGTGGGCCGACATCGACGGCCCAAGGGCATCGCCGCCACTGATGACATTGAGCACGCCAGCCGGCAGGACATCGCGCAGCAGTTCGCCCAACTTCAGCGTCGTCAGTGGCGTGAATGGCGATGGCTTGAGCACCATCGTATTGCCGGTAAGCAGGGCCGGCGCCACCTTCCACATGGCGAGTGCCAGCGGGAAGTTCCAGGGCACGATGCCGCCAACGACGCCGAGCGGCACGCGCAGGACACGAACCTGCTCGGTGGCAGACTCGCTGACCGTCTCCACCGGGAGTTCGAGCCAGGCCATCTCCGTGCACCAGAACGCCGCTTTTTGCACCTCCTGCCGCGCTTGGGCAAGGGGCTTGCCCTGCTCCCGCGTCAACAGTTGCGCCAGTTCCTCCAGGTTGGCGGTAATGGTCTCGCCGATCCTGACAACATATTGCTGCCGCGCCTGCAGCGGCAAGCCGGCCCAGGCCGGCGCGGCGCGCCGCGCGCTGGCAACGGCCTCGTCCAACTGCGCCGGGGTCGCGTCGGGTGCTGCGGCAATGACGCGTTCCGTTGCGGGGTTGAGTACATCAAAGCCGGCCAGCGTGGGCGCGGCTTTGCCATCGATGGTCATGCTGAATCCAGCGGTGTCACCCATGATGATTGGGACCTCTTTTTAACCAAACGGATTTTTCGACAGGCCACACCGACGACACGCGGCTGTCCGAAGCCGGGCCTGCGTCGCCGGGTAGCGGATTGGCGCTTCAAAGATCGAGGACGAGCAACGAAGATTTCGCGCGCGAGCAGCAAGGCGTGAACTGGTTGCCGCAAGCATGTTCTTCATCGGTCAGGAAGACGTCCCGATGATCGGCCTCGCCCTCCAGCAGGCGCGTCACGCACGTGCCGCAGGATCCCTCCTCGCACGAGGTGTAGATGTCGACGCCGGCTTCGAGCAGCACTGAAGTGATCGAACGGTCCGCGGGAATATGGAAGACCTGGCCGGTGCTGGCGATCCTGACGTCGAAGGTGCTGTCATGCGAGGTATCGACGGGCTTGGCACTGAAGTACTCGTATCGCACCCGCTGCTTCGGGATTCCCGCTTGCTCGGCCGCGCGGCAAACCCATTCGATAAAACCGGAGGGGCCGCAGACGTAGATCTCGTCATCGCTTCCCGCCTGGGCGAACAGCATGACGGGATCCAGCTTCTGCGCATCGCCCTGATCGTCGTAGTGGAAGGCGACTTGCTGCCTGTACGGGGACTGCTCGATACGGCTGCGGAACGCTGCCTTGTCCTGGCTGCGCGCGCAGTAATGCAGGGCGAAGCCGGTTGCCGACGCATGCAAGGCCTCCGCCATGCATAGCATCGGCGTGACACCGATCCCGCCTGCGATCAGGATGCTGCGGGTGCCCGCCTTCAGCCGAAAATGGTTCCGGGGCGCGCTGATCTCGATGACAGCGCCCGCCTCGAGCCGCTCATGGATGGCGACCGAACCGCCGCGCGAGGCGGGATCCCGAAGCACGCCGATCAGGTAACGATGGCGTTCCGACGGGGCATTGCAAAGCGAATACTGCCGAACGACTCCGGGAGCGACGTGGACATCGATGTGGGCGCCGGCCTCGAACGGTGGCAGCTCGCCCCCGTTCGGGTCGCGCAGCTCAAGGCTGATGATGTCGTCGGTTTCGCGGTTGCGCTGCGCAATGCGTACGAAGAGTGTGTCTTGGGAATTCATGGCGCGGGATGCCTTGCTGCAGACTGCGATGGGATGGCTACTGCATGACGCAGCGAACCGGAAGATGCTTGGGTCCGCCGACGAAGCAGGAGGCGATCATCTCCATCTCGCCCGCCGGCTCCACGCGTTGCAGACGAGGAATCATTTCCTCGAACAGGATGCGCATTTCCATCTTGGCCAGGTGCTGGCCCAGGCAGACATGGGCGCCGAAGCCGAACGCCAGGTGGCGGTTGGGCTTGCGGTCGATGTTGAAGTCGAAGGGCTGGTCGAAGACCTCTTCATCCCGATTGGCCGAGCCGTAGCACAGCATCAGCCAGTCGCCCTTGCGAATCGTGCGTCCGCGGATCTCGGTGTCTGCCGTCGCGGTCCGCATGAAATGCCGGACCGGCGAGGCGATGCGCACCGCTTCGTCAATGAACTGCGGAATCAGCGACGGGTCGGCCTGGAGCCGGGGCAGCAACTCCGGATACTGGCTCAGCGCCCACATCGCGACCGCGGACGAGGACGATGTGGTGTCGTGGCCTGCCGTGGCAATGATGACGTAATACCCCAGCCGGCTGACCTCGCTGATCGGCTCGCCGTTGACGACGGCGTTGGCGAGCAGCGTTGCCACGTCATTGCGCGGATTGACCCGCCGCTCGGCGGTGACTTTCTCGAAATAGTCCCGGAAGTCCGCCACCACCGCCATCAGATTCTTTGCCATGGCCCCGTCATCCGCGCTCTTTTCCTGTTTGGCGCGTTTGAGTTCAGGATCCTCGCTACCAAAAAGCTCCTGGGTCAGCAGCAGCATCCGGGGCTCATCCTCAGGCGGCACGCCGAGGATGTCCATGATGACGTGCAGCGGATAATGCAAGGCAATGTCCTTGGCGAAATCGATGGTGTTGCCATCGCTTTGCTGCAGCTTGTCAACGATCTGCCGCGCCAGCCCGCGGATGCGCTCATCCAGCTTCAGGATGCTGTTAGGCATGAACCATGACTGTGTCAGCGCACGCAGGCCCTTGTGCTCGTCGCCATCCACGTGGACCAGCGCCTTGACGATGTTCGGGCGGCCGTTGGTCGCGATCACATGGTCGATCGAAGCCTTGGGCCGGCAGACGACGGAGTAGTCCCCGTTGTGGAAGAGATTGTGGTCGCGCGAGATGGCGGTCACGTCGGCGTGCTTGGTCACGACCCAGAACGGATCGAAACCGTCATTGACGGCGCGCCCCAGCGGATTGTTCTCGCGCGCCCACGTATAGGCCGCGTGCAGCCGGGCGGGATCGGCATAGGCGCCGGGATCGACCAGGACTTGCGCCACGTCGCCGGGAAGATCGAAATCGGTGTGGTTCATAGTATCGAACTGGATGGTGGGGTTGGGGCTCAGGGCAGCAGCACGGGCTTGACACACAGCCCCTGCTTTTGCTCCGCGACGGCACGGTTGATGTCGGCAAGAGGATAGGTCTTGACCAGCCTGTCGAAGGGGAAGCGTCCCTCGAGGTACAGGGCCATCAACTGCGGGATGAACACATCGGGATCGCTGTCGCCTTCGATGATCCCGCGATAGGTGAAGCCGCCGCGCATGACCTCGCGCAGCGTGCCCGGCAGGCCCAGGCTCGTCGCATGCGCGGGCGGCACGCCGACAAAGCCGAAGGTGCCGCGCGGCGCCAGCAGCTTGGGCACCGCTGCGATGACCGCGGGGATGCCGCTGGTATCCAGCGCAAAGTCCACCCCATGGGGCGCAATGGCGCGCACGGCGGCAGCCAGGTCGGGGCTCTGGCCCGGATCGATTGCATGCGTGGCGCCGAGCGACAAGGCCAGGTCGCGCCGGCTGGCGTCGGGCTCGACCACGACCACCGTCCCGCATTTCTGCAGCACGGCACCCATCACGGCACTGAGCCCGACCGCGCCTGCGCCCAGCACCACCAGCGATGCGCCTTCATGACATGCCATCGAGCGCATGACCGCGCCCGCGCCGGTCTGGATGCCGCAGCCAAGGGTGCCGGCGATCTCGAGCGGAACGCCGTCCGGCACCTTCACCACGTTGCTTTCGGTCGTCACTGCATACGTGGCGAATGAGGACTGGCCGAAGAAGTTGCCGGAGATCTCGCCATTGCCGTCGCGCATCGATTTGGAGCCATCGGCGCGCTGGCCGACGAAATTCAGCGCCGCCATCGCATGGCAATAGGCCGGCGCATGGCGATCGCACTGCGGACAATGGCCACAGGAGGAGAACGTGATGGCCACGTTGTCGCCGGGCTTCACCTTGGTTACGCCGGCGCCGACCCTCTCGACAACGCCGGCGCCTTCGTGCCCGAACACGGCAGGCATGGCGACGGGGAGCATGCCTTCGGCAGCGACAAGATCGGTGTGGCAAAGCCCGGCGCCGACAATCCTGACCAGGATTTCCCCTGCCCCCGGAGGGTCTAGTTCGACCTCTTCGAGGACGAACGGCGCGCACGGCGCCCGTGTCACTGCAGCAGTGATTTTCATGGTGTCTCCGCGTGGTTTTATTGGCTGGACGGCATGGCGCGCCCGCTGCTTTATCAGAATCAGAACTCTGATTCTATTATTGGAAGGCGGCGAACCCGCTTCAATGCGGGCTTTCCCCTACGGCAGAAATCGTGGTGGGCGCGACCGCGAGCGGATGCGTCTCCCGGGCCATGTGGCGCCTGTGCTGCATAATGCTGACCTGTCCAGAATCAGGATTGCCGTTCCCATGGCTGCCACCCTCAAGCGCCAAGACGATCACAAGAGGCGCCAGCCCCGCGCCGCGCATGCCGCAATCCAGGCAGAAGCGGCGCCGGCGCTGCGCCCTCCCCGCCAGCTACGCAGCGAGGAAACCCTTGCCAAGATGATTCTGGCCGGACGAGACCTGATCCAGCTGCACGCGAATTTCGATCTGGTCCTGATCAGCGATGTCATCCGCACCGCAGGCACCTCTACCGGCGCCTTCTATGGCCGCTTCAAGGACAAGGAGGCCTTCATTGCCTCGGTCCTCGAGGCCGCCTTTGTGGAAATGGAGGCCGAGGCGGACAAGACCATCCGGGACGACGAAGCATGGGCGCACGGCACGGCATCGGAGTTCGCCGCCCTCATCGTCCGGTACTACGTCGACATGTGCCGACGGAACCAGGGCATGTTCAAGGCCGTGCTGCGCCACTTCGGCGCGCTCGAGCCGGAAGCCAACCCGATGCGCCGGCTGAATCGCAACATCCAGAGCGTGGTCGCGCCGACCCTCGCGCAGAAGATGAAGGCCCAGGGCCTGAAGGCTTCCGAGACAGAAGTCCGGATCGCCATGCAGATGGTGGTGGGCACGCTTACCCTGACCCTGCTGACCGACCCGGGGCCTTTACGTTTTGACGGGGATTTAATCGAGGCAAAACTAACGGAGATGATGCAGCGTTTCTTGCTGTTGCCTTGATTTGCACCCGGGGCGCGTCGACAAAGCGAAAATGTCGAGTCTTTCCTCAGCTACCAACTGTGGATCATCGCTGGTCACTTTGCTTCTTCAGCCACCCCACTGCCACCTCGACCATCGGGTGGTAGCGGTTGGCATTCCACGCCAGCGCCGCTGCCACCACCATGATGCGCTCTTTCAACGGGCGAACGACGACGCTCTCCGGAGCCAACTTGCGCATTGACGAGGGCACCAAGGCCACGCCTTGGCCGCATCCGACGTAAGCGATCTGAGAAGTGATTGAGCGGACCTCATGCAAGACTCGTGGATTGAACCCGTGGGAACGGCAGACTGACGTCAACAGATCGAAGTAGACAGGGCTCCGCTCTCGGGACGACATCACTAGCGATTCGGTCGCCAGCGACCGAAGACTCACCCTGGACAGCGCAGCAAGTGCGTGATCTTTAGGTAGTGCCACGGCGAGCCGGTCTTCCGCCAGCGGCATCGTGGCGATGCCATTCCCCACCTCGCCATCGAGGCGCACGAAAGCCAGGTCAAGCTCCCCTGCCTCCAGGGCCGGGATTGCTTCCACACTGTCGATTTCCTTGACGAACACCGTCAGATGCGGGTGCGCCTGCTTGAGCGCCTCAAGCAAAGGGGGCAGCGTTTCGAGCATAGCCGAGGTCACGGCGCCGATATGCAGGACGCCGGACTGGCCGGAGGCGACCTCGCGCACGACCCGCTCCAATCGCTCGACCTGACCGGCGAACTGACGCACGGCCGGCAGGATCGCCGCCCCCGCCGGACTAAGCTGGGTGCCGCGCCGGGATCTCTCGAACAGTTGCAGCTTGAGCGCCTGCTCCAACACCTTGATCTGCTCGGTGAGTGGGGGCTGCGACATGTTTAGTCGCTGCGCTGCGCGTCCAAAGTGCTGCTCCTCGGCAACTGCCAGGAACATCCAAAGTTGCCGTATCAGGCGAAAGTCGATCGTATTGTTCATAGGTGTTACGCGACGGCCTTGCGCAGGCTCCAGGCTCGGAATCTGAAACAGGCGATGCGTCCAGGCGCGCGCCAACCCCATCTGTCCTATTCCGAAAATCGTATCACAGAGATATTTAGTTCAGAATTTACATATTAGCAGGTCGATCCGATTATGCCTGGGTACCTTCATGAGACCCAGTGCAATGACCCAGCTCTCGCTACTCGACCGCCTCGCATCGCTAGACACGAACACCGTCTCCGATGCGCTCGATTTTCTTGGAATTTCTGGCGCGACTTATGGGCTTCGCCCTCTTTGGGACTGCCCAAAGATCGTCGGACGCGCCAGCACGATCCAGCTCGGCCCGAAGGCCGATGCGAATCCCACGGTACATCTCATTTCGCCGGTTATCGACGCGGTAACCACGGATGACCGTGTGCTGGTGATCGCCGGAGGCGTGGATGGCATCTCCTGTTGGGGCGACATCCTGGCCAACGCGGCGCATGTCAAGCAGGTCCGCGGATCGGTCATTGACGGCATGAGCCGCGACATCGAGGGCAGCGAGGCCATCGCTTACTCGGTCTATGGGCGGGGCGTGACCATGATCAGTGCTCGCAACCGGGTGATTCAAGTTGACTCCGGCATGCCTGTCCAGATGGCTGGCGTAACCGTCCATGAAGACGATTACGTGATTGCCGACCGCTGCGGCACGGTGTTCGTTCCCGCCTCGCGCATTGAAGAAGTCCTTGACCTGAGCGAGCGCATCGCCAAGCGACAAGACGGCATGGTGGCCGCTGTCTGCGCCGGCCGCTCTGTGGCCGAGGTCATGCACGACAAGGAGTTCGAAGCCATCCGCGCCCAATAACAGACTTTCCCTGGAGCTCCCATGACAAATTCCCTCAAAGCCAGTGTCGAAGACCAGGAACTGGTCGCCCTCTTCGCCGGCCTGGACACCCCCGGCGTCTCGGACGCCATGGACAAGCTGGGCCTGCACGGCCAAGCCCTCGGCATCATGCCCCTGACTGACTACACGAAGGTTGTTGTGGGTCCGGCGTTCACCGTCAAGTACGTGCCAGCCAGCGTGCCGCCGGGCACCGTCGGCGACTTCATCGACGAAGTCGCGGAAGGCGATGTGGTGGTTATCGACAACGACGGCCGCACGGATTGCACGGTCTGGGGCGACATCATGACCCAGTACGCAGGGCTGCGCCGCATCGCTGGCACGGTCATCGACGGGGTCTGCCGCGATGTGAACAAGGCGCTGGGCGACAACTACCCGTTGTTTACGGCAGGCCGCTTCATGCGTACCGGCAAGGACCGAGTGCAGGTCGAATCGGTAAACACCACGGTGGGGATTGGCACCGTGCGTGTGGCTTCCCGCGACATCGTCGTGGCGGACGCCAACGGTGTCGTCATCGTGCCGCGCAGCCGGGCGCGCGACGTCGCCGAGACAGCTCGCAAGATTGAAGAGACCGAATCACGCATTCGCGAGCAACTGGCGCAGGGCAAGACGTTGGGCGAGGCTCGAGCGGCGCTGGGTTACCACACACTGCAAAGGAAGGCCTGATGTCTACGATCAAGAGCTATGAAGAGGCAACGCTGGAGCAGGCATGCCGGTTGGGCACCTCCACGCTGTACGAGGCTGCCGGCCTGACCACCGGTTCTGTCGACCCGGCTATCCGCACGGTATGGCCTGGCGCTTCGATCGCCGGCCCCGCATATCCCCTGGAATGCTCGCCCGGTGACAATCTGTCCATCCACATTGCCATGGAAAAGGTGCCGCGTGGCAGCGTGCTCGTTGTCTCGACCGGCGGCTTCGTTTCTGGCTACTGGGGCGAAGTGCTGACTGTGGCCGCCGAAGCCGCCGGCGTGATTGGCCTGGTCATTGATGGCGGCGTGCGGGACATCGCAGCCCTTACGGCCCGCCGCTTTCCGGTGTTCACCCGTGGCATCTCCATGCGCGGAACAATTAAAGCCAGTTCGCCATCGGTCGGCCAGCCGATCAGCTTTGCGGGTACGCCGGTAGCGGCCGGGGATTTGGTAATGGCCGATGATGACGGCGTGCTAGTCATTCCGGCGGCCCACGTCGAATACACGCTGGCTCAAGGCCAGGCCCGCGCCGACAAGGAGGCGAAGATGATGGCCGCCCTGCGCGACGGCCAAAGCACGCTGGAGCTAATGGGCCTTACAGGCTGGAGGGACGAGAAATGACCGCGCCGGGCTACGGTTTGAACCGGTTCCTCGCTGCGGCGCATCCATCGGCAACCTACAAGGTCATGGACCGCGTGGCAACGCGCCGTGCCAGCGGTGCACAGGTCATCTCGCTATGCGCAGGGGAGCCGGACTTCGACACGCCCGAGCATGTGCTTGACGCTGGTATCGCCGCCATCCGTGCAGGACACACCCGGTACACACAAGTGGCAGGGTTGCGCGCATTACGCGAGGCCATCGCCGCCAAATTTCATCGCGAGAACGGCTTGCGTGTTGACTGGCGCGAGACGCTGGTGTGCAACGGCGGCAAGCAAGTGATCTTCAACGCTTTGGCAGCCACGCTCAATGAGGGCGACGAAGTCATCGTGCCCGCGCCTTACTGGGTCAGCTACCCCGAGATGGTGCAACTCTGTGGAGCCAAGCCCGTCGTGGTGTCGTGCGGCGCCAATAGCGGGTTCAAGCTCACTCCCCAGGCCTTGGAAGCTGCCATATCCGGCCGCACGCGCTGGCTGATCCTGAACTCGCCCTCCAATCCGACGGGTGCGGTGTACAGCCGCGAGGAACTTCAGGCGCTGGCCGAAGTGCTGTTAGCTCGCCCTGATGTCCTGGTGCTCTCCGACGACATCTACGAGCATCTGATTTTTGATGGTATTGAGTTCTTCACCATCGCTCAGGTCGAGCCAAGACTGCGCGAGCGCGTTCTCACCATGAACGGTGTTTCGAAAGCCTACGCAATGACCGGGTGGCGCATCGGCTTCGGCACGGGCCCCGGGTGGCTGATTGACTCCATGGAGAAGTTGCAGGGGCAGCAGACCTCCGGCGCTTCCTCCATCTCTCAACACGCAGCCTTGGCTGCGCTGACGGGGCCGCAGGGTTTCATTCAGAAATCTCGTATCGCTTTCAAACGCCGGCGTGACCTGGTGGTCGAGCAGTTGAATCTGGCGCCGGGTCTGCACTGTGAAATGCCGCAAGGCGCGTTCTACGTATTCGCCTCGTGCGAGGGGCTCCTCGGCAAAACAACGGCGGCTGGCACGCGTTTGACGGGCGACGAGGACGTGGTCAACGCCATGTTGGATGAAGCTGGCGTGGCAGCGGTGCACGGCAGCGCATTCGGTCTGGGTCCCTATATCCGCATCGCTTACGCCTTGGACGATGCTTCGCTGAAACAGGCATGCGAGGCAATTCAGGGATTCTGCCAGGGGCTCGCCTGATGAATAGGCAACTACAGCTCCTGCAAACACGGAAAGCAGCACCAGCGCCCAGCCACCGAGGAGGCTGGCATGAATGAGTTCAATATTGCAGCAATCCGCCAGGCCGCGTCTCGTTTGCAAGGGCGAGTGGTGCGCACCCCGCTGCTCGAGTCACCGATGCTCAGCGAGCGCGCGGGCTGTCGTCTGTTCGTCAAGGCAGAAGCCCTGCAACTGACGGGTTCCTTCAAGATCCGCGGCGCGCTCAACAAGATACTGTCGATGGATGAGGCTTCACGGGGCGCTGGCATCGTCGCCTTCTCTGCAGGCAATCATGGTCAAGGCGTTGCCGCAGCTGCCCGCACAGTTGGTTGCCCCGCGGTGATCGTGATGCCAAATACGGCTCCGCGTATCAAGATGAACAACTGTCGGTGGTGGGGCTCGGAAGTGGTGACCTACGACCCGCAAACGGAGGACCGTGTCGAGGTCGCCGAAGGTGTCGCCCGGCTACGTGGAATGACTGTTGTTCCGCCATTCGATGACTACGACATCATGGCCGGCCAGGGGACGTGTGGCCTGGAGATTGTCGAACAGTTGAACGACTTACATGTCACGCCGGACATGATCGTTATCAACTGCAGCGGCGGCGGGCTGGCCTCCGGTGTCTCTGAAGCTGTTAAGGATGCTTTTCCTGACACCAAGATCTTAATTGCGGAGGTGCTCGGCTACGAGAAAGTCGCACGCTCCCTCGCCACTGGCATACCGCAGCGCAACCCTTCGGTGCCGAAGACGGTTCTGGACGGCATTGCCGGTCCGACGGCAGGCGAGAAAACGCTCGCGGTGCTGCGTCGACACCAGGCCAAGGGGATAGGGGTAAGCGATAGCGAAGGGCTGGCCGGCGTTGCCGCCGCATTCAAGATGCTCAAGATCGTGGTCGAACCGGGCGGTGCCGCGGCACTGGGCACCGTACTGGCAGGAAAGGTCGATGTCGCTGGAAAGAACGTCGTGGTCATCGCCTCTGGTGGAAACGTTGATCCCGCCGTCTTCTCCTCGGCACTGGAACGGTACTGACGCGCCTTGTCGCCAGATCCGACCCGCAGACACTCTCAATCGCAAACGACTCAAACCATCATGAACCCTGAACAACGACTCCAGGCTGCCGGCCTGTCGCTGCCCGCCGCTTACTCGCCGTCGGGAAACTACCTTCCCTTCAGGCGCGCCGGACAGTTGCTCTTCGTTTCCGGTCATGGACCGCGGTGCGATAACGGAATCTACATTGCTGGCCGCCTCGCCACGCCTGACGATGTGCCGGCTGGCTATGCGGCCGCTCAACTCGCGACACTTAACATGCTGGCCGCCGTCAAGCTGGCGGTGGGTGACCTTGGCAAGGTGCAGGCCGTGTTAAAGGTCCTGGGGCTTGTCAACTGCACCGCGGATTTCAAGCAGCATCCGAAGGTGATCGATGGCTGCTCAGACACGCTGGTCGCCGCATTTCGAGAAGCGGGTCAACACGCGCGCTCTGCCGTGGGCATGGCATCTCTCCCACATGGAATGACGGTGGAGGTGGAAGCGGTATTTCTCGTAAAGGATTAAGAGAAAGGAGCGTATGAACTGCCGCAAGCCTGTCCACCAATTGCCTGGGGTGTCGCAGGAAGACACCTCCACCGAATCCAGGCGCGACTGAATTCAACCACAGCCGGATAAACGCATTCGACGGATACATCATCTCGGAGACATTCAGAAATGAAAAAACATATCCTTGCTTTCTCGGTGACCCTGCTGACCATGGGCGCCGCCTGTGCGCAGAGCAACGACACGCTTGCCAAGATCAAGGCCTCGGGCAGCATTACCCAAGGCGTGCGCGAGGCTTCAGGTGCCTTGGCCTATACCTTGGGCAACGGTGTATATACCGGCTTTCACTATGACGTTTGCACCAACATCATCCGCGATATCCAGAAGCAGCTGGGTCTGTCGCACCTGGAAACCAAGTACGTTCCTGTGACTTCGGCCAATCGGATACCTCTTGTGAAGAACGGTACCGTCGATATCGAGTGCGGATCGACCTCCAACACCCAGGCCAGACAGAAAGAAGTGGCTTTCGGGAATACGCTCTATGTCGAGGAGGTACGCATGGCCGTCAGAGCCGATTCCGGTATCCACTCACTAGCCGACCTCAACGGCAAGACGGTCGTTACCACCACCGGTACGACGGCGTTGCAAGTGGTGCGCCAGAACAAGCGTGCCAGGAACATCGACTTCCGTGAAATCAGCGGCAAGGATCACTCCGATAGTTTCCTGCTCCTCGAAACCGGTCGCGCCGATGCCTTCGTGTTGGACAGCCAGGTCCTGGCCGGCAGTATCGCAATGTCGAGAAACCCAAGGAGCTTCAGGATCGTCGGTGAGGCTCTGTCGGTCGAGCCTATTGCCATCATGATCCGCAAGGATGACCCCGCCTTCAAGAAGGCGGTCAACGACAGCATCGCTCGCCAGGTCAAGGATGGCACGGTCGCCAAGCTCTATGACAAGTGGTTCATGAGGGCCATCCCTCCCTCGAACACCTCGCTCAATCTGCCAGCATCGGCCGCCACGAAGGCCGCCTGGGAAAATCCCAACGACAAGCCAGCGGAGGCCTACAAGGCCGACTAGACGGGTCCAGCGGCTACTTGCACAGCAGGCTGAGCCGAAGCCCTGCAGGTAGAAAGCGCCACACACCCACTCCACCAGCCGGGTGTGGCTGTGCATGCATCCATGCTGCGACACCGTGCCCTCGCGGGCACGCCACACTACCAACATAATCAGGAGCGTCCTATGGGAATCGATTGGGACTGGCAAGTCTATTTTCAGGATCCCGGAACATTTCCCACGTACTGGCAATGGATGATGTCGGCCTGGGGCTGGTCTGCCTCTGTCGCCGTGCTGGCGCTGATTATCGCCTTCATCCTGGGGTCGATTATCGGCATTTTGCGCACGCTTCCCAACAGCCCCGTGCTGTCTGGATTCGGCGCCGCCTGGGTGGAGCTCTTTCGAAACGTTCCGCTGCTCGTGCAGATTTTCCTGTGGTACCACGTCATGCCGGTCGTCGTGCCCGCGATGAAGGGCTTCGACAACTTCACCCTGGTGGTCATCGCGCTGGGCGTCTACACCTCGGTGCGGATTGCCGAGCAGGTTCGGTCAGGGATCCAATCGTTGCCGCGTGGCCAGCGCTACGCCGGCATGGCGCTGGGGTTCAGCACCTTGCAGTACTACCGCTACGTGCTGCTGCCGATGGCCTATCGGATCGTCATCCCGCCGCTTACGAGCGAGGCCATGAACGTGTTTAAGAACTCCTCGGTGGCTTTCTCTGTGTCGGTAACCGAGTTGACCTGGTTCGCCATGCAGGCAGGCGAAGAAACATCACGTCCTATCGAAATCTATGCTGCGGTGACGGTCCTTTACATCATCTCCGCTCTGTCCATCAACCGGATCATGGCCATCGTCGAAAGGCGTTCCCGCGTTCCAGGCCTTATCTCCTTGGCAGGCAGCGGAGGGCATTGAACGATGGAACTCGACCTTTCCTTCTATAGCTGGGAGATCATCAGCAACTACGTCCTCAAGGGGTTGCACTTCAGTGTGATCCTGACCGTGGTCGCTACGGCAGGCGGCATCCTGTTCGGCACCCTTCTGGCCCTCATGCGCATGTCGGGCTCGAAGGTTTTCGGAATCCCTGCGACGGTCTATGTCAACGGTATGCGCAGCATCCCGCTCGTCATGGTGCTGCTTTGGTTTTTCTTACTCGTGCCGCTCCTGATCGGCAAACCGATTGGCGCGGAAGTTGCTGCAGTCATCACCTTTGTCGCCTTCGAAGCTGCGTACTTCAGCGAGATCATGCGAGCCGGCATTCAATCCATTCCCCGCGGCCAGGCATCTGCCGGTCACGCACTAGGCATGACCTACGCACAAAATTTGCGTGTGGTAATCCTGCCGCAGGCATTCAGGAACATGGTCCCCGTTCTGCTGACGCAGACGATCATCCTGTTTCAGGACACCTCGCTGGTCTACGCCATCGGTGCCAACGACGCCCTCAAGGGATTTGTAGTCGCTGGTACAACCAGGGGCCGTCCGGTGGAGAGTTATGTGCTGGCGACCGTTTTCTACTTTGTCGTTTGCTTTGCGCTGTCATACCTGGTCAAGCACCTGCATCGGAAAATCGCCATCATCCGCTGAGCGGACGTTGAGGAAACAGCTATGTCTCAATCCATGATCGAAATTAAGAACGTCTCCAAATGGTATGGCTCCGCCCAGGTACTCCATGACTGCTCAGTCAGCGTCAACAAGGGCGACGTGGTAGTGGTATGCGGCCCCTCTGGCTCTGGCAAATCCACTCTTATCAAGACAGTCAACGCGCTTGAACCATTCCAGAAGGGCGAGATTACTGTCAATGGCATCAAGCTGCACGATCCGAAAACGAACCTTCCTAAGCTTCGAAGCAAGGTCGGAATGGTGTTCCAGCACTTCGAACTGTTCCCGCACCTGTCGGTGACAGACAACCTTACCATTGCGCAAATGAAAGTGCTGGGGCGCAGTTCGGAAGAGTCCAAGGCCCGTGGCCTGAAGATGCTCGACCGCGTTGGCCTGATAGCCCATAAGGACAAGTTTCCCGGTCAACTTTCGGGAGGCCAACAGCAGCGTGTGGCCATCGCGCGTGCATTGTCCATGGATCCTGTGGTCATGCTGTTCGACGAGCCGACGTCGGCACTCGATCCCGAAATGGTAGGCGAGGTGCTCGACGTAATGGTGGGATTAGCCAATGAGGGCATGACCATGATGGTCGTCACCCACGAGATGGGCTTTGCTCGCAAGGTGAGCAACCGGGTTGTCTTCATCGACGTTGGTGGCCATATCCTTGAAGACTGCAGCAAGGAAGAATTCTTCGGTGACCCGAACTCGCGCAAACCTCGGACCAAGGATTTCCTGGACAAGATCCTGCAGCACTAAAGGATGTGTCGGAAGATCGGCCGTCTGGCCACCCGATGTTGGCGCGACGCTTCGCGGCCACGATTCTCCGGATTTCCCGGTTGGCGATGTCACCGAAATCTTGCCGATCGGCAGCGTTATGCTTGAATCCATTCAGGGCAACGATATGCCTTGTCGATGCACAATAAGAGCACCCTGAATCACCCAACCTCCTCTCCGAGACTGGTACCGGAGCGGTCCCGTGAGTTCCCGTTCCTTATTCAAAAACGGATGCCGGTATGCCAAGGCCCCAGATCCTGACCTATGTCGACGCCGGCGCTTCCGACTGGACCGCATGCCTGATGCGGACCATCGGGCACCAACTCCATGCCAGCACCTACGAGATCCGTGCGGTGATGGCAGACGACATCCGGCACGACGCCACGCTGTTCGATGGGGCGGTGCTGTTTGTCATGCCGGGTGGCGCCGACCTTCCCTACTGTGCAATGCTGAACGGTGCCCCGAACGCGCGCATCCGGCATTTCGTCGAGCAGGGCGGCGTCTACCTCGGGATTTGCGCGGGCGCTTACTACGCATGCCGGGAACTGGCGTTTCACGCCGGCACCAGGGGCGCAATCTGCGGCCCGCGCGAGCTGAGCTTTGTCGACGCGGTGGCAGTGGGCTCGCTGCCAGAACTTACCGACGGCATGCTGTATGACGGCACGCCGCGTACCACGGCCGCGGTGAAACTGCGCACCACGGACAGCCTGACCGATGTCCCGATGTCGCTATACACCCACTACCATGGCGGCTGCCGCTTTGACTTCGGCGACGCCCCCGGCCCCGACACGCAGGTCCTGGCCGTCTATGCGGATATCGATGGCACGCCGCCCGCCATCGTCAGTTCACGGGTTGGCAAGGGCCGCGCGGTGCTCGCCGGTGTCCACCTGGAGATCTCCGAGCGGGAGTGCAAGGATGCGCTGCGCGGACACAGCGATATGCCTGAACACCTCCATGTCTGCGACCGGCTGGCGGAGACCGGCGATACACGCCTGGCGGTGTTTCGCCGCTTGCTGGCGCACGCGGGGCTTGTGCTGAACTGAGCGGCGCGCCCTACCCTTTGGCCGGCATTCTTAGTGAATTCACACAATGTTGACCAGCCGCGTCCCCGCCGTCAGGAACGTGCCTGCGGCCGCCTGCCACGTTACGCGGCCGCCGCGATGAGCATGGACTTGCATCTCCATCTTCATGGCTTCCATCACGGCGATCAGATCGCCTTCCTTGACCTCGTCGCCAACTGCGACCTTCCAGGTCTGCACGGTGCCGGCGATCGGGGACGGCAGGTCGGCCGGGTCGGTAGCGGCGGCCTGGGCCGGCGCCGCGGCGCTGCCTTGCCCGGGCGCGTCGGCGAGGCCGCGCAGCAGCTGCGCCGGCAGGCCCAGCACCATGCGGCGGCCGTCGATCTCGATGGCGGTGCGCACCAGGCTGGCATCGTGCTGGGGCTCAGCACGGGTGGCCGCCGCCAGCGGTTCGGCGAAGTCGGACTCGATCCAGCGCGTGTGGACCCTGAAGCCATCCGCGCCGAGGAAATCTGCGTGGTCGATCACCGCACGGTGGAACGGCAGCACCGACGCCACACCCTCGATACGGAACTCGCGCAGCGCACGGCGCGAGCGCGCCAGCGCCTGTTCGCGCGTGGCACCGGTCACGATGAGCTTGGCCATCAGCGAGTCGAATGTGCCGGGGACCACCGAGCCCGACTGCACGCCCGAATCCACGCGTACGCCGGGGCCCGACGGAGCATCGAAGCGCAGCACCGGCCCGGGCGTGGGCAGGAAGCCGCGGCCCACGTCCTCGGCGTTGATGCGGAACTCGATCGAATGGCCCAGCGGCGCCGGGGTTTCGGTAATGGAGAGCGGCAAGCCATCCGCCACGCGCAATTGCTCGACCACCAGGTCCACGCCGGTGGTCTGCTCGGTCACGGGGTGCTCCACCTGCAGGCGGGTGTTGACCTCCAGGAAGGAGATCGCGCCGCTGGCGCTGAGCAGGAATTCCACGGTGCCGGCACTGGTGTAGTTGGCCGCCGCACAGATGTCGCGGGCGGCGGCGTGAATACGCGCGCGCTGCGCGTCGGTCAGAAAAGGCGCGGGGGCTTCTTCGACCAGCTTCTGGTTGCGGCGCTGCAGCGAGCAGTCGCGCGTGCCCAGCACCACGACATTGCCATGCTGGTCGGCCAGTACCTGCGCTTCGATATGGCGAGGCTTGTCGAGGAACTGCTCAACGAAGCATTCGCCGCGGCCAAAGGCAGTGACAGCCTCGCGCACGGCGGAGGCGTACAGCTCTTCAACCTCATCCATGCGCCATGCGATCTTCATGCCGCGGCCGCCGCCGCCGAAGGCTGCCTTGATGATAATCGGCAGGCCGTTCTGCTCGGCAAAGGCCAGTACCTCGCTGGCGTCCGCGACCGGGTCTGCCGTGCCGGCGACCAGCGGCGCACCAACCTGCAAGGCGATCTTGCGCGCTTCCACCTTGTCGCCCAGCCGGGCAATCGTGGCGGGAGACGGGCCAATCCAGACCAGGCCGGCATCGATCACTGCCTTGGCAAAGGCTTCACTTTCCGAGAGGAAGCCGTAGCCCGGATGCACGGCATCTGCCCCGCTGCGTCGGGCGATTTCGAGCAGCTTGGGAATGTTCAGGTAGGTGTCCGCCGGACGGTCGCCGTCCAGGCCGTAGGCCTCATCGGCCAGTCGCGCGTGCAGCGCGTCGATATCGGCATTGGCATACACGGCCACCGACCCGACTCCGTAGTCGGCGCAGGCGCGGATGATGCGGACGGCAATCTCGCCACGGTTGGCAATCAGGACTTTCTTCATCGCAAATCTCGGTTGGGGCTTGTGCGCTCAGGCGGCAGACGGTCGCTGCGCCGACGGTTGCAGTTCTGACGGTTGAAGTTCTTCGAAGGCGCCGACCGGGTTGAAACGCAGCCAGGCGCCAACCGGAATCTGTCCGGCGAGGTCCAGGTGGTAAGGCGCCACGGCCCCGATCACGGGGTAGCCGCCGGTCAGCGGGTGGTCGGCCAGGAACAGCACGGGTTGGCCGCTTGGCGGCACCTGCAACGCACCCAGGGCGGCGCCCTCGCTGGGCAGTTCGCCGGTGATGGCGCGCTCCAGCGGCACCTCGCCGGCCAGGCGCAGGCCCACGCGGTTGGATTGTGGGGTGACTTGCCAGCGCTGCGCGGCAAGGCGCGTCACGGACTCGGCAGTGAACCAGTCGGTGCGGGGACCGAGCACCACGTCCAGCACGACGTCCTGCTCCACCGTGGGCAGGTCGGCGGCAGGCAAGCCGGGGGTGCCCACGACAGCGCCGGCCGCTGCGGGCAGCAGGTCCAGCACATCGCCCACGGCCAGCGGCGCGGGGCCGACCTTGGCCAGGGTGTCAGTCGCACAACTGCCCAGGACCGGCGCGACGCCAAACCCGCCGCGTGCAGCCACATAGCTGCGGGCGCCGGCAAGAGGCTGACCGATGCTTAGCGTGTCGCCATCGGCCAGCGCCACGGCCTGGTGGTTCGGGACGCTCCATTGGCGGCCATCGGCAGTGCGCACCGTCAGCGCCGCATCGGCGCCGGTGACAGCCAGCACGGTTTCGCCCACGCTCTGCAGTTGCAGGCCGCCGCCCACGGTCTCGAGCGCCGCGCCGTCGCTGCGGTTGCCGACCAGGCGGTTGGCCATCTTGAGGGCGGCCTGGTCCATCGCACCCGAGGCCGAAACGCCCTGCCCCGCCTGGCCGTGCCGGCCCAGGTCCTGGAACACGGTCTGCAGCCCGGTGGCCTTCACCTTCAGCGCCGCGGCAGCAGGCGCCTTGTCCGTCGGCAACGGCTGGCCCGCCGGGGCGCCGGCGGCGATGGCGCTGCCCGCATCGAGCACGCCATCGAGCGTGGCGATGTCGATGAACCGCACGCGATAGCCGGGCTGCAGCAGCGCGGGCTGTTCGCGATTCAGGTCCCACATGGCCACGGGGGTGACCCCGATGATCTGCCAGCCGCCCGGGCTGGCTTGCGGGTACACGCCGCTGAAGGTGCCCGCCAGGCCCACGGCGCCGGCGGGAATACGCGTGCGCGGCGTACTGCGGCGCGGCACGTCGAAGCTGGGATGGCCGCCGCTGAGATAGGCAAAGCCTGGCGCAAAGCCGGTAAAGGCAACGGTGTATTCGCTGCCGGTGTGGCGGCGCACCACTTCCGCGGGCGTGATACCGAGCAGTTGGGCCACCTCGGCCAGGTCCTCGCCGTCATAGCGCACCGGAATCTCGACCAGGATGTTGCTGCGCTCGACGCGCTGCGACAGGTCGCGCGCGGCGATGGCCCGTACCAGCGCGGCGGCGCTGGTGGCCACTGGGCGGAAATGAACGAGGATGGTGCGCGCGGCGGGCACCAGCTCCGCCACGCCGGGCGGGGGATCGCGCTGCAGCGAGGCCAGCAAGGCCAGGGTCTGGTCCAGGTCGGCCAGTTCCACCAGCAGTGCATTCGAAGTGACGGGCAGAAAACGCAAAACGAACTCCGCAATGACCCGGGGGTCCTAGACGTGATACGTGCTGTCTGGCACGTCGGTAATGAACATGTGGCCCGGCGCATGCGTCACGGCGAACGGCACGCCCGACGCCATCACGGCCGCCTGGGGCGTGACGCCGCAAGCCCAGAATACCGGGATCTCGCCCGGCTCGATACGCACGGCGTCACCAAAGTCAGGCCTGGCGAGGTCGGCAATGCCCAGCGCGGCAGGATCGCCGACATGGACGGGCGAGCCGTGCACCGACGGGAAGCGTCCGCTGATGGAAACCGCATCGGCAACCCGATGCGCAGGGATGGGCCGCATCGACACCACCATTTCGCCATGCAGGCGGCCAGCCGGGCGACACTGGCGGTTGGTGCGGTACATCGGCACGTTGGAACCGTCGGCAATATGCCGCACCTCGATGCCTGCCTCTTGCAGCGGCGTCTCGAAGGTGAAGCTGCAGCCGATCAGGAAGGTGACCAGATCCGGGTACTCAGTCCACAGGGGCGTGGCGTCCGCCACCTCTTCCACCAGCTTGCCGTCGCGCCACACGCGATACAGCGGGATGTCGGTGCGGATATCCGCCCCTTGCGCCAGCACGGTCTGCTGTGCACCCGCTTCGATCACGTCGAGCACGGGACAGGCCTTGGAGTTGCGTTGCGCGTACAGCAGGAAGTCCCAGGCCCAGTCGCGCGGCAACGCGATCATGTTGGCTTGCGTCATCCCCGGTGCAATGCCGGCGGTAGGCTGTACCGTGCCGGCACGGTAGCTTGCGCGCGCTTCGCGCGCGGCATTCACGGCGGCGATGCGGGCGCGTTCCAGTGCGGAATCTTGCATGAGTGTTGCTCCAGTGTCTTGGATCAGGCGAACGCGCGAATCTCAATGCGCAGCCTCGGCCCCGGCTTCGGCGAGCAGTTCGCGCCCTTGCGTTTCCGGCAACAGCAGGCAGGCAATGACGACCAGCCCATAGGCGCCGGCGGCGAGATAGCCGATGGCAACACCCAGTGACATCGATGCGCTCATATGCCCGATCATGGCCGGAAATATGGAACCGACCGCACGGCCAAAGTTGTAGCAGAAGCCCTGGCCGGAGCCGCGGATATGGCTCGGATACAGCTCCGTCAGGTACGCCCCCATCCCCGAGAAGATGCCGGACAGGAAGAAACCCAGCGGGAAACCCAGCACCAGCATGGCAGCGTCGGTGATCGGCAACTGCGTATAGCAGATCACGAGGAAGGCCGCGCTCACCGCAAACAGCATGAAGCAACGCCGGCGCCCCAGGCGGTCGGACAGCCAGGCGCTGGTCAGGTAGCCGGCGAAGGACCCGGCGATCAGCACCATCAGGTAGCCGCTGGTGTTGAGCACGGAGAGATTGCGCTCCATCTTGAGGTAGGTGGGCAGCCAGGTCGTCACCGAATAGTAGGCACCTTGCATGCCGGTCGCCAGCAGGCTTGCCAGCACCGTCACGCGCAGCACGCCGGGCTTGAAGATCAGCATGAAGTTATTGCTTTGCCCGGTGCGGGCCAGCTTGGCCCTGGTTTCCTGATACACCTCGGGCTCGGAGATATTGCGGCGGATATACAGGATAAAGATCGCCGGCAGCACGCCGGCCCAGAACAGCACGCGCCATGCGTATTGCTGCTCGAACATGGCATAGACCGCCCAGAATGCAATCGCCGACAGGCCCCAGCCGATGGCCCAGCTGCTTTGCACCAGTCCGACCGCCTTGCCGCGGTGGCGGGCCCGAATCATCTCGGCGATCAGCAAGGAACCGACCGACCATTCGCCGCCAAAGCCCAGGCCTTGCAGCATGCGGGTCAGGAACAGTTGTTCGGGGGACTGGGTGAAGCCGCTCAGGAACGTAAAGAAACTGAACCAGAGCACGGTCAGCTGCAGGATCCGCACGCGACCATATTTGTCGGCCAGGATGCCCGCCAGCCAGCCGCCGATGGCCGAGCTGATGAGCGCGCCCGTCGCGATGTAGCCCGCCTCGGCCTTGGTCATGCCCCACACCAGGATGAAGGTGGGGATCATGAAGGTGTAGATCATGTAGTCGAAGGCATCGACCCCATAGCCGACGAAGGCGGCAAAGAGCGTCTTGCGCTCCGCCTGGTTTGTTTCTTTAAGCCACATGGTTGCGCTCACTATGGATAAGGACAAAGCGTGGACAAAGCTCGTCGCGCTGTCTTCACGACGAAGTTCCGGTAGCGAGCAAGACCGCTATTCAGCGGCCCTGCACCCCAACCGCTGTTTAGCAAAACACATGCCATGTTCATTTATATGCACGTATGACTCAACCACCATGCATTATTGTTGAACAATATTGGTTGTTGTTCGATCGTGGTATACACCTAACTCACGTTTAAGGGCATCCTTCGCACCAATCTTGTGCCTATTGTTCAACAAAGTGAGATAACATCCCCGCACGGGGCATGCCGGAACCTGTCGCCCCGACGCAAGCCAACATGACATCCAGTACTGACGTAAGAAATCTGGCCGAGCGGGTCACGGAGCAGATTCGCCAGCGCATCGTGCATGGCGAATTCGCGCCCGGGCAGCGCTTGTCGGAAGCCGCGCTTAGCGAGAGCCTGCAGATCTCGCGCAATACCTTGCGCGAGACCTTTCGCGTGCTGACCAAGGAAGGCCTGCTCAAGCACGAACCCAACCGCGGGGTATCCGTGGCGATTCCCAGCATCGCGGCCATCATCGACATCTACCGCGTGCGCCGCATGATCGAGTGCCAGGCCATCGCCCAGGCCTACCCCAGCCATCCGGCCAGGAAGCACCTGCGCGAAGCGGTGGAAACGGGACTGCTCTGCCGCGACCGCGGCGACTGGCAAGGCGCGGGCACCGCCAATATGGAGTTCCATATGGCCATCGTGGAACTGGCCGACAGCGAGCGGCTGAACGTGATGTTCTCCCACCTGCTCGCCGAGCTGCGCCTGGCGTTCGGCATGCTGCAGGATCCGGAATTCCTGCATGGCCCATATGTCGAGATGAACCAGCACATCCTGCAGTTGTTCGAGTCGGGCAAGCTCGCAGAGTGTGCCGCGGCCCTCAACGACTACCTGGCGCAGTCCGAGCGCATCGTGCTGTCGGTTTGCGCCCGGCACCCGATTTTCAAGGGGCGTTGAACGCAGGCGCAGAGCGTATCCATGCGTAGCTGCTGCGCGCCGGGCCCCGATGGCCACTGCCTGCTCAAGATGTGGTGTCCTCACTTCACGGCAAGCGTAAACGGCAGCAGCAGCGCATTCACAAGCAGCAAGCCATAGACCACCACCACCGCCGCCGGGATGGCGAAACGCGTCCGATCCTGGGCGCGCGCGGTACGGCGCGTCCACAGGAAACCCGCGCCCATCACGGCAAGTCCGGAAAGCAGGCTCTCCACGGCAAGGGCTGCCGGATAGGGCTTGGCCGGGCTGCTGTTCTTGTTCCCGGCAACGGGAGGCGCTGTGGTGCCTTGCCAGACAGGCAGCGCTTCGACAGCGGGAGCCGTCGGCCGTGTTGGTTCGACGAGTTCCGGTCCGGCCGACATGGCAAGCGGCACTGCCGGCGGCGGCTCTTCTTGTACGCGCTGCGTCGGCTCAGGGATCTGCGTTGAGGCCTGTGGGGCCTGTGGGGCCTGTGCGGAAGCCGCCGCGGGCGGCGGTGCCGCCTCCTGGCTGGCCGGGGTAGACCTGGCCGTTGCAGCCTGATTCGCGGAGTCGGACCGGCCCGGTGCGATTCGCATCGAATCCCGCTCCCGCCAGAATTTGGCGAACATGCTTTCCAGGCATCGTACCGAGTCGCAGGCATCGCGCCGGCTGCGCCACGCCGCGATGTCCGAGTCCTGGATCCTGCCCTTGCGCAGCATCCTTTGCTGCTCGGCGTAGATGCGCTCGTAGCGCTCTGACAGCCTGGACGAATCGCAGATCAGATGCCGCGGGCGCGCCCGCGGCCCGGCCTCGTCCGTCGCAAGGTTGCATCTCACCCCGGAGCCATCCGGGTTGTTGCAGCGTACGGGGGATTCGCGCGCAGTTGATTTGCAGACGATGTCAGAGGCCCACGCGCCGCTTGCGGCAGAAAGGCCTGCTGCTATGCCCATGGAAACAATCGTGACCAGGCGCCCTGTGATCCTCTTCATCATGATGCCCCATCGAAGCGGCCCCAAGGCTTCCAAGCTAGTCGATAGTTGCCGGGTATCCCAAGCATGCAATGCGGGGCGCGTGCGGTAAGCCACCTTGCCCCGCACCGACAGCTCCGGATGCGTCGCGCGATGAACAATGCATTGCGAAGCCGCAGCAACATCTCACGCTGCCAGATTTCATGGCATGCTCGATACCCTCCGGTACAGCGTCGCCTTCGATAATCTCCCGAGCGGAATTCTGCACTTCAAAGAGAAAGAGACTTTCATGGACACTTCCACGCCTTCCAGCCACCGCCGCAACCTACTTTCGATCCTGGGCATTGCCACGCCCATCATCCAGGCGCCCATGGCCGGTGTCAGCACAGCGGCCATGGCTGCCGCCGTGTCAGAGGCCGGCGGGCTGGGCTCGCTTGGCGTCGGGGCAATGGACGCGCAAGCCGCGCGAAAGACAATCCGCGAGACAAGAGCGCTGACCGGCAAGCCATTCAACGTCAACCTGTTCTGCCACGCCCCGGCCAAGGCCGATGTGGTGCGCGAGCAGGCCTGGCTCACCTACCTTGCCGCCCAGTTTGCCGAGCACGGCGGGACAGCACCCACGAGCTTGCGGGAAATCTACAAGAGTTTCGTGGCCGACGACGCCATGTTCCAGATGCTGCTGGAAGAAAAGCCAGCGGTGGTGAGCTTCCATTTTGGCCTTCCCTCCCAGCAGAAAATTGATGCGCTACGCGGTGCCGGCATTGTGCTGCTGGCCAGTGCAACGTCCCTGCAGGAGGCCCGCCAGATAGAGGCCGCCGGCGTGGACGCCATCGTCGCGCAAGGCATCGAAGCTGGCGGACACCGCGGCACCTTCGACACCGATGGCTACGACGAAGGCCTCGGCACGCTGGCTCTGGTGCGTCTTCTGGTCCTGGGCACGAAGCTTCCGGTGATTGCCTCGGGCGGCATCATGGACGGGGCAGGCATTGCCGCGGTGCTGGCTCTCGGGGCGGAAGCCGCCCAGCTTGGCACGGCATTCGTCGCCTGCCCGGAGTCATCTGCCGATGCCGCCTATCGCGCGGCGCTGACCGCACCCCAACCGCGCCCGACCACACTCACCCGCGCCATATCGGGCCGCGCGGCCAGGGGCTTCACCAACCGGCTCACGGCACTCGGCATCGCCGCCGACGCACCTCCGGTGCCGGACTACCCGATCGCCTATGACGCGGGAAAGGCGCTTCACGCCGCGGCCAAGGCCACGGGGAGCGCTGAGTACGCAGCGCAGTGGGCCGGGCAGGCAGCGCCCTTGGCCAGGTCCCTGCCGGCCGCGGAGCTGGTTGCGCAACTCAGGTCAGAGCTCAGGGAAGCGATCCTGCGCATGGCTACGTTTGCGGACCCGCAGGACGCAGCCTGAGCGTATCTATAACAATTATTTGAATGTACTGACTGTCGGCTCTACGATGGCGCAAACCCAATGTCTCCACTCCCACGAGGCCCGCCATGCACATCGCCATCCTGACCTTCGAAGGTTTCAACGAACTCGACTCGCTGATCGCGCTCGCCATCCTCAACCGGGTCAGGCGGCCCGGCTGGCGGGTTTCGATCGCCAGTCCGGCGGCCAAGGTGCGTTCGCTGAATGGTGTGGTGATGGAGGCGCAAGCATCGCTGGAGGACGCATGCAACGCGGACGCTGTGCTGGTGGGTAGTGGGATCCGAACCCGGGACGTCGTCGCCGATGCTGCGCTGATGTCGCAACTCCGCTTCGACCCGACGCGCCAGATGCTGGGCGCGCAATGCTCGGGCACGCTCATTCTCGCCAAACTGGGCTTGGTGAACGACGTTCCGGCCTGTACGGACCTGACCACCAAGCCATGGGTAGTGGAGGCCGGCGTGGCCGTGCTCGATCAGCCGTTTGTCGCCAAGGGAAACGTTGCAACCGCCGGCGGGTGCCTGGCGTCGCAGTACCTGGCCGCCTGGTTCATCGCCCGTCTGGAAGGCGTCGAGGCTGCACGCAGCGCGATTGACTATGTGGCGCCAGTGGGCGAGAAGGAGGCCTACGTGACGCGCGCGATGGCGAACATTTCGCCGTTCCTCTGATGCGCGCTGGTGATGTGACTCCGGGCTGAGCCTCCTACACCATGATGAGGCCGTGCCGCATGCCCTGCAATACAGCCTCGGTGCGGCTGCTTGCGCCGAGCTTGCCGAAAATGGCGGAGAGGTGGAACTTCACCGTGTTGTCCGATATGTCGAGTTGGCGCGCGATTTCCTTGTTGCCAAGCCCTTCGGCGAGCATGGCCAGCACTTCAAGCTCGCGTGGGGTGAGCGTTTCGGTCAGAGCCGCGGATGCCGTCTGGCGAGGTGCCCTGCGCGCCGCCAGCAGCCTGGCGAGGATCTCCGGGGACAGCACGCAAAGTCCCGCGGCCACAGCTTCGATCGCGCAGATGATTTCGCTGGGCGTCGCGCCACGCGGCAGTAGTGCCGTGGCGCTGGCTCCCAGCGCCTCATGGATCCATTCGCTGTCCGCCTCGTCGGTGAGCAGGACCAGCGCCGGCGCTGCGGAATCTCGGCCCGCCTCTGGCACCGGCAGGTCACCGGCCTGCGGCTCAAGTTCGATCACGACCACATCCGGCACGTCGCCGGCAAAGCGGTCGGCGATCCCTGCGGTGTCGGCCGCGCTGCCTGCGAAATCCAGCGCTGGCGCCGCCTCGACAAGCGCCTGCAGGCTTGCCCGCGCCTGCGGCGAGACGGCGACCACGGCGACCCTGACCGGGCTCATCGGTGTCATCCTGGCATCCGGCATGCGACGGCTTGCATGAATCTCAGCCGCACGACTTCCGTTGCTGGCGTTCGCCCACCGTGATCGAGCACTCCTTGCGCTCGCCACCCCGGATCAGCCCGATCTTCAGCAACTGCCCGATGCGGTCGCCGCCCAGCGCGGCATGGACGTCGTCCATGTCTTGGCATGGCTTGCCATCCAGTTCGATCAGTACATCCCCGATCAGCACCCCGGCTTGCTCCGCAGGCCCGCCCGCCGCAAGCGATACCACCAGTAGCCCGCGCCCGGACGCCAGATTCAGCTTCGTCACCCAAGACTCCGACAGGCTCACCGGCTGCGTGCCCACGCCAAGGTAGCCGTGCGAGACACGTCCCTTGCTTAGCAGTTCGCCGCTCACGCGCGCCACTGTCGCTGCCGGTATCAGGATGCCAGCGCCAGGCGCGAGCGCCGATGTGCACAGGCCCGTGACCCGCCCCTGCATATCCGCCAGGGCCGCTCCGGAGAAACCGGGGCGCAGGCCGCCGTCAAGCCGCACGAAGGCGTCGAATTGCCCGCCTCGCCAGGTACGCCATGGACCGCCGGCAGTGCCGACAACGCCGAAATCCGCGCTGGTGCCAAGCCGGTCCACTCGCGCCACCGCGAGCACCAGATGGCCTGCCTTCAGGGAGCGCGCATCACCGGTCTCGACCGGGTTCGACGCCACGCCATCGAGCCTCAGTACGGCCAGGTCGGTGCCAGGGTCCCGTCCCACCAGGACGGCCGCCACGGTACGGCCATCGGCCAGGGTGACTTCAATGCCGTCTTCCTGCCTGAGCGTATGCGCGGCCGTGACCACCACGCCGGGTTGCCAGATGACTCCACTGGAGGGAAAGCGATGCCGCCCGTGCACCGCGACGACACTCTGGCCGACGCGCTCGGCAATGGCTGCCAAGTTGGCGGAAAGATCCTGCAAGGGATTTCCGCTGGGGGTTGAGGTTTCCATGGTGATGACTCCTGCCATTTGCTACGTGAACCGATGCGTCGCGCGCCCGGCCAGCTTGAGGAAGCCAGGCAGGCAAGCGCAGACGAGTGGTTTCACAATGACAGGCGCACGACGGCCGCGCACCACCCGGATGGGTAGCTGGTGCAGGGGGACTCGCGCGCGGCGTATGTGTTTGTACGAGCCTTTGTCTTCTCGTCCATTGCTTCCCCATTCTTCGTCGCACCGGTGCGCCAAGTGTTCGCCAGTATCGCCCCGAGCACCAGGGCCGGCAATCGTCACTTCGACCGGATCACTTCGCGTTTCGCCCGGCGTGCCAAAGCGGCTTTTCGGATACCTGGGCCCCTGGCCGCGCTGGCACATGCCGATGGCGCGGACAAGCCCTGCGGATCCATGCGAAAGCCGGCGGCGCGGCGACGAGCGGCGCTGCCTATGCTAGACAGAAGCGGCAACCCGGCCGGGCAGCCGCGTAGTCCGATTTCGTTTCAGGAGATAACCATGAACAAGCGCTTGAGTGAAGAAGGCATGGATCTGCTCTTTCGCGAGGCTCGCACGCACAGCGCATGGCTGAACCAGCCCGTGAGCGACGAAACCCTGCGGCAGCTCTATGACTTGATGAAATGGGCGCCGACCAGCGCCAACTGCTCTCCCGCGCGCATTCTGTTCCTGCGTACCCCTGAGGCCAAGCAGCGCCTGTTGCCCGCGCTGGCGCCGGGCAATGTCGAGAAAACCATGGCCGCACCGGTCACCGCCATCATCGCCTATGACATCAAGTTCTACGAACTTCTGCCCAAGCTGTTTCCGCACGCGGACGCACGCTCGTGGTTCGCCGATACCCCGGAGCTCGCCCTAACTACTGCGAGGCGAAACAGTTCCCTGCAGGGCGCGTACTTCATCATCGCCGCCCGCTCGCTGGGGCTCGATTGCGGGCCGATGTCCGGCTTCGACAATGCCAAGGTCGATCACGAATTCTTTCCGGCGGACCCCAAGGACAATGCCTTCCAGCTCGAATATTTCCCGGACAGTCACGTGAAATCGAACTTCCTGTGCAATCTCGGCTATGGCGACCCTGCCAAGCTGTTTCCGCGCAGCCCCCGCCTGGAATTCGATGAGGCGTGCAAACTGCTCTGAAGGAGGCAGTACCTAGGCCTGTGGCCGCAGTTCCTGCAGCAGCGTTGGTATCAGCTCGGACACCGTGGGATGGATGTGCATCGCGCAGCTGATGGTGGTATAGGGTGCCTTGGCATACATGATGTCGAGCAGTGAGTGAATCACCTCGTCGCCGGTCACGCCGAGGATCGCGGCACCCAGGATCATGCGGGTATCGGCGTCGACCACGACCTTCATGAAGCCCTGGCTCTCGCCCTTCTCCACGGCTCGCCCGACGCGGCTCATGGGGCGAGAGCCGACCAGCAGCCTGCGGCCGGATTGCCGGGCTTCTGCTTCCGTCATGCCGGCGCGGCCGAGCGGAGGGTCGATGAACATGGCATAGGCTGCGATGCGGTCCGTCAGCTTGCGGGGATCGTTGTCGAGAAGGTTGGCGGCGACGATCTCATAGTCGTTGTATGACGTATGCGTGAACGCACCGCGGCCATTGCAATCGCCAAGCGCCCAAATGCCGGGGACGTTGGTGCGCAACTGTTCGTCTACCTGGATATAACCGCGAGCGTCGGTCTCGACCCCGGCCTGATCCAGCCCCAGGTCCTCGGTGTTGGGCACGCGCCCAACCGCCAGCAGCAGGTGCGAGCCGTGGACGTCGCGCGCCCCATCCGAACAATCCAGCCCGACGGCAACATGATCGCCTTCCCTGCGCGCGCTCAGGCAGTTGGCATTGAGCCGGATTTCGATCCCCTCGGCTTCCAGGATCTCCCGCACTGCCTGCGACACATCCTCGTCTTCGCGCTGGATCAGGCGCGGGCCTTTTTCGACAACGGTCACCCTGGCGCCAAAACGCCGGTACATCTGGCCAAACTCCAGACCCACGTAGCTGCCGCCGATGACGATCAGGTGCTCCGGCAGGAAATCCACCGCCATCATGCTCGAGTTGGTCAGGTACGGTACCTGGTCCAGCCCGGGCATGGGCAGAACCAGGGCCCGGCCGCCGACGTTCACGAAAATCCGGTCGGCTTCCAGCAGTTCGCCGTTGACCCGCACACCATGCGCGCTTTCGAAGCGGGCGTGCCCCTGATAGACCGTGCCGTTCTCCAGGCTGCGCATCCACTGTTCCACTCCGTTGCTGGAACGGCCGGAGATCTCGTCCTTGCGTGCCTTCACCTGCTTCATGTCGACGGCGACCGGCCCGCCGATGGTCACGCCGTACTCGGCAGCCCGCCGCGCCAGTTGCGCCGCGTACGCGCTTGCGATGAGGGTTTTGGTGGGAATGCAGCCGGTGTTCACGCAGGTGCCGCCAAAACGCGCGCGCTCGATGACGGCCGTTTTCATGCCCGCGCCGGCCAGCCGCGCAGCGAGTGCGGGGCCGGCTTGCCCGGTGCCGATGATGATCGCGTCGAATCCTTGGGCCATCACGATTCTCCTTGCCTGGTACCGCAAAGCCACAAGCTACTTTAGGTGGTAGGACGCTTCCCTGCCAGCTACGCGTAGGTGTCGACGCCCCGCACCAGCAGCCTGGCCAGCCGGGGCCGTCGCAACTGCTCCAGCCACCATTGCAGGGCGCGGCCTTCGTGATCGCCGCGCCAGCCCACATAGAGCGTGTTGGGCTCGCGCGGGTCGGCGGTGCGCTTCTCTACCAGTTCGCCGCGCTGCAGCAGCGAGCCGACCCGGTGCCTGGGCAGCCAGCCGATCCCCAGGGCATCGCGCTGCGCCAGGGTCTTGGCTCGCATGCTCGGCACGGCCAGCAAGCGCTGTCCGCCCACCATGCCGTAAGCGCGGCCGCCCGTGAGGCGTGATGAATCTGCCACCACCACGGCACGATGGCGGGCGATCTCCTCACGCGTCAATGGTTGGCGGGCGGCCGCCAGCGGATGCCGGGGCGAGACCGCAAACACCCATTCGATCACGCCCAGCTCGAACCACCCCAGGTTAGGGATGGCGGGCGGCTCGTTGGTGGCACCGATGACCAGGTCGGCGCGGCCGTCCCGCAGCGCTTCCCAGGTGCCGGCCAGCACTTCGTGCGTGACGCGCAGCGCCACGCCGGATTCCAGCGCGTCGAACGCGTGCATGACGGGCATCAGCGTCTCGAATTCCATCAGCTCGTCGGTCACGATCCACAACCGGTCTTCCCAGCCGTTGGCGACCTGCCGCACGCGCTGTGTGACGCGCGCGACATCCTGCGCGAGCCGGGCGGCTTCTTCTGTCAGCAATTCGCCGGCACGCGTCAGCTGCAGGCGGTAGCGGCGGCGGTCGAACAGGAGTGCGTCGAAGCGCTGCTCCAGCTGCCGCGCGGCGTGCGACACTGTGGACGGCGCCTTGCCCAGCCTGGCCGCCGCGCGCGACAGGCTGCCGGCCTCGCGGATGGCCTCCAGCAGGGCCAGTTCGTCTTCCGACAACATGTGCGACTCCTTCGAACGTGTTCGTCGGATTGATCGTATGGCAAAGCGCAGCGCCCATACTGCAGTCACGCGATTGTTCAAGTTCAACTTTCCAAACCGGAGGACAACATGAATCGCTTCGAAGGCAAGACCGTTCTGGTCACTGGCGGCAACAGCGGCATCGGCCTGGCGGCTGCCCAGGCATTCGCCCAGGAAGGGGCCCGCGTGGTCATCACCGGCCGCGACGCAGCGGCACTGGAAGTCGCCCGCGCCACGCTCGGCAACGAGGCCATCGCCATCCGCAACGAAACCGGCACCGTGCAGGCCGCGTGACCTGGCTCGCCAGCTGACCGACGCCGGCATCCGCCTGGACGCTGTCTTCATCAACGCCGGCATTGCCAAGTTTGCCGCCGTTGCCGACGTGGACGAGGCACTGTGGGACGCCACCTTCAACGCCAACGTGAAGGGCGCCTACTTCCAGATACAGGCGCTGCTGCCGCTGCTGAACCCGGGCACGTCGATCGTGCTGAACGGCTCGATCAATGCGCGCATCGGCATGCCGATGTCTTCCGTGTATGCCGCCAGCAAGGCAGCACTGATCTCGCTGGCCAGGACTCTGTCGGGTGAGCTGGTCAGCTCGGGCATCCGGGTCAATGTGGTCAGCCCCGGGCCGGTGACGCCGCCGCTGTACGGCAAGCTGGGCCTGGAAGCCGACACCCTGTCGGCCACTGCCGCGCAGATCCAGAGCCAGATCCCGCTGGGCCGCTTCGGCCTGCCGGCGGAGATTGCGTCGACGGTGCTGCATCTGTCGGCGCCGGAATCGGCCTTCATCGTCGGTACCGAAATCATCGCCGACGGTGGCATGATCCAACTTTAAGTCAATGCCTTTGCGGGCCGCGGCGTTGAGCGCGGTCCGCGCATGAGGTCGCCCATCCTGCCTGGAGCAGTACCATGAACCAATCCATTGCCTTTATCGTCCATCTGCCGGGCAAGCCCGAGCGGCGCGCCGAGCTCGAGTCGAAGCTGCTTTATGTCCTCGACCAGATGTCGAAGGAACCGGACTTTATCAACACGTATCTGCACCGCTCGCTCGAAGATCCTGACACGCTTGTTCTCTATGAGAACTGGGCCTGCAGCGAGCAGCATTTCAGGGACCACCACCTGAAAGCGTCCTACCGGCGCGAATACGAGGCGGTGCTGGCCGATCTGCTGAAAGCACCACGCACGCTGGAGTTTCTGACGCCAGTGCGCGACTACCAGAAAGCCGGCAACTGAAGCGGTATTGCCCTATAAGGCAGTTGCCGGTTCCCACCCCCCGCCGAGCGCCTTGAATGCCGCCACGGCGGCGCGGGCTGATTCGGTCTGTGCCTGCGCTCTGGCGTCGGACGTCCGCAGAAGACTCTCGTCAGCATGCAAGACCTCAATCAAGCGGACCACGCCTTTCTGGTAGGCGGCAAATGAGGCATTGCGCGCCTGGGTCAGCGAGGTCTCGCCTTGGGCCAGCGTGCCTGCCTGATCTTCACGCTTGATCAGCGCGGAGAAGGCATTTTCGACATCCTCGGTCGCGCGCAGCACAGCCTGACGGTATGCCGCCAGCGCTTCTGCCTCCTGCCCTCGGGCCAGTTCGATCTGTGCATTGATGCGGCCGAAGTCAAACAGACGCCAGCGCAAGCCAAGCACGCCCGCTGCCTGGCTTGCGCCCGCGGAAAAGAGGTTCCCGCTGGCTACGGTTGTGGCGCTGCCCAACAGGGCACTGAGCGAGAATTTTGGGTAGTACTCCGCAATGGCTACACCGATTCGTGCGTTCGCCGCCGCCAGCCGGCGCTCCGCGACGATGAGGTCGGGCCTGCGTCGCAGCAGATCCGCCGGCGAGCCCGTTCCGGCGAGCTGCGGTGCGGCGGGAATCGCTTTAGGGCCGGCCAGTTCAGCGCGATACGTGCCGGGCGGAACACCAAGCATTACGTCCAGCGCATTCAACGCGGCATCGAGGCCTGTCTCCAGCACCGGGACGGTAGCGCGGACCTGAGCGAGCGCGCCTTCGGCCTGTCGTACCTCCAGTTCGGCGGCAAGCCCTTTGCTGTAAAGCAGGCTCACCGTCGAGAGCAGCTTCTGTTGGGTTTCCACTTGCTGCCTGGCGATTGCAATGCGGGACTGCAGTCCGCGCACGGTGATATAGAGATCTGCAGTTTGCGCGGCCACAGCGAGACGCGTCGCGGTCGCGCCCGCAGTCGATGCCTGGTATTCCGCCAGGGCGGCTTCCCGCCCACGGCGCAGCCCACCGAATACGTCCAGTTCCCAGGTGGCGCCGAGATTGGCCTCGTAGCTGTTGCCATACCTGTCAAAGCCAGGCGTTGCATCGAGCAGCTTCCCAAGGGGCGTCTCGATCGACTGATAGTTTCTGGCCACCTGCGCACTGGCGCTGCCCGAAGGAAGCAAGGCCGCATTGGCCACGCCGAGCCCCGCGCGTGCCTGGGTGACGCGCGCCGACGCTTGCGCCAGGTCCAGGTTCTGATCCAATGCCACTGACACCAGCCGGGTCAGCAGCGGATCGCCGAATCCTTCCCACCACGTGACGAGCTCGGCAGAGGATGACGCATGCCTCTGTTCAACGCCGGACTGGCCCAGGTAGCGGTCGGGGAGCGGGGCATCCGGTTGTCTGTAGTCGGGGCCGACGGCACAACCCGTCGATACGCCGACACTCAGCAGCAGGGCAAGAAAGCGATGGGTAAGCATGGGTATCACGGAAGCCTAGGCAAACAGGAAGTTGTGACTATATTATAAAATGGTCACTGGTTGTCAACAACCATCTGGAGCGTTAAGCTCGCTGCATGACTGAGACCACACCCACTGCCCTGCCGTCCCGAGGGCCCGCCGACCACAATGTCCGCTCCCAGATCTTGGAGGCGGCCACCGAGCACTTCAGCCTGTATGGCTACGAGAAGACGACGGTTTCCGACCTGGCCAAGGCGATCGGCTTTTCCAAGGCTTACATCTACAAGTTCTTCGATTCCAAGCAGGCGATCGGGGAAGTGATCTGCGCGAACTGCCTGTGCGCCATCACGGACGAGGTCGATGCAGCCATTGCCAACGTCCCAACCGCGTCGGAATGTCTGCGGCGCCTGTTCAAGACCCTGGTGGAGGCCGGCGCCCGCCTTTTCTTCCAGGACCGCAAACTCTACGCCATTGCTTCGGCCGCAGCCCAGGAGCGGTGGCAGCCTGTTCTCAACTATGAGGACCACATCAAGCAAGTGGTCATGCGGATTGTTCTGGAAGGCCGCAAGTCAGGGGAGTTCGAGCGCAAGACGCCACTGGACGAGACTGCCAGGGGCATCTATCTCGTCATGCGTCCATATATTGATCCGCTGCTGCTACAGCACAACCTCGATCTTGCCGCGGAAGCCCATGTCCAGCTTTCCAGCCTGATACTGCGCAGCCTCGCGCCTTAAGGCGCACGTCGCAAGCGGATTCGCGTGTGACCATTGACTAAATTGGTCACACGAACAATAATCCAGGTCCAGTCTCGCTTGAGAGGACCTTATGCTTCAGCGCCGATTTGCCTCATCCGCCGCCGCGTGCGTGTTGCCACTTGTATTGGCCGCTTGCGGCGATACAGCGCCCCCCGATCCGCGCAGCCAGCCGCCGCTGGTCAGAATCGGGACCGTTCAGGACCCGGCCGCCACGACACGTTCATTCACGGGAACCGTTGCCGCCCGGGTCCAGGGCGACCTGGGCTTTCGTGTCTCCGGCAAAGTGCTGGAGCGGCTGGTCGATACCGGCCAGACCGTCAAGCGCGGCCAGCCGCTCATGCGCATCGACCCGAACGACCTGAAGCTGGCGGCGCACGCACAGCAGGAGGCAGTCGTCGCGGCGCGGGCGCGGGCCCGGCAAACCGCGGAGGATGAGGCCCGGTATCGCGACCTGGTCGGATCCGGCGCCGTATCGGCGTCGTCCTATGACCAGATCAAGGCCGCGGCGGAGTCGGCCAGGGCACAGCTCAACGCAGCGGAAGCCCAGGCCGATGTGGCACGCAATGCAACTGGCTACGCGGTTTTGCTCGCTGATGCCGACGGCGTAGTCGTGGAGACGCTGGCCGATGCCGGACAAGTCGTCAACGCCGGCCAGGTCGTGGTACGCGTGGCGCATGCCGGCCGCCGCGAAGCCATCGTTCACCTGCCGGAAACCCTCCGGCCCCCGGTGGGTTCCGCAAGCCAGGCGACGCTATACGGCAATGACACCTTGACCGTGCCGGCGAAACTCCGGCAGCTTTCCGACTCGGCGGACCGGCTGACCCGCACCTACGAGGCAAGGTACGTGCTCGAAGGCGCGCTGGCCGAGGCCCCGCTCGGCGCGACCGTTACCCTCCAGATTCCGGAAATCCGCCCATCGAAGCAAGGCGATCTGCAAGTACCGATCGGTGCCCTCTTCGATCCGGGCAAAGGTCCTGGCGTGTGGGTGCTGGACGAAAAACTCAACCGCGTCACCTGGCGCCCGGTGAAGGTCCGCGGTCTGGATGACGACGCCGCGCGTGTCGCGGGTGAACTCAGGGTGGGGGACCGGATCGTTGCCCTTGGCGCCCATCTTCTGCACGAAGGCGAACAGGTCCGCATCGCAGCAAACGGAAGCGGAGCCAACACTATTCCTGGTCATGGAGTGCAGCAATGAGTGGGTTCAATCTTTCGGCACTCGCTGTCCGTGAACGGTCTGTCACGCTGTTCCTGATCATCCTGGTGTCGCTGGCAGGCGTTATCGCCTTCTTCCAGCTGGGCCGGGCGGAAGATCCCGCCTTCACGGTGAAAACCATGACCGTCATCACGGCCTGGCCGGGAGCGACGGCGCAGGAGATGCAGGACCAGGTGGTGGAAAGGCTGGAGAAGCGCATGCAGGAACTGCGCTGGTATGACCGCACGGAAACGTACACGCGGCCTGGCCTGGCGTTCACCACAGTGACCCTGCTCGATAGCACACCGCCTTCGGAGGTCCAGGAAGAGTTCTATCAGGCGCGCAAGAAACTCAGGGACGAGTCGGGTAGCCTGCCTGCCGGCGTGATCGGCCCGATCGTAAACGACGAGTATTCGGACGTGACCTTCGCGCTGTTTGCGTTGAAGGCAAAAGGCGAGCCACAGCGGGTGCTGGTCCGCGACGCCGAAACGCTGCGGCAGCGCCTTTTGCACGTCGCGGGTGTGAAGAAGGTGAACATCATCGGGGAACAGTCCGAACGCATCTTCGTTTCCTTTTCCCATGATCGCCTGGCCACCTTGGGTATCTCGCCACAGGACATCTTCTCCGCCCTGAACGGCCAGAACGCCCTCACGCCGGCCGGCTCGATCGACACCTCGGGTCCCCAGGTTTTCATTCGCCTCGACGGCGCCTTCGACAAACTGCAGAAGATCCGCGACACGCCGGTTGTGGCGCAGGGTCGGACGCTCAAGCTTTCGGATGTCGCCACGGTTGAACGCGGCTATGAGGATCCGGCGACCTTCCTGATCCGCAACAATGGCGAGCCCGCACTGCTGCTGGGCATCGTCATGCGCGACGGCTGGAACGGCCTGGACCTGGGCAAGGCGCTGGACACGGAAGTGTCTGCAATCAATGAAGCGTTGCCGCTGGGCATGAGCCTGACCAAAGTGACCGATCAGTCCGTCAACATCAGCGCATCGGTCGATGAGTTCATGATCAAGTTCTTTGTCGCCCTGCTGGTGGTGCTGGCGGTGTGTTTCCTGAGCATGGGCTGGCGTGTCGGCATCGTCGTGGCAGCGGCTGTGCCGCTGACGCTGGCCGCAGTGTTCGTCGTCATGGCGGCCACTGGCAAGAACTTTGACCGCATTACCCTGGGCGCGCTGATTCTTGCGCTGGGACTGCTGGTGGACGATGCCATCATCGCGATCGAGATGATGGTGGTCAAGATGGAGGAAGGCTACAGCCGCGTTGCCGCCTCCGCCTATGCCTGGAGCCACACTGCCGCGCCGATGCTGTCCGGCACGCTGGTGACGGCGGTGGGCTTCATGCCCAACGGCTTTGCCCGTTCCACGGCCGGCGAATACACCAGCAACATGTTCTGGATCGTGGGCATTGCACTGGTCGTGTCCTGGATCGTCGCCGTCGCCTTCACGCCTTATCTGGGCGTCAAGATGCTGCCTGAGATCGGCAGGGCCGAAGGCGGCCACGATGCCATCTACGGCACCTTGAACTACAACCGCTTCCGACGCCTGCTAGGGCGCGTCATCCAGCGCAAATGGATCGTGGCCGCCGTCGTGGTTGGCAGCTTTGTGGTGTCCGTGCTGGGCATGGGCATAGTAAAAAAGCAATTCTTCCCGACTTCCGACCGCCCCGAGGTGCTGGTCGAAGTCCAGATGCCTTATGGCACTTCCATCGCCCAGACCAGCGCGGCCACGTCCAAGGTGGAAGCGTGGCTCGCCAGGCAGGCAGAGGCGAAGATCGTGACGGCCTACATCGGCCAGGGCGCGCCCCGGTTTTATCTCGCCATGTCGCCCGAGCTGCCGGATCCCTCCTTTGCGAAGATCGTGGTGCGGACTGAGAACCAGGACGAACGCGAGGCGCTGAAGCTCAGGCTGCGCCAGGCGATCGCCGCCGGACTGGCGCCGGAGGCCCGCGTGCGCGTCAATCAACTGGTATTCGGTCCTTACTCGCCCTTCCCGGTGGCATTCCGCGTCGCCGGGCCGGATCCGGACAAGCTGCGTGGCATTGCGGCGGACGTGCGCCGGGTGATGGATGCCAGCCCGCTGATGAGAACCGTCAATACCGACTGGGGACCGCGTGCGCCCGCCTTGCACTTTACGCTGCAGCAGGATCGGCTGCAGGCCGTCGGCCTGACTTCCAGCGGCGTCGCCCAACAATTGCAGCTTCTCCTCAACGGCCTGCCGGTCACCGAAGTCCGCGAGGACATTCGCTCGGTGCAGGTCCTTGCACGCGCCGCGGGAGACATACGCCTGGACCCGGAGAAGATTTCCGGCTTCACGTTGACCGGTGCGGCAGGACAGCGCATTCCGCTCTCGCAGGTAGGCACCGTCGATGTGCGCATGGAAGACCCGATCCTGCGCCGGCGCGACCGAACACCTACCATTACGGTGCGCGGCGACATCGCCGAGGGGCTGCAGCCACCCGATGTGTCCGCGGCCGTCCTGCAGCAACTGCAGCCGATCATCGCCAGGCTGCCGGCCGGCTACCGGATCGAGCAGGCAGGCGCCACCGAGGAATCCGACAAGGCCACCAAGGCCCTGCTGCCGCTGTTCCCGATCATGCTTGCCCTGACCTTGCTGATCATCATCCTGCAAGTGCGTTCGATCTCAGCCATGGTCATGGTGCTTGCCACCAGTCCGCTGGGACTGATCGGCGTAGTCCCGACCTTGCTGCTGTTCCGGCAGCCATTCGGCATCAACGCCCTGGTCGGCCTGATCGCACTGTCCGGCATCCTGATGCGCAACACGCTGATCCTGATCGGGCAGATCCACCAGAACAAGCGCGCGGGACTGGCGCCGTTCGACGCTGTTGTCGAAGCCACGGTGCAACGTGCCCGGCCAGTGATCCTGACCGCGCTGGCGGCTATCCTGGCCTTTATACCGTTGACGCATTCAGTGTTCTGGGGGACGCTGGCTTACACGCTGATCGGCGGCACCTTCGCCGGCACGGTGCTGACGCTGGTGTTCCTGCCAGCGATGTATGCCATCTGGTACCGGATCAGGATGCCTGCCAATGCGAACGAGATGACGCCCGCGGATTTGAACGACAGCGGCGCGAACACGCCCGCGGCCACCACTTGATCCGACAGGCCGCGGCCGTCAGCGCGAGGCCGCGGCCGGTTGGTGGCGACAAAAAGCAGTGTGGGCGCTACCGCGCCCACAACTGCTAGCGAGGCGCCGCGGCGCCGTTACGCATTGACCGATATCGCGCATGCGCCGCTGGTATCTGCCGGCACCTCCCGTACGGACTTGGCGCGTTCGACCCTCAGGTCATCGGGCAAGCGGACGTGATTGCGCGCTGCCACCACCTCGGCAAGGATCGAAATGGCGATTTCCGGCGGCGTACGGCTGCCGATATAGATGCCGGCCGGGCCATGCATACGGGCCAGTTGCTGGCTGGTCAGGTCGAATTCCTTCAGGCGTTCGCGGCGCGCCTGGTTGTTGCGACGCGAGCCCAGCGCACCGACGTAGAAGGCCCGGGTGCGCAGCGCCTCCATCAGCGCCAGGTCGTCGAGCTTGGGGTCGTGTGTCAGCGCAACCACCGCACTGCGTTCGTCCAAGGCCATCTCCACCACCGTGTCATCCGGCATGGTGCGCACCATGGTAATGCCGGGAACGGCCCAGGACTCGGTATATTCTTCGCGCGGATCGCACACGGTCACATCGAAGCCGAGCCCGACGGCGATCTCACAGAGATACTTCGAAAGCTGCCCGGCGCCAATCACCAGCATGCGATAGCGTGGCCCATGGATGGTTGACAGCGACTTGCCGTCAAAGGTCAGGCCGTCAGCGGCCGCCGCCGGCCCAAGCGTCGCGATGCCGGTGGCGATATCGAGCGTACGTGTCACCAGTCGGCCGCCCTCCACCGCCTGCAGCAGTTCGCGCAATCCGCTCGCCGCAGATACCGGCTCCGCCACCAATTCGATGGTTCCGCCACAGGGTAAGCCAAACCGGTGTGCTTCCTCGGCGCGCTGACGCCGTACCGGATCACCTCGGGACTACCGCAGCGAATGCCTTCGCGGCGGGTTCGGCAATGATGTCGTCCTCAATGCAGCCGCCCGACACCGAACCCACTACCAGGCCGTCGTCGCGCACGGCCAGCATCGCGCCGGCCGGCCGTGGCGACGAACCCCAGGTATGGACGACCGTCACCAACAGGCAACGGTGTCCTTGCTCGTCCCAGCGGACACTGCTTCTCAAGACTTCGAGATCCACGCTTTCCATGATGCTTCCTGCCGTCCAGCCTGCATCCGCTGCCCCGGGTCAAACGTAGCAGGCTGAGGTCCAGTCAATAACCCGGGGCCAGGCGCCAGATCACGCTTCGCTGGCAACGGTTGCCTGCTCCGACGGCTTCGCCGCGCCCGCCCTTCCCTTCGCGGCGACTGCGATGGCCGCAAGCAAGGATGGCACGGCGAGGATGCTGAGGATCGAGCTCATGCCCAGGCCAAACTGCAGCAGCGTGCCACCGGAAACGGCTCCGAGAACGCCACCGAAACGCCCCATACCAAGCATCCAACCTACCCCGCAGGCACGGCCCTGGGTCGGATAGAACGAAGCCGCCAGCGCGGGCATGGATACCAGGCCGGCCCCCATGAAAAGCCCGGCGATCGGCGTCAGCAGCACCAGGTATGCACCACTGGTCGCGTGTCCCATCGCCAGCGTGAATACGGCGGTGAAGAAATAGGCGAAGCCGATGACGCAATGGGGATTGATGCGATCCATCAGCCAGCCGCAAGCCATGGCGCCCAGCGTGCCGCCGAGCGGGAACAGCGCAGCGATCAAGGAGGCCTCGGCCAGGGTCGCACCGGCTTCCCTGACAAGGGTCGGCATCCAGCTGGTCACCAGGTAGAAGACCAGCACACCCATGAAATAGGTGGTCCAGAGCATGAACGTTCCCATCCGATACTTTTGCGACAGGATGAGCCCGAGCGGCGAGCGCAACTTGTCGGCCTGATCATCCGGCAAGGTGAACCGCGACGCGTGGACTTCCGCCGAACCTGCCAGCCGTCTCAACACCTTTTTGATCTTCTGCGCCGGCCAATCGCGCAGCACCATGAACCGGATCGATTCCGGCAGTGCAAGCGCAATGATGGCAAGGACCAGGGGGACTATTCCGCCGACGATGAACACGCTGCGCCATCCGAATGCGGGAATAATGACCGCCGCCAGGAAGCCACCGCCCGCGGCGCCTAGCGTAAAGCCGCAAAACATGCTGTTCACCAGGAAGGCCCGACGCCTGGCGGGGGCATACTCGGCCAGCAGCGTGGTCGCGTTGGGAATCGCGGCACCTAGCCCCATACCCGTCAGGAAGCGCCAGCAGGACAGCTCTGCGGCGGAGACAGCGGACGCAGTGGCGAGGCTGAACAGACCAAAGGCCGCCACCGATACGATGAGCACAGGCTTGCGTCCGAACCGGTCCGCACAGGGTCCGGCGACCAGCGCGCCGAGCGCAAGGCCAACCAGCGAAGCGCTCAGCACATTGCCCAGCACCAGCTTCGAAACGCCCCACTCCGTGGTCAACGATGGCGCCACGTAGCCGATCGCAGCCGTGTCGAAGCCATCCGCCGCCACCACCAGAAAGCAAACAATGAGGAGCATCCATTGATAGGGCGAGAATCTCTGGTTGTCGATGAATGCCTGGACATCTATGGTCCCCGGCGAGCCGGATTGCTGTGGTTTCATGCGCTTTGTCTCCGTTATCTGAGCACGTGGCTCCATGTCATTGATGGTCTTCTCTGCTCGTGAACCTTGCGCGCCGCCCTCACATTCCTCTCCCTCCCTTTCAAGGCGGCGCTTATAAAATGACGGTCGTCATATCACGTGACGAACGGCCGCAGTGGCCATGACGCTCCCATGCCGCTCCCATGCCGCTCCTAGTCAAGCGTTTGCCCCGCCCGGCGATGTATCCAGCGTCTACATGCTAGTCAGGCGGACCGGCATGGTCAAGGAGGAACACGCTGCTGCTGCCTTGGTGCTATCCCTAGTGAATCACGTGGCGCGCGCCCGTTGGCCCCCACATGTAACGACGCGGCCGACAACCCCCGCGGCAAGCACCCGATGCAATGATGATCGTAATGTTATATATTGCAGAGACACACACGCCCGACTCTTCCTGTCACCTGATCATGCGCTACTCGCTCGACCAAAAGGCTGAAACCCACAAGCACATCGTCAAGGCTGCCTCGACGCAATTCCGCAAGCACGGTGTCAACGGCATCGGCGTAGCCCAGTTGATGAAAAGCGCCGGCCTGACCCATGGAGGGTTTTACGCGCACTTCGAGTCCAAGGACGCCCTGGTTGCCGAGGCCATCGACGCAGCCTTCGACCAGACCATGGAACTCCTACAAGAGGCGACGTCGGTGGCATCGCCCAGGCAGCGCAGGCAAGCCGTCGTGCAGGCGTATGTGAACAAAAGGCACCGCGACCATCCCGGATCGGGTTGCGCCATCGCGGCGCTCGGTGCCGATGTGTCGCGCCTGGATACCAAGACGCGGCGGCGTTTCGAGGCCCGCGTGACATCGCTCATCGAAGCCATTGCAGGGGGCGATGATGAGACAGCACGCAAGGATGCCATTGTCACGCTGGCGGCCATGGTCGGCGGCATGGTGCTGGCGCGCTCCGTGCGCTCGGAAGCGCTATCCACCGAGATTCTGGACGCACTCCAGACCTCCCTGTAGTGCGGCCGCCCTTGCACCAGCGCCGGAGCCGATATGAGCCAATCCCGCTTCCTCAAGATGCCATGTCCCGTTGCACATGCCTCGGCGGTGCTGGGCGAGCGCTGGGTCATCCTCATCCTGCGTGAAGCGTATTACGGGGCGACGCGATTCGAGGAGTTCGAGCGCCGGCTCGGCATTGCATCCAACATCCTGAGCGCCAGGCTTCAGGCAATGACCGATCACGGCCTGCTGATACGCAGGCCGATCGAAGGCAGCACACGCTGCGCCTACTTCCTGAGCGACAGCGCACGCGATTTCCTGCCGACCTACCTGAGCCTCAAGGCGTGGGCAGAGCGATGGGTGGCGGAACCGAAGCGGCGCGCCAAGCTTTTCGTGGACAAGCACACGGGAAACGAGATCGTGGCGCCACCATTGACGCGCCCCGATGGATCGCCGATCCCCTTCGAAGACGTCCAGGTCATCGACGCCCAGATGCGGTAGCTGCCAGCTGCCGTCCGCGGGTCACCGGATGGGTTAGCGCTAATATAGAGCCTGACGACATCGCGACCCGCCATTTCATGACCACCTCCACCACGCGCCCGGCACGCCAAAGCTATCACCATGGCAACCTGCGGGAAGAAATGATCCGCTGTGGCCGGGAAATCCTGGCCCTCAAGGGCGTCCATGGACTGACCCTTCGCTCCGCGGCAAAGCTGGCCGGGGTCTCGCACGGCGCGCCGCGCAATCAGTTTGCCGACAAGGAGGGCCTGCTTGCCGCCATCGCCGCCGAAGGATTCCGTGAACTGGTCGCGGTGCGGCGGGCCCGGCTCTCGCCGGAGATGAGCGCCGAGGCGCGGCTGCTCACGATCATGGACGGCTATATCGAGTTCGCCGTCAAGCATCCCGCGCTTTTCTACCTGATGTTCGGGCCGCAGATCGAGGACAAGGAGAGGTACCCCGAACTGCTGGAGGCGGGCAGCGCGTCTTACCAGCTCCTGTCGGGTGCAGTCCAGGACTATTTCCGGGAAAACAATCTTGCCGAGCAGTTCGACGACATGATGGTGCGCTGCGCGTGGTCGGCCATGCACGGTGTGAGCATGTTCTTCAGTGCCAAGCCGACCGGACCCAGCCCGCGCCCACGCGTCGCGCTGGCCCAATGGCGGCAGAGCGTACAGCAATTCGTGCTGACCGGCCTGTTGGCAGCAGGCCAGAACAAGGCCGCGGCGGCCGGTGCCGCCGCAAGCAAACCGAAGGCGAGGTCACGCAGCGCAGCGCAGGCGTAAGCCTCCCCCGGAGTTTCAGTCTCCGCGGCGCGGCTCCAGCGCATCGACCAGCGCCCGCTTCAGCATCACCCGGCCAAGCTGCAGCCGGTATGCCCCATCGGCGAAGTTGTCCTCCAGCGGCGTCACGTTGGTGAACGCGGCTTCGACAATGGCATCGACCTTGTCCGGCAGGTCGGCGAAGCTGCCTTCCAGCAAAGCCCCCGCCTCCCAGGCGCGGAATGCCGCATCCGCAACGCCAGTGATGGCAATCCGTCCCCAGGTATAGCCATCTTTTGCAACGTTGATGGCAACGGCCGCCGCAGCCACCGCATAGCCCGACGACGGATGACGGAACTTGCGGTATGCGACCCGACCCGGTGCCGGCAATGGCACATGGATGCGCGTAAGGACCTCGTCCGGCTCAACGGCTGTGGACATGAAGCCGGCAAAGAACTCGTGCGCGGGAATGCGCCTGCTGCCTTGCCCGCCTGCCACTTCTATTTCGGCATCCATCGCAAGCGCGACCGCCGGCCAGTCGGCCGACGGATCGGCGTGCACCAGCGCGCCACCGATCGTGCCACGGTTCCTGACTGTCGGGTCGGCAATCACCGTGGCGGCGAGTGGGAACAGCGGGGCCAGCCGCTTTAGTTCCGCGCTCGCCTCCAGTTCGGCGTGGGTCGTGGCGCTGCCGATGGAAACGGAGTCCTCATGGACCACGATGCCACGAAGTTCAGGCAGGCGACCGATATCCACCAGCAGTCCAGGCCTCGCCAGCCTGAGCTTCATCATCGGCAATAGCGTATGACCCCCGGCCAGGATCTTCGCCTCGGGGTTCTGGGCAAGGATGGAAAGTGCCTGTTGCACACTGCTCGCCCTAAGGTATTCGACTTCGTACGGAATCATGTCGCGCTCCGGCTCTCTTGGATGGCTCGCCAGACTTTCGGCGGCGTCAGCGGCATATCGAGATGGGATATGCCAAATGGCTTCAGTGCATCGCATACCGCCGCGACGACCGCGGGCGGCGCACCGACGCAGCCCGCCTCCCCGATGCCTTTGACGCCGAGCGGATTCGACGGCGCCGGAGAGACATGGAAGCCGGTACGCATGCGAGGGATCTGCTCGATACGCGGAAAGCCGTAGTCAAGCAGCGAGCCGGACAGCAGTTGCCCGGAGTCGTCGTACGTGGCTTCTTCGAACAGGGCCTGGCCGATGCCCTGTGCGATGCCTCCGTGCATCTGGCCATGGCAAAGCATCGGGTTGATCATCACACCCACGTCGTCGACTGCCACATAGTCCAGGATCGTCACCACCCCGGTCTCCGCATCGACCTCCACGACCACGGCATGGCAGCCATTCGGCGCTCCCAGGGCGACCGGCTCATAGAAGACGCGCTCGTCCAGCCCTGCTTCGAAATCCCGGGGCAGCTTGTGCGCAAGGTATGCCATCCTTGCGACCTGCGAGAACGGGATGACGGTCGGATTTGCCGTGCTTGAGAAATGGCCATCTGCATAGTGCACGTCCTCTTCCGGGATCTCGAGCATGAAGGCGGCGATCCGCCTTGCCCTGGCGAGAATCTTGCCCGCTGCCACATAGGCAGCGCTGCCGCCTACGGGCATGGAGCGTGAATTGAACGTGCCATGACCCGCCAGCACGCGATCCGTGTCGCCCTGCACGACATCGATATCTTCCATCGGCAGTTGCAGGGCTTCCGCAACGATCTGCGCGAAGCTGGTGGCATGGCCGTGGCCTTGCGGCATCGAGCCGCTGAACAGCGTGACCTTGCCGTCGGAATGCACGCGGATATGCGCGCTCTCCCAGCCGCCGCGGTTGAACCCGACCTTTTCCAGCATCGGCGAAATGCCCATGCCGACCAGCTCGAGATAGCAGGTCACCCCGATGCCGATGTATTTGCCCTGCTCGCGCAGCGCCACCTGCTCCTCACGCCAGCGCCGGTAGCCGATCAGCTCGGTCGCCTTGTTCAGGCAGGCTTCGTAGTCGCCGGAGTCCCATTTGCCGCGCGCGCCGTCATGCGGCAAATAGGGAAACTGATCGGGCTGCACCAGGTTGCGGCGCCGCAACTCGACCGGATCCATGTCCAGCTCCCCCGCTACAGCGTCCATCAGCCGCTCGATGATGTATGCGGCTTCTGGCCGTCCGGCGCCGCGATAGGCATCGACCGGCGTGGTATTGGTTGTCACCAGATTCACTTCCGCGTCGACTGACGTTATCTGGTAGTTGCCCGTGATGTAGTTGACCGTATTGATGGTAGGGATCCCCGTCGCCATGTTCGACAGGTAGGCGCCGAGGTTGGCGAACGACCGCAAGCGGATCCCCAGCACTTTGCCGTCGCTGGTAACGGGCGCCTCCACATACTCGGTATGCGCGCGGCCATGGGTGGTCGCGACGAAGTTCTCGCTGCGCGTCTCCGTCCAGCTCACCGGAAGCCCGAAATGTCTGGAGGCGAACGCCACCAGCACCTCTTCCGCATAGAAGTGCATCTTTGCGCCGAATCCGCCACCGATATCGGGCGCCACGATCCGGACCCGGTGCTCGGGCCAGCGCAGGGTCTCCGCCAGCCAGCGTCTCGACATATGCGGAACCTGGGTCGGGACGATAAACGTCAGGCGCTCGTCGACCGGGTCGAAGTTCGCGCACAAGGCGCGCGGTTCGAGCGGGCTTGGAATCAGCCGCTGGTTGACCAGCCGGATCGAGACTACCCGGTCGGCCCGTTTCAATGCATCCTCGTAGCTGCCGCCCTTGAGCCGGAAAGTGCCGATGCGATTGCCGGGCACGTTATCGTGAAGCTGGGGCGCGGTGTCTGACAGTGCTGCTTCCGCATCGACGACAGGCGGCAACGCTTCGTAGCCGACTTCAACGAGCTCCGCGGCGTCCGCGGCAATCTCACGGGTCCGGGCCACCACCATCGCCACGGCTTCCCCTACGTACCGCACCCGCTCGGCCGCAAGCGGAGGGTGCGGCGGCACCTTCGAATTGCCCACGACCCAGTTCGGCCGGATGTCGCCAACCTTGCCCTGGATGTCCGCATAGGTCAGAACACCGATCACGCCGGGAAGCGCGCGTGCGGCCGAGGTATCGATCTCGCTGACAACGGCATGAGCATAGGGCGATCTGACGAAGGCCGCGAAGGCCATGCCCGGGAACTGGTGGTCATCCGTAAACCTGCCCTGGCCGCTCATCAGGCGCTTGTCCTCACGGCGGCTGACCGATTTTCCAATGTACTTCGTTGCACTTCCGTTCAGTGCTTCGCTCATCTCAGGCCTCCTCATGTGTGGCGGACGGCGTTCGCTGCAGCCTGGTCGCGGCAAGAAGAACAGCATCGACGATGTTCTGATACCCGGTGCAGCGGCACAGGTTGCCGTGCAGCGCTTCCCTGACATCGCTTTCGGCCGGCGCAGGCTGGTGCGCAAGCAGCGCTCGTGCCGCAAGCAGCATTCCCGGCGTACAGAAGCCACACTGCAAGCCATGAAGTTCGTTGAAAGCTTGCTTGAGCACGGCTGTCGTGTGGTCGTGCTCCATGCCTTCAATCGTGTGCAGCTCGCAGCCGTCAGTCTGGGCGGCAAGTACGGTGCACGACTTCACTGTCGTTCCGTCCACAAGCACCGTGCAGGCACCGCACTGGGAGGTGTCACAACCGATATGAACGCCGGTCAGGCGTTTCTGGTCCCGCAACAAGTGCACCAGTAGCCGCCTTGGCTCTATCTCGGTGGTACCTGTTACGCCATTGATGGTGTTTTCTATTTTCACAGTCGCCTCTGTGTCTCCGTTAGCGCCTTCAGCATAGGCACCCGTGGTGCCTATAGTATTACGATCATCATACTAAAGGGGCAAAAAAAAATCCCGATGCTCCTCCCAGATCTGCCGAAGCTCATTCAGCGGAAGTTGCCAGCGAACCACCGGGACTTGCCTCCTGGCTTACCAGCTTTTCAAAGCGGGAAAAGAACTCCGCCAGGAACTTGTTCGCCACCGATCCCACCAGACGGGACCCGATCTGTGCGAGCTTTCCTCCCATCTGCGCTGCGGCCACGTAGTGCAGGGAAGTGCCGCCCTCGACGTCTTCCAGACGGATATCGGCGCCCAGCTTGCCGAATCCCGCGACGCCACCGCTGCCGCTGCCTTCGATGTGATAGCCGATGCCCTCCTGGTGGCCGGTAAATCGGGCCGTGCCCTTGAAGCGTGCCTTGATCGGTCCGACAGCCGCAACGATGACTGCGTCATAGTCACCGTCATCCCCCTGCTGGTATTGCTCACATCCCGGCAAACACCGCTGGAATGTCGCCGGATCGTTCAACCGTTTCCAGACCTCTGCCCTGGAAGCCTTGATTACCTGTGCGCCAGTGAATTCCAATGTTTCCCCCTTTCGGTTTCTGCTACTTCCGTCACAGCGGCCGGCCCGGAACCGCGAAGCTCCGCGCCGCTTCGTCACCGCATGGCCGAACACCAATCTATCCAGCGTCTATATCGTAGGGAGCGCGTCGGCGAGCGTCAAGGAACGGGAAGCCGTTTACGCCTAGTGGTAACCCTAGCAACGAAAGCCCTTTCGCTCATCTGGCTGGCACTGCAGTGCCCATACAGGAACAGCTGGTAAACCCGAAATTGCCCAAAGACTTCTTGACGCGGCCAAGACCGCAATCCTAGGATGTAGACAGTGGATACACCGAGCACCAGCGCGAACGCGACTAGCGCGGCAAGGCAGGCCAGGCGTTCAGCCCTTTCAACTCTGCCCACCTTCGTTCCAGTCCCCGGCGCACGCCCCAATGTATCCACTGTCTATATTCGATTCAGCCGACTTCGAACGCCGGCCCCATCCACCTCAAAGGAGAACCCATGTCTCGTGCAGTGATCGTTTCATTTGCCCGCACCCCGATCGGCAAAGCCACCCGAGGCGCCTTCAACATGACCCATGGCGCCACCATGGCGGGCCATGCCATTCAGCATGCCGTCCAGCGTGCGGGGATTGACGGCGCGGAAGTCGAGGACATCATCTTCGGCTGCGGCCAGCCCATCGCCGCCACCGGTGGCAACGTCGCCCGGCAAGGCGGCATCCGCGCGGGCCTGCCGGTGTCCGTCAGTGGCACGACGCTGACCCGCTTCTGCGCATCCGGCTTGCAGGCAGTCGCCTTTGCCGCACAGCGTGTGCTGATCGACAAGGTGCCGGTAATGGTGGCGGGTGGCGTCGAATCGATCAGCCTGTCACAACCGGTCACGCTGAAGGTTGCCCAGCAGGAAGCGTGGCTGGCCAAGAATCGCCCCGATGTTTACCTGCACATGATCGATACGGCTGAAATCCTCGCCGAGCGCTACGGCATGTCGCGGCAGCGCTCAGACGCGTTCGCGCTGCGCAGCCAGCAACTTACTGTGGCAGCTCAGAAGGCCGGCCGCTTCGCGGACGAAATCGTTCCGCTGGCAACGGTCAAGTCGGTGAAGGACAAGGTGACCGGCGAGACTTCGACGGCGGAGTTCCTGCTCGAGGCGGACGAAGGTGTCCGTGCCGACACCACGCTGGAAGGACTGAGCGTGCTGCCTGCCGTAAAGGGCGAGGGTTACCAGGTGACGGCCGGCAATTCGAGCCAGTTGTCTGACGGGGCCGCGGCGCTGGTGGTGATGTCCGAACGTGAGGCCGAACGGCGTGGCCTGGAACCGCTGGGCTACTTCGTCAGCCTGGCCACCGCTGGGGTGGAGCCGGACGAAATGGGCGTCGGCCCGGTCCGCGCAGTCCCGCGCCTGCTGGAACGCAACGAGCTTTCCATCGATGACATCGACCTGTGGGAACTCAACGAAGCCTTTGCCTGCCAGGCGCTGTATTGCATTGACCAGCTTGGCTTGCCGCTGGAGCGCGTCAACGTCAACGGCGGCGCGATTGCCGTCGGTCACCCGTATGGCATGACGGGCGCGCGCCAGGCCGGCCACATCTTGCTGGAAGGACGCCGCCGCAAAGCCAAGTATGGCGTCGTGACCATGTGTGCCGCCGGCGGCATGGGCGCGGCAGGCCTGTTCGAGTTCATCCACTAAGCATGCAAGAGCGACAACGGAGACACCGATGACCGACATCACCGAATACGACACCGTGTTTATCGACCGCGACGGTCCATGCGCCGTCGTCACCATGAACCGGCTGGAAAAATACAACGCGCTCAACACCGGACTGCGCACCGACCTTTACGCGGCGCTGTCGTCGCTGATGACCGACCGGACGGTCCGCGGGATCGTTCTCTGGGGCGGCACCAAGGCCTTCGTGGCCGGCGGCGATATCCCTGAAATGCTGGCGCGCCGCCCGATTGAAGCCTTCGTCCCGACCAGCGGCGCGCCCGACCTGTGGGCGCTGATCCACCACAGCACCATCCCCGTGATCGCCGCCATTGCCGGGCCTTGCTTTGGCGGTGGCCTCGAGCTCGCGATGGCGTGCGACCTGCGCGTGGCTGCGGACAACGCCCTGCTCGGGCAGACCGAAACCAACGTTGGCCTGATACCGGGACGCGGGGGTACCCAGCGGCTGACCCGGCTGGTTGGCGCGACGCGCGCCAAGGAAATGATCTTTACCGGCGAAATCATCAAACCGGACGAGGCTTACCGCATCGGCCTTGTCAACAAGGTGGTGCCTGCGTGCGAATTGCTGGCAGAGGCGAAGGCCTATGTGCACCGTATTGCCGAGAAGTCTCCGCACTCGATCGCGATGGCCAAGCTGATGATCAACAACGGCCAGGATGCCACGCTCGATACGGCGCTGATGCTGGAACAGCTGGCCTTTGCCACGCTCTTCAGCACTGAAGATATGCACGAAGGCGGCGCAGCGTTCCTGGACAAGCGCCGTCCGGTCTACCGGGGAGTATAACCATGACCCAGCTCAACACACGTGTGCAGGCTGCGGCCACCCTCGCGCGACCAGACCCCTACCGCCCCCGGCTGACAGTGACCGCGCTTGCCGATATCCGGCGCTTCGAGCAGACACCGCTTTCCGACCGGCGCCTGCCCGACAGCACTTACGAGCTGCTGCGCCTGGCGCGCGACCGTGCGCCCGAGGCGCCGGCGCTGCATTACTTCACCTCCGGCGACGAGTTGGCCAGGTCGGTCACCATCACCCATGCGCAGATGTTCGGACGCATCACGCAGACCGCCAACCTGCTGCACTCGCTTGGCCTGGGCCCGGATGACGTCATCGGGGTGCTGATGCCCGTGACGCCGGAGTCGCAGTACGCGATCTGGGGCAGCGAAGCGACCGGCATCGCCTGCCCGGTCAACTGGATGCTGGAGCCCGAGATTATTGCGGCGCTGCTGCGCAATGCCGGAGCCAAGGCGGTGATCGCCTATGGCCCCGACCCGGATATCGAAGCCTGGAACAAGGCCATGCTGGTGCGGCGTGAACTGCCTGACGTGAAGCACTGGATCAAGGCGGGCGGCGGTAAGGCAAGCGAGGAAGGTATCTTCGACCTCGACGCCAGCGTTGACCGTTTCGATGACGAGGCGCTTGACAGCAGACGGGTGTTCTCGCCGCAGGATACGGCTTCGATGTTCCATACCGGTGGCACCACCGGCACGCCCAAGCTGGCGCTGCACACGCATGGCAACGAAGTGTCGATGGCATGGGTCAGCGCGATGCAGATCGACGTGCAGCCTGAGGACGTACGCGTCTGCGGGGTGCCGATGTTCCACGTGACAGGGGTGCTTACCAATTGCCTGATGCCGCTGGCCCGTGGCGCATCGGTGGTGCTGCTGACGTCCAGCGGCTGGCGTGATCCGTCGGTGATCCGCAATCTCTGGCAGATCGTCGATCACTTCGGGGTCACCGCGCTGGGCATGGTCCCCAGCGTGGTCAACATGGCGCTGAATATTCCGATCGGCGACGCCGACATCAGCTCCCTCAAGGCGGCCAGCTGCGGTACGGCGCCGCTGTCGGTGGCCGTCGCCGAGGCGTTCGAGCAAAAGACTGGCGCGATGATCTTCGAGGGATACGGGCTGACTGAAGGCACCGCGCTCAGTGCAACCAACCCGCGCTATGGCCAGCGGCGCATCGGCTCCATCGGCCTGCCCATGGCCTACCAGGAGATGAAGGTCGTCAAGGTCGCCGCTGGACACATCCAGCGCGAATGCGAGCCGGGCGAACCTGGCATCGTGGTGGTGCGCGGTCCCAACGTCTTCGGCGGCTACCTGAACCCCGAACAGAACAAGAGCATCTGGTTCGAAGGCGGCTGGTTCAATACCGGCGACCTGGGCTATGTGGACGAGGATGGCTACTTCTGGCTGACCGGCCGGGCCAAGGACCTGATCATCCGCGGCGGCAACAATATCGATCCGCGCATGATCGAAGAGGCGCTGTATCGGCACCCCGAGGTATTCGATGCCGCCGCGGTCGGCCTGCCTGACGCGCATGCCGGGGAACTGCCGGTCGCGTACATCGCGCTCAAGCCGGGCAGCACCTTCCCGCTCGGCCGCATCAAGCACTACGCCTACGAGGTGATCCCGGAACGCGCCGCCGTGCCCAAGCAGTTCTACCTGGTCGACGCCATCCCCAAGACTGCCGTCGGCAAGATCCAGAAGAACACGCTGCGCAGCGACGCAGTACTGCGGGCGCAGCGGCAGATGCTTGCCGAGGTCAACGCGGATACGCCGGTGCCCCTGGTTGATATCCGCATCGAAGACCGGGGCGACCAGGGCATCCTGTCCACGCTGGTGCTGCCCGCCACCCTGAGCAACGAAGACCGGGAGATCGCGGTGGCAACCATCGGCAAGGCGTTCTCGACGCTGACCATCAAATACGCGGTGGTCTACGAATAGCCCGTTCACCGAAGCAGGGCCTCGCCAGAGGCAGTGCAGGCCGGTAGCGCCTCACCCCGACGTATCCGTCACCACGGGTATGAGCTGCCGGCTTGCAGAACCAATAATGGAGACAACCATGACTATCCAGCTTTCGCGCCGGCGCCTGCTGCAGGCGGCGTGCGGCGCCGTGCCGGCAATGCTTGTGCCGTCCTTGCTGCGGGCTGAAGCGCCCTATCCGGGCAAGCCGATCGTCGTCAAGGTCGCATTTCCCGCTGGGGGTCCGGCGGACGAATCGATCCGCGCGGCAGCCGTCGTGATGAAAAGGAGCCTGGGGCAGAACGTTCTTGCCGACAACCTCCCCGGCGCAAGCGGATCGATCTGCGCCATGAACGTGCTGCGCGGCGCCAACGATGGCTACACCTTGCTGGGCACGACCGGCATCGACTTCCTGGTCGCGCCACTTACCATCGCATCGGCGAAGTATTCGCCGGAGAAGTTCAGGCTGGCAGGCTTCAGCGGGATTTCGGACTTCATCCTGGTCTCGAATCCCTCGTTGTCGTTCAAGAACGTCGACGAGGTCATTGCCTACGCGAAGAACCCGAAGAACCGCCCGCTGTCGCTGGCGCATTGGGGCCCCGGCTCGGGACCCCACCTGGTCGGGGCCGACTTCCAGGCCCGCACCGGCGTGCGCTTCCTGGAAGTCCCCTACAAGGGCGCGGCGCCGGTCACCAGCGACATCGCCGGTGCACAGGTAGACCTGACTTTCATTCCCATGGGAGGTCCGACTTACGGGATGATCAAGGCCGGCCGCTTCCGGCCGATCGGTGTCGCCAGCAAGGCCCGGCATCCGTCGTTGCCCGATGTGCCGGCGCTGTCGGAATACAAGGACCTGGCCGACTTCGAGTACAGCCAGTGGGCGGGCGTGCTGGCTCCGCCGAATACACCGGATGCCGTGATGGCACGGGTGGTGGAGGCCATGAATGCGTGGGTGGGCAGCCCGGAAAACCGTACCCGGCGCGCCGTCAATCTCCAGCGCGCGATCGAGCCGATGACCATGGCCCAGGCGCAAGCCTTCCTGAGCAACGAACACGCCAAGCTGACCCGCATTGCCAAGAGCCTCAAGCTGGCCGGGCAATAAGACCGGTAGTAATGCGGTCAGCCCGCCTGTGCCGCGGCTATGCCGAATCGCCGCGGCGCAAGCTGGCAAAATCCGCAGGACGTTTCCCCAGGAAGGCGGCAATGCCCTCCGCGGCTTCGGCGCTGCCCTGGGCCACGGCCATCGCGCCCCTTTCAGCCTCGAGTTGCTCATCGAGCGAGCGCTCGTGCGCATGGCGGCACAGCGCCTTGATTGATCCCAGTGCCTGCTGCGGGCCCTGGGCAAGCCGCACCGCCAGCGCGATCGCCGCCGCGCCGGCCTGGCCCGCCTCAACCAGTTGATTGACGACGCCGAAGTGCTGCAGTTGCTCGGCCGTGATGCGGTCGCCAGTCAACGCCAACTGCGTCAGCACCTGCCGCGAGAGGCTCTGCGCCAGCAGGCCGGTGATGCCGCCATCCGGTGTCAGCCCGACCTTCACATAGGCGATCGAGAACGCTGCGCCGGCGGAAGCCACCAGCAAATCGCAGGCCAGTGCCAGCGAGAAGCCCGCACCTGCCGCACCGCCTTCGACCGCTGCGACGATCGGCTTGGGAAAGTCGCGCAGCTTGCACACCACGTCGTGCAGATGCCCCAGCCTCTCGATGCGTTCCTCGTAGGTCAGTTCGCGCCGCTTGCTGATCAATTCCAGGTCGCCGCCCGCACAGAAGTAGTCGCCGGCCCCGGTCAGCACGATCGCGCCAACCGCCGGATCCTCTGCGGCATTGGCCAGTGCGGCGCGGATATTGTCGTAGAGATCCGCCGCGATGGCGTTGCGTTTGCCCGGATTGTTGATGGCAAGGACCAGCACGTTGCCTTCCGTGCGCTGCAACAGGGAGGAAAAGGTAGTCATGTCGTGATTCGTGATTTCCATGAATGGGCGAAGACTGCTCAGCCAGCAGTCTGGTGCGCAGCGCGCTGGCGCTGATAGACCTGCAGGTGGCAATATGCCGCACGGCTCAATGGAAGCTCATGCCCGTACCCGGCTGCGCGCTTGATGAGGTCGCCGACGATGGCGTCGGCTTCTATGCGTGGGGCGCCCTGCGCAATATCCCGCATCATCGAGGCAGCCCAGGTCGATGCTTCGTCCAGCAGTCGGGCCTGCATGGCAGTGACAACGGGTTCAGGGATGGCATGGCCGTACAGTTGCGCCACCGTGCGGCACTCCGCAATCGCGTCAAGCATCAGGCGGCGGCCATCCTGGGTCTTCATGATGTCCGCCACGGTCCCGCGCATCAGGCATGTCATCACTGCGCCTGCGGCAATCATGACCCACTTGTTCCACAGCTCCTGCCCGATGGCGCCCGATAGCTCACGCGTACCCGGCGCCCCGGACACCAGCGCATGGAAATCCGCGGCCAATGCCGACGCCTGCGCGGCGCGCGGGCCGACTACCAGCCGGTCCATGCGGCCGGCGTGCACGACGGTTCCGTCCGCCGCCAGCGTTGTCGCGATGTATGCGACTCCACCAAGCACGCGCTGCCTGCCAAAGCACTGGTCGAGCCGGTCATAGGCGTCAAGGCCGTTGAGCAGAGGCAATACCGCAGTGTCCCGGCCAACGGCCGGGCTGATGGTCTGGATCGCGTCGGCAAGGTCGTAGGCCTTGCATGCCAGCAGGACCAGGTCGAACTGCGCGGCGACCTGACCGGACAGGACCATTTTTACCGGGCGATGGAAGTCGCCGAGTTCGCTACGCACGGCCAGGCCAACCCGTTCCAGTGCCCGCGCGCGGCCGGGCCGCAACATGAAGGTGACATCTGCGCCCGCTTCGATCAGGCGCGCGCCATAGTAGCCGCCCATGGCCCCAGCACCGAGTACAAGGATCTTCATGATGCCTCTGCCTGCGCGGCGGCTGCGGGGCGTCGCTGGACGATCAGGTTGGCGGTGAAAACCTGCACTGGCTCGTCGGCCTGGTTGAAGGTTGTGGTACGCACCTTCACGATGCCCTGGTCGGGGCGCGATTTCGAAATCCGCACTTCCAGTATCTCGCTCTCGATATGCAGTTCATCGCCGGGGCGTACCGGTTTTGGCCAGCGCAGTTCCTCGAAGCCCGCGCCGAGGATGCCGCCTGCGGGCCGGAATTCGCCGTCGACCAGCAGGCGCATCGTCAGCGCAGCGGTATGCCAACCGCTCGCAGCCAGTCCACGAAATAGCGTGTCGCGGGCGGCTGCTTCATCGAGATGGAAAGGCTGCGGGTCGAACTCGGCAGCAAAGGCCTTGATCCTTTCAGGCTCGACGGTCAGACGTCCCGAACCGTATTTCTGGCCCGCCGCGAGGTCCTCAATGTATTGAATGTTCATTTTTGCTCCTCCAGAAGATTTGCCGCTGATCTCACCGATGCATGCACGCCCGTTACGGGAACAGACGGATCAGGCCAGCGCCTCGAGCGCCAGCGCAATCCCTTGTCCGCCGCCGATGCACAGCGTGACGATGCCGCGCCGTATGCCGTCGGCCCGCATGGCATGAAGCAGCCGAGTCGTCAGCACCGCGCCGGTCGCACCGATCGGATGGCCGTGGGCAATGGCGCCACCGTCGACGTTGATGATGTCGTGCGGCAATCCGAGCTCCACCGCGACAGCCAGCGGCACCGCGGCAAATGCTTCGTTGATCTCGATGCGTTCAATGTCGCCCAGCTCCCAGCCGGCGCGTTGCAGCGCCTGCCGCACCGCCGGGACCGGGCCCAGCCCGAACATGCCGGGCTCCACGGCCCCGACACCGTAAGCGACCAATCGTCCCAACGGCTCCAGCCCCCTGGCTTCAGCCAGCGAACGTTCGGCAATGATCATGGCCGCTGCGCCGCTGTTGAGCCCGGGCGCATTGCCGGCGGTAATCGTGCCGTCCGGGCGAAACGCCGGCTTGAGCCGGCCAAGCGTATCGAGGCTGGTATCAGGACGGTTGGCTTCGTCCACTTCGAACATGGCCGTACCGCCCTTCCCCTTGATGGTCACCCCGGCAATCTGGCCGGTGAATCGCCCATTCGCCTGCGCCAGCGCGAAATTTCGCTGCGAACGCTCGGCCCAGCGGTCCTGGGCCTCGCGGGTCAGCGCGTAGCGGGCGACAAGGTCCTCGGTATGCCATCCGGAGTGCTCACCGGAGAAGGCGTCAAACAGGCCGTCGTGCAGCATGCTGTCGTACAGGACGGAATCGCCCATGCGCTGCCCCCAGCGGCCGGACGGCATCAGGTAAGGCGCACGGTCCATGTTCTCCGTGCCGCCGGCGACAGCGATGTCGACATAGCCGAGCCGCACCTCGTCCGCGGCCGTTGCAATCGCCTGCGCTCCCGAGCCGCAGACGCGGTTGACGGTCATCGCGGGAACCGAAACTGGCAGCCCTGCGCCGATGGCAGCCTGCCGGGCCGGGTTCATGCGGTTGCCGGCCTGGATCACGTTTCCGAACACCACGCTGCCGACCTCGCCTGGATCGATTCCCGCCCGTGCCACGGTTGCCCGTATCGCCGCGGCGCCGATATCAGCCGCCGGAACGGCCTTCAGTGAGCCGTTGTAGGCGCCAATGGCGGTACGCACCGGTTGGCACAGCACGACATCTCTTGCATGCATCGCATTCTCCCTACCAAACAACCAGTTTCAATCGGCCGCACGCACTCCATGCGGTATGCGCCCGGTGGCCGGGCCTTGAAGGTTGGAACAAGAATTAGCTGCGCGGGAAATCCGGCTCAGGCTTCTGCCGAGCGCGACAGCCGCTGGCGCACGCGGTCGCTGGCGGCGGGGCCGGGCGCAAGGTAATAGTCGGCATCGGTGACCGGGCGCCCGTTGGCGGCGTCGACCAGCACAGGCTCCACGCGCGCGCCGGTGCGCCGGTTGGCCAACTGCACGCTCTCGCCTTCGGGCGCGAGATGCTTGTTGCCCCAAGCCAGCATCGCCAGCAGCACCTGGCGGAAATCGCGCCCGCGCTCGGTCAGGATGTACTCGGAGCGGGGTGGCCGGTCGCAGTACTGGCGACGCTCCAGCATGCCTTCTTCAACAAGTGAGTTCAGGCGACGGGTGAGCATATTGGGCGCGATAGCCAGGTTTTGCTGGAACTCGTCGAACCGGGTCACGCCGTAAAAGGCTTCGCGCAGGATCAATACGCTCCAGCTGTCGGCAACGCGGGCCGCGGTGCGCGCGATCGGACACGGCGTTTCGCCCAGTGGCTTCTTCTGCATGATTGGCTTCCTCGAAAGACCTACTTGCTATCGATTTGATAGTTAGTCTAGAGTAGTCACTATCAGCATGCAAGTCCGGTTTCCGCTTGTGCTGTATTCCGCGCCTATCAGGCACTGCAAGCACGCGTCTGCCCACACCGTCTGTGTGGAGGACGCTGCCCCAGGTGCTGATTCCGCACGCTGCGCGCCCTCAACCATTTACTTCGCATGCGAACCACCTATATACTTCGCATGCGAACTTAATCGCGATGCGTGCACGGCAGGCGTGCAACTCTCACCTGGAGACCGACCAATGACCCCGGAAATCCGCGTTGACCTCACCGGCGGCGTGCTGACCCTAACGCTTGCCCGGCCGGACAAGATGAACGCCTTGACGAACGAGATGTACGGCGCACTTGCCGATACTATCGAGCAGGCACAGCAGAACCGGGCTATCCGGGTATTGCTGTTGCAGGGGGACGGGAACACCTTTACCGCCGGCAATGATCTCGGCGAATTCGCGGCGATCGCCTCGGGAAATGGCCCCAGCGAACGTCACGTGCATCGTTTCCTGCGCGCCCTTGCCAATTCGACCGTACCGATTGTCGCCGCGGTCAATGGCAAGGCCGTCGGCGTCGGGACCACCATGCTGCTGCATTGTGATTACGTCGTGCTCGGCCAGGACGCGCAACTGATCACGCCTTTCGTCAATCTCGCACTGGTTCCCGAAGCGGCTTCGAGTTACCTGCTCCCGCTGCGGATCGGACACGTCAGGGCCTTCGAGATGTTCGCGCTGGGCGAGCCGCTTGACGCGCAAACCGCCGTGGCATGGGGCATTGCGAACAAGGTTTGCGCCAATGACCAGCTGCGCACGGATGCGCGCCGGATGGCCGAGAAGATTGCCGCCAGGCCGGCGGGCTCCCTGAGCGCAATGAAACAGCTCATGCGTGATGCGGAAAAACTGCTTGCGCAGATGAACAGCGAAAGCGCCAGGTTCGAGGAGCGGCTGGCCAGTGCGGAAGCCCGGGAAGCATTCTCGGCCTTCGCCGAAAAACGCAAACCAGACTTCACCAGGGTTGCCGGGCAGTAAGTCGACTGCCTCGCTTTCCGGCCGCTGCCAGGCTACGCCTCGCCCTCGTCCGCGGCCGGAAACTTTGTCTGCAGGCTGGTCAGCCAGCGCGCCACCACGTCGATCTCGGCGGCGGTGAAACCTTCGGTCAGCCTGGCATTCAATACCTTCATGCTCGCCTTGGAACGCTGGCGCGCCAGGCGCCCTGCCTCCGTCAGCCACAGGCGCGAGGCACGGCCATCGTTCTCGTCCGGCCGGCGCTCGATCAGGCCGGCCCTTTCGGTCCGCTCCGCCAGGCCGCTCATCCCAGGCGCACCCAGGTCCAGCGCCGCGGCAGCCTCGCTCGTCAGCGCGCCATCGTTGCTGCCCAGGAAGAAAAGCAGTCCGGCCTGGGCTGATGTCACGCCACCCGCGGCAGTGCGCGCTTGTGACCAGCGGTGCAGGCGCCGCTGGCCCACGTTCAACAGGTAGACGAGGCGATGTTCCATGTCTGGTGCGCTATAAATGATGAGATTTCGTTCGCATGCGAATATTATCATGCGCCGGTGTCCCGAATAGCGTGAAGCGCAGCGCCCGGCCTGCACTTGCATTGATGCGAAGCTGTCGCCGTGCCGCCCTCCGTCACACGGCGGCCGACTCCGCGATGCGCCGCGCACGGGCGGCACGCTTGAGGGCTTGCGGCGGCTCGCCGAAGATCCGCAGGAACGCTCGCCGCATGCGCTCCGGGTCGGAGAAGCCGGTCTTGCTCGCGATGCGCTCGATTGTCAGCGCGTCGGCTTCCACGAGCACGCGGGCCATGTCGGCGCGCAAGCGCTCGATGGCACGTGCCGGGGATTGGCCCGTGCTCTGCCGGAACTCGCGGCTGAAATGTCGCGGGCTCATGTTGGCGGCGCTGGCGAGCTGCTCCACCGACAAATCCTGGTGCAGATGATTCCTGGCGTAGGTCAATGCCGCTTGTATGCGGTCTGACTTCGATTCCAGTTCCGACAGCATCGAGAACTGCGACTGCCCCCCGGCACGGCGGTGATGAACGACGAGCTTCTTCGCGACCGCCCGCGACACATCGGTCCCGAGGTCTTGCTCCACCAGCGCCAGTGCAAGGTCGATGCATGCCGTCATGCCGGCCGATGTCCACACCGTTCCGTCCCGAACAAAGATTCGGTCCTCCTCGACGCGCACCGCAGGAAAGCGCTGCTGGAGCGTCCTGGCATAGAGCCAATGCGTAGTAGCCCGCCGGCCGTTCAGGATGCCGGCCTCGGCAAAGATGAATGCCCCTGTGCAGATGCTGGCCATGCGCCTGGTCGGCTCGAGTGCCTCGCCAAGCAAGCGCAGCAGCCTGGGCGATGCCGCCGGCACGGAGGAAGCGCCCCCAACCATCAGCGTGTCGTAGGCCAGCGGATCCATCGCGGTGGTCTGGATCGCCGCGCCCATTGAACTCTGCACGGCCCCGCCGCTTTCCGAGACCACATGGATTTCGTAGGCGGGAACCCGCACTTCGAGGTTCGCCATCTCGAAGACTGACGCCGCCGCCATATCGAGCATCTGAAAGCCGGGGAAGAGGGCGAGTCCGATTCGGTTCATGTTGTCCTGAAACGAGGGAAGTTCGTCGTTCAGGACAAAGGCTAGGACCCTATGCTGAAACTGTCAATCCACTCCCGATGGACTTCTCCCAATGAGCGCTATCGACCATGCACAAGGTACCGAATGAACATCATCGCGTTGGCCTGCACAGCTGTCCTCGGTCTGCTTCTGTTCTCACTCGGACTCGCCACCTCGGTGCAGCGGTCCAGGATCGGCGTGCTGAGCGGCTACCCATCCGAGCCTGATCAACTGCTGGCACGGCTGATTCGCGCTCACGGCAACACCACCGAGTACGCGCCGTTCCTTGCGGTGCTCTTCCTGTACCTCGGCACTCAATATCCGCCTGGCTGGGCGGTCTGGTGCATGGCAGGTGCAACCGCCTGCCGCGTGCTCCTGGTGGTTGCACTGCTTGCCTGGCCCTCCATGTCCCTGCCGAATCCGGCCCGCGCGGTTGGTGCCCTGGGAACCTATGCCTTCGGGACAGCCCTTTGCGTGGCCGCCCTCACCGTCTGACCCGGGCTGCCGATGCCGGCAGGGCGGCCACCGTCCAATTCCATTAGTACCTGACCCTTAAGGGGGAATCGCATGAGGACATTGAAAACGTTCATCAGGACTGCAGCGCTTGTTGCCACCGTCAGCAGCCTTGCAGCCGCTGCGAGCACAGCCGCAGCCGCACCGGCTGCGGACAGCCGCACTACCACGGTGGTGTTCGTGCACGGCGCCTTTGCCGACGGATCGGCCTGGGACAAGGTCATTGCCCTGCTCCAGTCCAGGGGGCTTCATGTTGTATCGGTCCAGAACCCGCTGTCTTCCCTGGCCGACGACGTGGCCGCCACGCGCCGCGCGCTCGACATGCAGGCCGGACCGGTCGTGCTGGTGGGGCATTCCTGGGGCGGTGCGGTGATCTCTGAAGTCGGACAGCATGAGCGCGTCAAGGCCCTGGTCTATGTCGCAGCGTTTGCACCTTCGGAAAACCAGTCGGTGGCGGACCTGGCCAAGGACTACCCGAAACCCGAGGGATCCAACTTCATCGTCGCTGACAAGGACGGATTCCTGACGCTGACACCCGAGGGGATGTCCAAACACTTCGCCCAGGACGTGCCGGCGGCCCAGACCCGGATCATGGCGGCGACACAGGGACCCGTCAGCGGCAAGAGCTTCGAGGACAAGGTCACGGTTGCCGCATGGCGGACCAGGCCGTCCTGGTACATCCTCAGCGAGCAGGATCACATGATCCAGCCCGCCTTGCAGAAAGCGATGGCACAGAAGATCTCCGCCCGCATCGTGACACTACCGACGAGCCACGTACCGCAGCTGTCAAGGCCGAAGCAGGTTGCGGACGCCATCTACGCCGCCGCGGTGTATCAGCCGAAACCCGACGTGCACCCGCCAAAACCACGCCGCTGACCGGATTCCACTTTCCCTCTACCTGGTATCGATATGAAACTCCGCGTAACACGCACTGCACCTGCCATCGCCACGCTCGCTTTATGCCTGGCTCAATTGGCCTTGCCAAGCCACGCCCAGGCGTTGCCGGCCGCCGAAGGCGGCGCAATCCCGCAACGCGCGGCGGCCGAAGACGCATCCATTCGCCCCTTCCACGCCAGCTTCCCGCAAGCGGCACTGACCGACCTGCGCCAGCGTATCGCCGCCACGCGCTGGCCGGACCGCGAGACGGTATCCGATCAATCGCAGGGCGTGCAGCTGGCGAAGATCCAGGAACTGGTGCGCTATTGGGGCAACGACTACGACTGGTTCAAGGCAGAGCAAAAGCTGAACGCCTACCCCCAGTTCGTTACCAGGATCGACGGACTCGACATCCACTTCCTTCATGTGCGATCGCGCCATCCCAATGCGCTGCCGCTCGTCATCACCCACGGTTGGCCGGGCTCGGTCTTTGAACTGCTGAAGGTGATTGGCCCGCTCACCGATCCCACCGCCTATGGCGGCCGTGCCGAGGACGCCTTCGATGTAGTGATTCCGTCGATGCCCGGCTACGGCTTCTCCGGCAAACCCGTCGGCACCGGCTGGGGCCCCGACCGCATTGCAGGCGCGTGGGATGTGTTGATGAAGCGGCTGGGCTACACACGCTATGTGTCACAGGGCGGCGACTGGGGCTCGGTCGTGGCGCATGCGCAGGGCCGCCAGGCGCCACAGGGATTGCTCGGCATTCACGTCAATATGCCCGCCACCGTGCCAGCGGACGTCGCCCGCGCGCTGAAGAACGGCGAAGCGGCGCCGGCCGGCCTGTCCGCCGCCGAAAAGTCAGCATTCGAGTCGATGAACAAGTTGTATACGCTGGGCGGCGGCTATGCCGCGATGATGGTGACCCGCCCACAGACCGTGGGCTATGGCCTGGCAGATTCCCCCGCAGGGCAGGCGGCATGGATGTATGACAAGTTTGCCGCCTGGACCTTCAGCGGAGGCAATCCCGAGCGCTCGCTGACCAGGGACGAGATGCTCGACGACATCACGCTCTACTGGCTCACCAACAGCGCCACGTCGTCCGCACAGCTATATTGGGAGAACAACACCAACAACTTCAACGCAGCGGAGCAGATGACAGGACAGATCAAGGTGCCTGTAGGCGTGACGGTATTTCCCGGCGAGCTCTATCAAGCCCCGCGCACCTGGGCCGAGCGCGCCTACCCCAGGCTGACCTACTTCAACAAGGTCGACAAGGGAGGCCACTTCGCGGCATGGGAAGAGCCGCAGCTGTTCGCTCAAGAGCTGCGCGCAGCGTTCAGGTCTCTGCGCTGAGCGCGGCAGGCGGGCGGCGGCGGGTGCTGGGGCATGGCAATGCCCGCAGCGCCCGGGCCGCCCTTGTTTCGTGCCCGCTTATCCGGGCGCATGGTCCGGGGCATGCCGGACCATGCGCACCGATGGCCTGCGCCACCCAGCTCCGATGCCAGCGCCGACAGCGTCATGGCAGCCAGTATCAGCAATCTGCGCATTGCGCCCCTCATGCGTCAGCGCCTGTCTACATCGAGCACCGCCTGCGCAAATGCGGTGGGCGCTTCCTGCGGCGGGTTGTGGCCGATCCCGCCCGTCAGGTTCCGGTGCTCGTAGCGGCCCGTGAACTTGCTGGCATAGGCGCTCGGCTCGGGGTGCGGCGCGCCGTTGGCATCGCCTTCCATGGTGATGGTGGGCACGCCGATGGCGGGCGCCGTGGCGAGCCGCTTCTCGAAGTCGTCGAACCTGGCTTCGCCGCTGGCCAACCCCTGCCGCCAGCGGTAGTTGTGGATGGTGATTTCCACGTGGTCGGGATTGTCGAAGGCGGCGGCGCTGCGGTTGAACGTCGCATCATCGAACTGCCATTGCGGCGATGCCAGTTTCCAGATCAGCCTGGCGAACTGGTGCGTGTACTTCTGGTAGCCGGCGCGGCCCCGATCGGTGGAGAAATAGAACTGGTACCACCACTGGAGCTCGGCCTCAGGCGGTAGCGGCTGCTTGCCGGCTGCCTGGTTGCCGATCAGGTAGCCGCTGACCGAGACCAGCCCCCTGCAGCGGTCCGGCCAGATCGCCGCCATGATGTCGGCGGTGCGCGCGCCCCAGTCAAAGCCGGCCACTACGGCATTGCGGATATTCAGCGCGTCCATCAGCGCGATCATGTCGGCGGCTATCGCTACGGGCTGGCCGTTGCGCATGGTGTCGGCAGACAGGAAGGACGTCGAGCCGAAGCCACGCAGGTGGGGAATGATCACCCGATAGCCGCGGGCCGCAAGCAGCGGTGCCACGTCGACAAAGCTGTGGATGTCGTAGGGCCAGCCGTGCAGCAGCAGCGCGACCGGCCCTGTGGCAGGGCCGGCCTCGGCGTAGCCGATATTGAGCACGCCGGCGTTGACGTGCTTGACCGGCGCGAAGCTGGCATGGGTGCCCGGCGTGGTCAAGGGCAGCGCCGGCGCCTTCGACACACCGGTTTGCGCGCGGGCGGCCTGCGGCAGCCCGAACGGCGCGGAGGCCAGCGTCACTGCCGCTGCACCCAGAAAGCCTCGACGAGGTAGATCGACTGTCTTCGACATTTTCTTCTCCTGTTTGCGTGATCAATGTGAGCACGAGTCTAGGCGGCCACGGCACGCGGCATGTGTCGGATTTCAGGGGATTTGTATCGCTGTGTATTGATCCGCGATGGCGACATACTTGGATACAAAGCAGCCCGGCTGACGGACTGCCACGCCAGTCAAGCGGACTCTCCCTGCGGCACGCCTTGCGGCATTGGCCTGTTGCCCTGATCTGGAAGATTGCAATAAGCATTACCTGCACGAGCGCACGCCACACCGTTGTCGCGCGGGCGCTCCCCCGCATAAGCCACCGTGGCGCTCGCCGCGATCAGCGCGGCAGACAGGAAGCGCTTGCACAGACTGATTGTCATGGTCATTCCCTCATCAATGCGCGTCTGCCGACGGACCCTTCGGCGCTCCAACCTTGCGCATCAGCGGCACCATGGCGGTGGCGATCGCGAAGCAGACCAGGATCAGCAGGAAAATGTCGCCAAAGGTCTGGGTCTGCGCCTCGCGCCAGGCCAGCGCCCACAATTGCCTGAGGGCCGCGGTCTGCGCATCGAGGGCATCGTGCCCGACCGCCACGAACTGGTCGCTGATCCCTTGCAACAGGTTGCCCATGGCTTCATTGCGGATGTTCAGGTGCTCTGCCTCGCGCAGGAAGTGCATGTTGCCGCGGTTGTTGAGGGCGGTCGCGCAGGCCGCGATGCCGATGGCCCCGCCCAGGTTGCGCATCAGGTTGAACAGCCCGGACGCAAGCTTGAGCCGCGCCGGCGGCAGGCTGCCCAGGGTCAGTGTCACCGTGGGCGCCACCGCGAACTGCTGGCCCATGCCGCGCAGCGCCTGCGGCAGCAGCAGCTGCGCCGCGCCCCAGTCGTGCGTGATGGGCGCGAAGTACCACATCGACACCGCGAACAGCCCCAGGCCGATCATCATCAGCCAGCGCAGGTCGACCCGGTTGGCCAGGAAGGCATAGAGCGGGATCGACGCCATCTGGAACACGCCGGTGGAAAACACCGCCAGCCCGATATCGAGCGCGCTGAAGCCGCGCACGCGCCCCAGGAACAGCGGCGTCAGGTAGATGGTGGCAAAGATGCCGATGCCGGTGACAAAGGAAAAGAAGCAGCCAAGCGCGAAGTTCCGGTCCTTGAGCGCGCGCAGGTCCACCACGGGGTTGGCATAGGTCAGCGTGCGCCAGATGAAGCCCACGCCCGACAGGCCGGAGATCCAGGCGGTGGCCAGGATCACGTCGTCGCCGAACCAGTCCCAGCGCGGCCCTTCCTCCAGCGTGTATTCGAGGCAACCCAGGAACAGCGCCATCAGCACCATGCCCAGGTAATCGGCACCGCGCACCAGCGACCAGTCGGGCCGGTCGACCTTGACCAGCAGCGGCACGGCGACGGTGACGAAGATGCCCGGCACCAGGTTGATGAAGAACAGCCAGTGCCAGGAATAGTGATCGGTGATCCAGCCGCCGATGGTGGGCCCCAGCGTCGGCGCCAGCGAGGCCAGCCCGCCGACCGTGGCAGCGGCGATGACACGCTGGGGGCCGACGAAGAAGGCAAAGGCCGTGGTGAACACCATCGGGATCATCGAGCCGCCCAGGAAACCCTGCAGCGCCCGGAACACGATCATGCTGTTGATGTCCCACGCCACCCCGCACAGCAGGCTGGCCACCGTGAAGCCCGCCGCGGAGGCGGCGAACAGCCAGCGCGTCGACATCACGCGCGACAGCCAGCCGGACAAGGGAATCACGATGATCTCGGCGATCAGGTAGCTGGTCTGCACCCACACGGTTTCATCGGCGCCGGCCGAGAGCGCGCCGCCGATATCGCGCAACGAGGCGGAGACAATCTGGATATCCAGCAAGGCGATGAACATGCCCACGCACATCGTGCTGAAGGCGAACACCTTGGCGGCAGTGGACATCTCGTCCGGCATCGCCACGGCGGACGCAGGGGTGGTCAGGGTGGCCGTGGTCATCACTGCACCTGCTTGCCTGGCTGCGTGTTGACCTGGGCGATCACCGACAGCCCCGGGCGCAGGACGCCAAGCCGGGCGTCCTGCTCGTCCAGGCGGATCCGCACCGGCACGCGCTGGACGATCTTGGTGAAGTTGCCGGTGGCATTCTCCGGCGGCAACACGCTGAACTGCGCACCGGTGGCCGGCGCCAGGCTGGCGACGTGGCCATGGAAGACCCGCCCCGGCAGCACATCGGCTTCAATTTCGACCGCCATGCCGGGGCGCATGTGCGCCAGTTGCCCTTCCTTGAAGTTGGCGTCCACCCACAGCCCGCTGGCCGGCACGATGGACAGCAACTGGCTGCCGGCACCGGCAAAGGCGCCGACGCGGGCGCGCCGGTTGCCCACGGTGCCATCCACGGGCGCGCGCAGTTCCGTATAGCCAAGATTCAGCTTCGCGATGTCGCGCTCGGCGGTCGCCTGCGCCAGTGACGCCTGCGCCTGCTGCTTCTGCGTGCCGATCACGTCCAGCTGGCGCTGCGCGGCCAGCAGCGCGGCACGCGCCTTCTCGCCATTGGCCTGGGCCTGCTTGTAGTCCGAGTCAGCCTTCTGCGAGCTCTGGATGGAGACAGCCGCCTTCGCCACCAGGCTGGCGTAGCGCACCTGGTCGTCGCGCGCCCGTACGGTGTCTGCATTAGTCGCCGAGATGCCGGCCTTGGCCTGGGCGATGACCGCCTCCTGCAGGCGCGCGGTGGCATCCAGGTTTGCCAGCAGTGCCTGTTGCGCCGCCACGGCGCCTTCGGCCTTGGCCAGTGCGGCGCGGTAGTCGCGGTCGTCGATGCGCACCAGCACATCGCCCGCGTGGACCGTCTGGTTGTCCGTCACCGCGACTTCCGCGATGTAGCCCCCGACCTTGGCGCCGATCACCGTGACATCGCCGCCAACGTAGGCGTCGTCGGTACGCTGCAGGTGGCGAGCCGATGTCCACCAGTGGTAGCCGTATCCGATCGCGGCCAATCCGGCCACAACCAGCGCGCCGGTCGCCAGCAGCCGCTTGGGGCTGGCCTTGGATTTCGAAGCGGGAACGGGTTCGGTACCCGCCCGTTCAGTCAGCGTATTACTGCTCATGGCACTTCCTTTCTGCTTTCAGGACTTATCCCGCCTGCGAGGCGGCATGGGTGGAGGGTTCGGTAGGGTACGGGAGAGTTCGGGTCAGGCTTCGGCCGAGCGGTCCAGCCGGCGCCGCAGGCCGTCGGTAGCCGCCGGCCCGGGGGCGATGTGGAAATCGGGGTCGGTGACGGGGCGACCGCTGGCGGCATCGACCAGTACCGGCTCGACACGCTCGCCAGTGAGTCGGTTGGCCAGCTGCACGCTTTGGCCCTCGGGCGCGAGATGCTTGTTGGCCCAGGCCAGCATGGCCAGCAGGACCGGGCGGAAGTCATGGCCGCGCTCGGTCAGGATGTACTCGGAACGCGGCGGGCGGTCGCAGTACGGGCGGCGCTCCAGCATGCCGTCCTCCACCAGCGAGTGCAGGCGGCGGGTCAGCATGTTGGGGGCGATGCCCAGGTTCTGCTGGAACTCATCAAAGCGCGTCACGCCGTAGAACGCTTCGCGCAGGATCAGGACGCTCCAGCTGTCGGCAACGCGGGCTACCGTGCGAGCGATGGGGCAAGGCGTATCAGCAAGCGGCTTTCTGTGCATGACTGGCTTCCTCGGAAAATGTGGTTGCTATCAATTTGAAAGTTAGTCTAGAGTAGCAACTATCATCATGCAAGTTAGTTTTTGGCTTGTGCTTTATTCGTCGCTGTTGAAAGGTGTCCGTCATGCCCCAAAGTCCATTCCGTCCCCCGCTCCGGCGCACCCGCGCCGGTATCGCCCGCCTCCTGCCCACCCTGCTTGCGGCCAGCGCCGCGGCCGCCCTGGTGGCCTGCGCTGCCGGCCCCGATTACCACATGCCGGCCTCGGATATGCCTGCGGCCTACCCGCACGCAGCGGCGCTGGACGCCCGCGAGGCCCCGCAGCCCGCGCCGTCACTGGACAGCTGGTGGCTGGGCTTTGACGATCCCGCGCTGACGCGCGTCATCCAGCGCGCGCTGGAGCAGAACCTGGACCTGGCGGCGGCGATTGCGCGGGTCGACCAGGCGCGCGCCGCGGCCAGCCACGCCGGCGCTGAACTGCTGCCGCAGGCCTCGTTGTCCGGCAGCGTGGCCACGCAGCGCCAGTCGCTGGAGGGGCCTTTGGGCAGCCTCGGCAAGAACGCGCCGGGTTTTGACCGCAACAAGACGGTGTACAGCGCTGGTGTGGGGGCAAGCTGGGAGATCGACGTGGCCGGCGGCCTGCGGCGCGGCGCCGAGGCCGCCAGCGCGGAGGCCCAGGCCGCGGAAGCCGAGCACATGGGCGTGCGCGTGCTGGTGGCCGCCGAAGCGGCCGATGCCTACTTCCGTGTGCGCGGCGCGCAGCAGCGCATCGCCATCGCGCAACAGCAGGTGCGGACCAATGCCAAGCTGCTTGAACTGGTGCAGCTGCGGCTGGCCGACGGCATTGGCGCCGAGCGGGAACGGGCCCAGGCGGAAGCACAGCTGGCACAGACCCGCGTGACCATCCCGCCGCTGCAGATCGAGCTGGAGACACAGCTGAACCGGCTCGATGTCTTGATGGGCGCGCATCCGGGCACCTATGCCGCCGAACTCCTGACGCCAACCGAGCGCACCGCCGTGCCGCAGATCGCCGTGGCGCAAGGTCCGGCCAACCTGCTGCAACGCCGCCCGGACGTGATTGCCGCGGAGCGCCGGCTGGCGGCATCCAGTGCCCGCATCGGCGTGGCCACTGCCGAGTACTACCCGAAGCTGTCGCTGTCAGCGCTGCTCGGCTTCGAGAGCCTCTCCGCCGGCAAGCTGTTCACCGGGTCCGCCTTCCAGCCCGCCGCGATCGCGGGACTGCGCTGGCGCCTGTTCGACTTCGGCCGGGTCGACGCCGAAGTGGCGCAGGCCAAGGGCGCCAACGCCGAGGCCCTGGCCACCTACCGCAAGGCCATGCTGCGCGCCACCGAGGACGTGGAGAACGCGATCATTACGCTGACCCAGCTGGAGTTGCAGGGCAAGGAGCTGACCGTGGAAGTGGCTGCGCACGCGCGCTCGCGCGGCGCCGCCGAGGACGCCTACAAGGGCGGCGCGGTCAGCCTGTTCGAAGTGCTGGAGGAAGACCGCCTGCTGCTGGCGGCGCGCGACCAGCAGGCACGTGTGGGCGCCGACAATGCCCGCGCGGCGGTGGCAACGTTCCGTGCGCTGGGGGGCGGCTGGTAACGTAGCGGGCGGCGGCTCAACCCACCCTGAGCCGCGCCTCCAGGCCACCGCCCTCGCGATTGCGCAGCGTCAGTGAGCCGCCGATGGCCAGCGCAAGCTGGTGCGCAATCGCCAGGCCCAGGCCGGTGCCGCCGGTCTCCCGGTTGCGCGATGCCTCAAGCCGGACAAACGGCTGCAGCACGGACTCGAGCTGCTCAGCCGGGATGCCGGGCCCGCGGTCGAGCACGCTGATGGTCACCGCGCCGCCGTCCTCGCGGTGCACGCTCAGCTCCGCCGCCCCGCCGAACTTGAGCGCGTTGTCGGTCAGGTTGGTCAGGATGCGGCGCAAGGCGTGCGGGCGCGTGTCGAGGGTACCGCCGGCACGCTGCAGGATGGTGACGGCCTTGCCGGTGTCCTGGTAGTCGTAGACCAGGCTCTCGACGAACGAGCCGATGTCGATCCGCGACCGCGTCTCGCCATCGCCATGCATGGCGCGCGCGTAGGCCAGCCCCTCCTTCACCAGCGTCTCGATCTCGGTGAGGTCTTGCACCAGCTTGCGCTTGTCTTCAGAGTCTTCCGTCATTTCGGCGCGCAGCTTCATCCGCGTGATCGGCGTCTGCAGGTCGTGGGAGATCGCGGCCAGGATCTGCACGCGCTCTTCGACAAAGCGGGCAATACGCTCGCGCATGGCATTGAATGCGCGCGCGGCACGCACCAGCTCGGTGGGCCCGGTCTCGCCCAGCGGCTGGGTCCTGGCATTCGGGTCGAGCGCGTCGGCGGCATTGGCCAGCGCCACCAGGGGGCGGATCGCCAGGCGCACGGCAAGCCAGCAGCACAGGACCAGCAGCAGCAACTGGATCCCCAGCACATAAGGCAGCCATTGCGCCACCGGCGTCGGCTTAGGATGCACGTCGATGGTCAGCGGGCTGCCATCGCTGAGGGTCAGGTGGGCCTGCATGCGCTTGCCCTGGCCGGGGATGGACTCGACCCTGACCGCGAAGCGGCCGCCGCTCGCTTCCATGATCCGGTCGGCAACTTCCGTGGCCTGCGCGGTCATCTCCGGCACGCCTGGCAGGCCCGGCCCCAGGATGTATTGGTAGGCGCCGCGATTCACGTGGCGCAGCCACTGCGGGCGCTCCGCCGCGGGCAAGCGGTCCAGGATGGCGATCGAGGTGGAGACGTCAGTCTCCAGGGTGCCGAGCATGATCTTGCGCGCGGTGATGTAGCGCTCGGCAAACAGGACGCCAAACGACAAGCCGTGGGCGACGATAAGCCCGGCCAGCAGGATCAGGAACAGCCGCGAGCCCATCGTACGGGGCCAGGGCAAGGCACGGAGATTCACTGGCGTGCCTCCCGGATCTCCACGGGCGTCGAGAAGACATAGCCCTCGCTGCGCACGGTCTTGATGTAGCGGGGCTCGCGCGCATCGTCCCTGAGGTGCTGGCGCAAGCGGCTGACCAGCAGGTCGATCGAGCGTTCGAACATTTCCGCTTCGCGGCCCTGCGTCAGGCTGAGCAGCTGGTCGCGGTTAAGCACGCGCTGCGGATGGTCGACAAAGACGCGCAGCAGCCGGTATTCCGCGCCGCTCAGCGCGACGATGACGCCATCCTGGTCAATCAGGTGGCGCGCGGTGGTGTCGAGCTGCCAGTCGCCAAATGCAAGCAGCTGCCCGGCCTCGGTGATCTGCAGGTTGGGCGGAAGCATCCGGGTCCGCCTCAGCACCGCCTTGATGCGGGCCAGCAGCTCGCGTGCGGCGAAAGGCTTGGCAAGGTAGTCGTCGGCGCCCATTTCCAGGCCGACGATGCGGTCGGTCTCGTCGCTGCGCGCGGTCAGCATCAGCACCGGGGTGGCCTTGTGCTTGCCTGCCCGCAGTTCACGGCACAGCACCAGGCCATCGTCGCCCGGCATCATTACATCCAGCACGATCAAGTCGACGCTGTTGACGTCCAGGAACGACCGCATGTGCCGCCCGTCAGGCACCACGGTAACGCGCAAGCCGTTCTTGGTGAGGTAGGTTGAGACCAGTTCACGGATCTCGCGGTCGTCATCCACGATCAGGATGTGGTCGGTGTGTGCGTCCATCGGCGTCACCTTGGCAGATTGATTGAAAACCGCCAGGCGCGGCGCCGGGCACCGAAAGATTAACGCAATACGGCGCGACGGGTATTCCCCCGTCGCGCCGTCGGGAACCACCCGCGGTGCGCCGGCGCGCGCCGCGGGGGTGTCCGCTCAATGCCCTGCGCTCTGGCCGCCGTCTACATGCAGGATCTCGCCCGTGACGAACGGTGCGCTGTCGAGATACAGGACAGCATCGACGATATCGCGCATCTCGCCCATATGACCCACCGGGTGCAGCGCGCCCAGCCCCGCATGGGTTTCGGGCGGATGCATCGGCGACTTGATGATGCCGGGCGAGACAGCATTCGCGCGGATGCCGGTCTTGGCGTACTCGATGGCCAGCGACTTGGTCGCGGCGTTCAGGCCACCCTTGGTCAGCGAGGCCAGCACCGACGGCACCCCGCTGATCGCATGGTCGACCAGGCTGGTCGTGATGCTGACCACGTGGCCGCTGCGCTGCTTCTCCATTTCGGCGATGGCCAGCTGCGTGATATGGAAGAAGCCCGTCAGGTTGATGCCGGTGGCGGCCGCGTAGTCCTCGTCGGTATAGCTGGTGAACGGCTTGGCGATGAAGATGCCGGCGTTGTTGACCAGGGTATCGATGCGCCCGAACCTTGCCACGGCCTCGGCGATGACGCGGCGCGCCGTGGACGGATCGGCGATATCGCCGGCGACTGCCAGGATGTCCTGGTCGTCCGACTGCTTGATGGTGCGCGCGGTGGCGACAACGCGATGGCCACGTTCCCGGAACGCCTTGACCAGTTCAGCGCCAATGCCTTGCGATGCGCCCGTGATGACAACGACTTTCTGTGCTGCGCTCATTTTCTTGAACCTCGATGTAGATTGAATCGGCTTGCTTGCCGATCGGGCCGGCGGCTCCGATGGGTTCCAATCTAGGCAATTCCCTTTCGCATTCGAAGACCTCGGCGGCACAAACAGTCTTGCGCCACAAGCACAAATAGAGCGGGACGAATCCTCCGGCGCCCATGGCAAACGCAGCCTCGCGGTCACTTCGGCGCCAGCCACAGCCCGGACATCGACTTCTGCCAATGGCGCACATATGATGGATACATCGCTTGATCCGGTGCGAGACATGAAACGGCAATTCGACGACCTTCAGCTTGGCAGCATCGAGCTGTTCTGCCTGGCCGCGGAGCTGGGCAGCTTCACCGCGGCGGCAGTGGCCGCGGGCGTGACACCGCCCGCAGTCAGCCGCACTGTGCAAAGGCTGGAGGAGCGCCTGGGGGTGCGGCTCTTCGTGCGGACCACGCGCCAGATCCGCCTGACCGACGAAGGCCGGGTGTATTTCGAGCAGAGCCGCGGCGCACTGGCGCAGCTGGTGGATGCGGAGCGGCAGATCAGCGGCCAGCAGGCAGCCCCTGCGGGGCGCTTGCGGATCAGCCTGCCGACCCCTTACGCGCACTATCGCGTGCTGCCAGTGCTGCCGGCATTCCGCGAGCGCTACCCCGAAGTCGAGATCGACGTGCACATCAGCAACCGCAATGTGGATTTCGCCGATGACACCTATGACCTGTCGGTGCGCGGGCGTGCGCCGGATGACTCGAACCTGATCGCGCGCAAGCTGGAAGACGCTGAGCTGGTGGTGGTGGCAACGCCTGGCTATCTGGGGCGTGCCGGCACGCCGCAGTCATTGGAAGACCTGCTCAGGCATGAGTGCATCCAGTTCGAGCGCCCTAGCAGCGGCCGGCGGATCCCATGGACGTTCCAGGTCAACGGCGAGGACACGGATATCGTGACCGCCGGCTCGTATGCGGCGTCAGAAGACATCCTGGGCGGGGCCACGCTGGTGCGCGCCGGCGCGGGCCTGTTCCAGACCTACCGCTTCGTGGTGGAACAGGACCTGCGCGACGGCACGCTGGTGGAGGTGCTGAAGGACTACGGCGGCAGTACGCGCCCCTTTGTGCTGCTATACCCGTCCGCGCGCCACGTCTCGCGCCGGGTACGGGCGTTCGTCGACTTCCTGGTCGAGAAATTCTCAGCGTAACGGCACAAGCCGCGCTGCTTATTCAGGCCGGATCTGGGCAATGACCACGAGGATCACGGCCGCATTCGCCGGCTGCTGGAAGTGCGAGGAAATGGTTCGCGCGTGGCCGGCCTTCTCTACCAGCACCTCGCCAAACAGGTCGGAGGCACCGTCGAGCACCGCCGGCTGCCCGAACCAGCCGGGCGCGCTGGAAATGTGCCCGTCGACGCGGACGATGTGGTCCAGGCGCTCGAAGCCACCCAGATAGGCATGGATCTGCGCCAGCACGTTGAGCGCCGCCAGCTGGGCGGCACGCTTGCCCTGCCCGACATCCAGGTCCTTGCCGACCTGGCCTTGCCAGACCACCTTGCCATCCTGCAAAGGCAACTGCCCGGAAATGAACAGCAGGTCGCCGGCCTGGCTGACCGCGGTATAGCTGCCGAGGGGCTGCGGGGGCTGCGGCAGCACCAGGCCGCGCGCTGCGAGACGTTCTTGCACAGACATGCTGGCTCCAATCAGGTGAGGGTCACGCGACCAACTCTATGTGCGCGCCGGCCTGGGATAAAGGCATGGCGCGGAACAGGAATTGGTACCTGGGGTAACAAGTCGGATGCCCGGCTGCCTTCCATGCCCCTGTCGGCACGGCCGCCCCTACGCAGTCTGCAATTCGTCGCCGCGCGCCATGCGCCGGATTGCCTGCGGCGGTTGGCCGAACGCCCGCAGGAACGCACGCCGCATGCGCTCGCGGTCACCGAAGCCGGTATCCCGCGCGACCACATCGATGGCATGGCGGCCGCTTTCCATCATCAGCCTGGCCGCCTCCACGCGCAGGTGCTCCACGGCCTTGGCGGGGGTCTGCCCGGTCTCGTCACGGAATGCGCGCGCGAACTGCCGCGGGCTCAGGTGCGCCGCATCCGCCAGTTGGTCCACCGAAAGTTCCTGTTGCAGGTTCTGCCGCGCGAAATCCAGCGCGGCACGAATGCGGTCCGAGCGCGGTTCCAGGTCCAGCAGTGCCGAGAACTGTGACTGCCCGCCGGCGCGTCGGTGATACACGACCAGCGACTTCGCCACATCGCGCGCAACCGCGGCGCCCGCGTCTTTCTCCACCAGCGCCAGCGCCAGGTCGATGCAGGCCGACATGCCGGCCGAGGTCCAGACCGGGCCATCGATGATGAAGATGCGGTCCTCTTCCACGCCGACGTTCGGGAAGCGCCGCCGCAACTGCTCGGCGTAATACCAGTGCGTGGTGGCGCGGCGGCCATCCAGCACCCCGGCCTCCGCCAGGTTGAAGGCACCGGTGCAGGTGGCGCCGATGCGCCGCGAAGTCCGCGCCGCACGTTGCAGGAACTTCACCAGCGCGGGCGCCGTGGGCAGCACGTCGTTGTCTCCCACCACCAGCACGGTATCGAAGCGGCGCCTGCCGAACGGCTCGGTGCTGACGAAAAAGCCACCGGAACTCAACACCGGTCCGCCATGCTCGGACAGCAGGTGGACCTGGTACAGCGGCTCTCCGAGCGAGCGGTTGGCGAACTCCAGCACTGTCGAGACCGCAAGGTTCAGCACCTGGAAGCCGGGATAGAGGGCAAGGGCCACGTGATGCATGTCTAACTCCTCATGGCAGTGAAAGGCATTCTGTGCGCACGGCAGAAAAGGTGGCATCTATGACATTGGTGTCATGGCCATTGTGCTCCTAATCTTGGTTTCACGCAGCCGGCCGATCCGGGCCGACCGCCACGAATCTCCCTCCCTCACTGAATCCGGAGCTTTGACATGACCACGCACAACCATCCCGGCACCGCCCTCATCACCGGTGCTTCTTCCGGCATCGGCGCCATCTATGCGGAGCGCCTGGCGCGCAGGGGCCACGACCTGATCCTGGTGGCGCGCAACCGCGCGCGGCTGGAAGCACTGGCCCGCCGCATTACCGACGATACCGGCCGCTCGGTCGAGATCGTGACCGCGGACCTTGGCCAGGCAGCCGACGTACGACGCATCGAAGAGATCCTGCGCACGGATGCAAGCATCACCACGCTGGTCAACAACGCCGGCTTCGGCGGCGCTGCACCGCTGCTGGAATCGGATGTCGACACCATGCAGGCAATGATCGAGCTCAACGTCACGGCCCTGACCCGGCTCACCTACGCCGCCGCCCCGGCCTTCGTCGCGCGCGGCGAGGGCACGATCATCAATATCGCCTCGGTCGTGGCGGTCGCGCCCGAGATCCTGAACGGTGTCTACGGCGGCACCAAGGCGTTTGTGCTGGCCTTTACCCAGTCGCTGCAACATGAGCTTGCGGGCAAGGGCGTGCGCATCCAGGCGGTCCTGCCGGGGGCCACCCGCACCGAGTTCTGGGACACCGCCGGCCAGCCGGTCGAGAACCTGCCGCAAGCGATAGTCATGAGCGGCGACGACCTGGTCGACGCGGCCCTGGCAGGGCTGGACCAGGGCGAGGTGATTACCGTGCCGTCGTTGCCCGACGTGGCCGACTGGAACACGTTCGAGGCAGCACGCGCCGCGCTCGGCCCAAATCTTTCGCGTGACCAGCCCGCTACCCGGTACGGCGTTGCCCGGTAACTGACGGCTCGCGGACGCGCGCGGCCTTTACACCACCTTCCGCCGGGCGCGCGGTATCCGGAAGCGCTCCGGCCGCCGCGCGCCGCCTCCCTGCCATCTACGCCAGCAGGCGCCTCCCATGGTCCTTTTGTACCGCTATGTATCAGGCACAGGGGACGATACGTGCCCTGACAGAAACAGGGTCTCCACGCTATAGCGCAGATACACCGGTTTCCTTTAATGCATCTCGTGGACCGACGGCATGCGTCAACAAGACGATCCCCCGGCCGCGCAGTTCAACCCAGACCTCAAGGAAACCGACCATGATTACCGATCTCACCAAGCGCATTGTTCTCGCCCTCGCCCTGGCAGCTGCCGCCGCCGGCGCCCAGGCCGCCGGTCCCGGCGCACGCGATCCGTTCAGCGAAGGCGCACGTTCCGTGCAGGACGCACGCAACGCATTCACCGACGGCGCCCGCGCCGTGCAGGACGCACGCGACCCGTACACCGAGGGCGCGCGCAATGTCGATCCGTACGATAAGGGTGAACGCATCCTGGCCGGGTGGGACCGCACGGGTCCGTCCGCTGATCCGGCGCGCAGCTTCGATCCCTACCAGGACGGCGCCCGCGCCTGACTGCCGGCTTTGGCCTCGGCTATGCCTCTTCGCGTGGTGCTGCCGTGGAACCCCGCACGATCAGTTGCGGCGTCAGTTGCACGGTGACGGCATCGGAGGCTGGCTTGTCGATCTTCCTGAGCAGGAGGCGGGCAGCCTCCTCGCCCATTTCGTGGACGGCAATGCGCACGGTGGTCAGCGGCGGCGTCAGGGCGTCGGCGAAAGGCATGTCGTTGTGGCCCACCACCGAGACGTCCTCGGGGCAACGCATGCCGCGCTCGCGCAGGAAGTCGTAGCAGCCCATCGCCACCAGGTCATTGCCGGCGGCGATGGCGGTCATCTGCGGGAATGCCGCGAAGAGTTGCTCGCAAGCGAGCCGGCCGGCTTCACGCGAATAGCTGGCGGCTTCCATGACTTGCCATTCGCCGCGGCGCAGGCGGTGGCGCTTTACCGCCTGAAGGAAGCCCTCGCGACGCAGGAAGCCGGTCGACAGCGAGGCTGGCCCGGCAATATGCCCGATGCGGCGGTGGCCCAGGCCGACCAGGTGGTCGACCGTCTGCCGCATCGCCAGCAGGTTGTCGCTCACCACGCAGGACACCCGGCCCGTGTCTTCGCCGCGGTTGACCGTGACCACGGGGATATGCTGCTTGAGGCAGTACGCGAGGATCGGATCGTCCCGTTCCGCGGTGGCGAGCACCAGTCCTTCTACCTGCTGGCCGATCATCTGGTCGATGACAAAACGCTGCCGGCTTTTGTCGGTACCGGCATTGACCACAATTGGCACGTAGCCTTGCTGCGCCAGCACGGATTCAATCCCGGCCAGGATCGGCGGAAACACCGGGTTGGAAATATCCGGCAGCACCACGCCCACCAGTCCGGAACGCTGGGTGCGCAGCCCCGCCGCGATGCGATTGGGGCGGAAGCCGCGGGCCTCGGCAACCGCCAGGATGCGAGCCGCCACTTCCTCAGCCACCAGGTGCCGCGTGGCCGGGTTCATCACTCGCGAGACGGTCGAGTAATGCACGTCGATCTCGGCAGCCAGGTCTTTCAGGGTGAGGCGCTTGCGCTCGGGCATGACGGCAGTTGGCGGGGCGGCAGCCCGGGGAGAGTTGGAATACGCCATTCTAAGCCACCCCCGCGCCGTCGCCGCTCGCCTTCGGGCTAGCGCTACTGCCCCGCCTTCACGCCGGATTGCCTGACCACCGGCGCCAGCTTGCCGATCTCCGCCTGGATATAGGCGGCAAACTCCTGCGGCGACGAGCGCTTCGGCTCCGCGCCCTGGGCGGCCAGGCGCTCGCGCACATCCGGCGCGGCCAGTGCCTTGCCGATCTCGGCATTGAGCGCATCGACGACTTCCTTCGGGGTGCCGGCGGGCGCCAGCACGCCGAACCAGGAGTCGAACGCGTAGCCGGGGAAGCCGGACTCCGCCACCGTCGGAATATCCGGCAGCGCGCTGGCGCGCCTGGCCGTGGTGACCGCCAGCGCCCGCAGCTTGCCCTGTTTGACGAACGGCATGGCCGATACGCTGGGCGCGAACATCATGTCGCCCCGGCCAGCCATGACGTCGGTCAGCGCTTCGCCCGTGCCCTTGTACGGGATATGGACGATGTCGATGCCGGCCTGCATCTTGAACATCTCGCCGCTCAGGTGCGTAGAGCTGCCGGAACCCGCCGAGTCGAAATTCAGCGCTCCCGGCGTCGCCTTGGCGGCGTTGACAACGTCCCGCACCGATTTGTACTTGCTGCCGGCATTGACCACCAGCACATTGGGGACCGTCGCCACCAGCGAGACCGGTGCGAAGTCCTTCACCGTGTCATACGAGAGCTTGGGATACAGCGTGGCGTTGATGGCGTGCCCGACCGAAACCAGGATCAGCGTGTAGCCGTCCGGCGCCGCCTTGGCCACGCCGGTGGCGCCCAGGGTGCCGCCGGCGCCGGGGCGGTTGTCGACGATCACCTGGTAGGTGCCGCCCTCGCCCATCTTGCTGCCGATGATGCGCGCCAGGATGTCGGTGGCGCTGCCGGCCGAGAACGGCACCACCAGCCGGATCGGCTTGCTGGGGTATTGCGGTTGCGCGTGGACGGCGGGCGCGGCCGCCAGCATCAGCGATGACGCCAGCGCCAGCACGGTGCCTTGGATGGATCGAATCATTCTGTGTGTCTCCTCACTTCAGAAGCGAGCGCGGGCACCGCGCATCGCCGTTGAATGCGGCGCGCCCATGCGGGCGTGCCGTTCTGCCTCAGAAGAAGTGCCGCATGCCGAGCGCGACCGTCTGCGGGTCTGCACCCGCGCTCACGCCCAGTTCATTGATGGCAAAGTCGTAGATCGCATTGCGCTTGTTGTTGATGCGGCTGTAGTACGCATACAGCGCTGTGCGTTTGGACAGCGGATAGTCGTAGCCGACCGTGATCTGCGTGGCGCCCGTTTCCGCGCCGCTGCGGAAGAAGCCCACGGTCTCGGTCGCATTGCCCGCGCCATTGCTGGCAAGGCCAAAACCGACGCGCACGCTGCCCGGCCCGAGCTTTTGCACCACCGAGGCGTAGTACCCGTTGCGGGTCAGGTCACCGGTCGCGGTGCGGTAGTGGAGCCGTTCATAGAGCAGCGCCACGGTGGTGGTCGGGAACTTGTACGAGACGCCCGCCTTCATCGCGTCATCGTTGCGGCCGGCGGTCTGGTAGTGCTGGTGGACTTCATAGGCCAGCGCCACGTTGAGCGGGCCGTTGTCGTAGGCGGCCGAGAACGAATACAAGCCGGGATTGCGCGGTACGGTGGCCTTCTCCTCGTTCACGCCCCACGCCGCGGCGCCGCTGAAGCCGGCGAACGACGGCGTCTTGTAGACGATGATGTTCTTCTGCCGGCGGTCGAACGAGCTGGTGTCCTGCACGTTGTCGGAACTGGACGTGGAGCCGTTGCCGATCAGCGCCATATAGCCGGCAGTGGTCGGATAGTACGGGTCATAGGCCAGCGTCGATTCGGTGTATGGCGTCTGCCAGTGCCCCAGGAACAGCGTGCCAGCATCGCCCTGCAGCCCCACCCGCGTATTGCGCCCGGCCACCTGGCCCTGGCCGGTATCAAGCGAGAAATTGCTTTCGATCTGCCAGATCGCTTTCAGGCTGCCGCCCAGGGCTTCTTCGCCACGCATGCCGAAGACCGAGCGGTTGTTGGTCAGGCGCCCCACGCCGCCAAGGCGGGAACCGTCGGTCGCGGTGTTGGCATAGGAATACTCCAGTGCCGTATTGATGCGCCCGTACAGGGTCACGGCTGACTGCGCGCAGGCCTCACCGCCACAGCCTGCGGCCATGGCCAGCACGAGCAGATGGCTGCGCTTTCTGATGGGTTGCATTTGCTTTGTCTCCCCTGGTTTGTCGTGGTTGTTGTCGGCGGGCCGTCTGCTCCGCTCTTTTTTGCAATCGTTTGCAGTTCGGCCCGAGAAAATCAGCCCTTGGGATACGGCATCGCCAGCAGCAGCATCGCCGGCCGGTTACCCGGGTTCGACACCTGCCGCGCCTCACCCGGCGCCAGGCACACGGAATCGAACTGGGCCAGCGTCACGACCTCGTCGGGCGTGGCGATGCGGACTTCGCCTTCCAGCACGACGTAGTGCTTTTCCACCGGCGAGGCATCCATCGACGTATGGCCGCCCGGCAGCAGTACCGAGACCCCCATCCACAAGGCTTCGGACGGTCCCGCTTCATGCCCTTGCAGGCGCAGGCAGTGCATGCCTTCATGATTCGCCGGGAAGTAGGCTGGCGCCTTTGCGAACCGGGTCGTGTTCATGGCTTCAGCACCACGCGTTCGGTCGCGCCCTGCAGGACCGCCCGGTAGGCCTCCTTGGCGTTGGAGAGCGCATAGGTGTAGTCGGAAAGGACCGGGAACGGCCGCAGCGCACCCGAGGCAAACATCGGTGCGAGCTGGTCAAGGATGCCCGCGCAGGCGTTGCTGTCCAGCGCAAGGGTGTCGACGCCCACATAGGTGTGCTGGCCACGATAGAAGGCGAAGATATCGAACGGCACCGGCTTCTCGATGGTCGAGATGAAGATCTGCGCCGCGCCGATCGCCATGGCCTGGTTGGCCTGTTCGAAGTAGGGGCTTCCCACCGTGTTGTAGACGATATCCGCACCGTGCCCGTCGGTCTCTTCGCGCACCACCGCGGCGATGGATTCGCTGCTGGCATCGATCATGCGCACGTCGCCGCTGGCATGGCCACGATACGCCTCGGCGGTGCGCTCCACGGCAAAGACGCGCGCGCCGAGCGCCGTGGCGATCTGGATCGTTGCCTGCCCCACCTTGCCGTTGCCGCCACACACCAGCACGGTGCTGCCAGCCTGCGGCATGCCCGCGCGGCGCAGCCCTTCATAGGCGGTGATGAACGGCACCCCCACGGCGCCGGCTTCCAGCAGCGACACCGACGCCGGCTTGGCGCGCACCGCGCTGGCCTGGATGCGCAGGTACTTGCCATGCGTGCCGTCGCGGCGGATGCCGAGCTCGCCGCCGCTGCCCCAGACCTGCTGGCCCAGCAGTTCGGTGGGACCGTCGACGACCAGGCCTGCATAGTCGCGGCCTGGCGTGCGCGGCCAGATCGCATGCGGCATCATGCCGAGCGTTGCCTTCACGTCGCTCGGGTTCACGCCGGCGCTGGCCACTTCGATGATGACCTGACCCGGCGCCGCTTCCGGACGCGGCACGCCGAGCAGCTCCAGCTGCAGGACATCGATATTGGCGGCTTTTTCGCTGACTCGAATGGTGTTCATGGTGATTCCTTCCTGAAATGTTTAGTTCTGTATGGCGGGGGTCAGGCTTCGCGCAGCCCAAGCGTGCGCCGGGCCTCGGCCGACGATGCAATCTCGCCGCCGAGCGACCTGACGATGTCACGCGCCTTGGCGACCAGCGCCGCGTTGCTTGGCGCCAGCACGCCCTTCTCAAGATAGATGTTGTCTTCCATGCCGACGCGCACGTGTCCGCCTGCAAGCCATGCCTGGGCCACGATCGGGAACTCCGCGCGGCCGATGCCGAAGGCCGACCAGTGGGCGCCGGCGGGCAGCATGTTGCGCGCGTAGAAGATGGTTTCCGGCGTGGGCGCAAAGCCGTACTTCACGCCCAGCACCAGGGTCCACAGGCCGGGACCGTCCAGCACGCCTTCACGGATAAAGTCGAGCGCCATGTTCAGGTCCCCGGAATCGAAGATCTCCAGCTCGGGCATGACGCCGGCCGCGCGGATCACGCTGGCCATCTTGCGCACGTTGGTGGGCGTGTTGATGACCACGTCGCCGCCTGAATTCATGGTGTTCAAGTCGAGCGAGCAGACGTCCGGGCGCAGCGCCGCGATGTGTTCGACGCGCTTCGAGGGATGCAGCAGCGTGGTGCCGGGCGCGGCCACGCGCGGCTCGTCCTCGCTCGGCACGAAGCGGCCACCGGGTCCGGTGGTGAGGTTGATGATCAGCGAGCGGTTGCGCTTGCGGATGCGGTCGATGACATCGGCGTAGTAGTCGAGCGACATCGACGGGCGCCCCGTTTCAGGGTCGCGCACGTGGATGTGGGCGGCGGCTGCGCCGGCCTCGGCGGCTTCCAGCGCGGCGTCGGCAATCTGGGCCGGCGTGACCGGCAAGCCGGGGTGCTGCTCCGGGGTGACGATATTGCCGGTCACCGCGCAGGTGATGATGGTCTTGCGTGCGTGCATGAGCGAAGGTCAGTAATGGAAATGCTATTGGGTAGACATGGAGGGGCCTGGCCTATCCAAGCTGGCGGCCGCCGTCCACGACGATGGTGGTGCCAGTGGCAAAGCGCAGTGACGTCGCGCAGGCAGCGATGGCATCGGCCACGTCCTGTGCCTGGCCGACGCGCTTGAGCGGCGTCGACTTGGCGGCGCGCTCGTTGAAACCGCTGTCGCGTCCCGGCACGAAGGCGGTATCGACCACGCCCGGTGAAACGTTCAGCACGCGGATATGCGGCGCCAGCGCGCGCCCGAGCGACATCGCCATGACATCGAGCCCGGCCTTGGCAGCGCAGTACGCAACATTGCTGCCCTGCCCCGTACGGCCGGCGATCGACCCGACATTGACCACCAGCCCGTCGCCATTGGCGCGCAGGTGCGGCGCGAACGCACGGATCGCGGCAAACTGACCGCGCCAGTTGACGGCAAACAGTTCATCGATCAGCGCATCGTCCAGGGCGTCGAGGTCGGCGTGCGGGATCGCCCGCGTAAAGCCCGCGGTGTTCACCAGGATATCGACGCGGCCGTAGTGATGGCTGACCTCGTCGGCCAGCGCGCGCAGCGAGGCGCTGTCGGCAATCTCGGCCACGGCGGCAAGATGGTTGCCGGCCGGCAAGGCCGCCGCGGCACTGGCCGCCTTGTCGGCGTCGCGCCCGGTCAGCACGACGCTTGCGCCAAGGCGCACCAGCGTTTCACCGGCGGCAAAGCCGATGGCACCGGTGCCGCCGAGGATCACGGCCACCTTGCCGGAAAGAGAAGTAGCACTCATGGTTTCAATGTGGGAATGGGTCAGGGGAAGCCGATTCGGCCTTCAGTCGATCGGCGGCTTCGGGAAGGTCTGCTCGCCGGGCTCCAGCGTGAAATCGAACGCCAGCGTGTAAAACGGCGCCGGCACATCGCCCCACGGGCTGGGGCCTTGGTGGTGCAGCCGGAGATCGCCAACCAGTTGCCGATGCACGCCGAACGTGACATCGGATTCCAGCTTGTCCGGCGCGTCGGCAAACACCTGGGTGACGAGCGTCCGGTAACCCGGCGCCGCGACGATGAAATGGATATGCGCCGGCCGGTACGGATGGCGCTGCTGCTCGGCCAGCAACGTGCCTACCGGGCCGTGGGTCGGCACCGGATAGCCGGCAGGCCGCACCGTGCGAAAGTGATAGCCGCCGCTTTCATCGGTATGGAAGCAGCCGCGCAGGTTGCGGTCGGGCTGGGTCGGATCCTGGTTGTCATACAGTCCCACCGGCGACGCCTGCCAGATCTCGACCAGCGCGCCTGGCAGCGGCGTGCCATCGGTCGCCCGCACGGTGCCGCTGACCAGCAGCGGCAAGCCAGGCGCGTCGTCCTGCACCACGCAGTCACCGCAGTCATAACGCGGCGCGTTGGCGCGATAGAACGGGCCGAGCAGCGCGCCGGGCGTGCGCCCGTCCCTGGTGCTGTTGTTAATGACGGTCACCAGCGTCGACAGCCCCAGCACGTCGGCAGCCAGGACAACCTCGTTATGTTTGGCATTGGTCGCATGGCCCAGGCTGGCGATATACCCCAGGGCAAGCTCGAATTCCTCGTCGGACAGCCGCACCTCGGACAGGAACCCGTGAAGGTGCCGCACCAGGGAATCCATGATGAAGCGCAGGCGGGGATTGGTGGTATTGGCCATGGCCGCCTGGACCACGCCTGTCACCGAGTGTTCGTCCTCGATCAGCGCCAGACGCTCGCCTTGTGGCGCCTGCCGCTCGCTGGAAGTTTCCATGTTTTGCCTCCTTTGCAAACGTTTGCATTATCGGCGGTTTCGACGGATGGTCAAGGTCGAAGTTAGTCACCGCCACGACTTGCAACGGCTGCCGTTCAACCAGAATCACAATCAAAACAAGGGAGTACGGACGATTTTCGGGAGAAACCCTAGGTGCATGCCAAGGCGCAGAATGTGGCGCATAGGCCTGTCCGAGTCCCCTGCCGATGCGGCTCCCCAGCCCGTTCGCGCATGAATTTGTACCCGTCTGTATCACGCAGCCGCAACGATACGTGTTTCGACGGAGACACCTCTCACGCGCTACGGGCCAGATACATCGATCGCCTTAAATGCATTCCGTGGCCCGGCGGCGAACCTCAACGAAGCCAGTCCCTGCCGCGCAATACCGAACCCAAACCTTTAAGGAAGACGATCATGACTACCCACAACATCGCCAAGCGCTTTGTCTTCGCCATCGCCCTGGTTGCCGCCGCTGCCGGTGCGCAGGCCGCCGCACTGCCCCAGCCGGGCGCGCGAGACCCCTTCACCGACGGTGCCCGCTCCGTGCAAGAGGCACGCAGCCCGTACAGCGACGGCGCGCGTGCCGTCGACCCGTTCACGGACGGTGCGCGCAACGTTGATCCGTACTACGACGGCGCACGCACCCTGTCCGGCCTGGACCGCACCGGCGTGTCGGCGGACCCGGCGCGCAGTGTCGACCCCTATCTTGACGGCGCCTACGCCTGAGCCCCAACTCTCTGAATGACCAAGGAACGCATCATGACCCGTATCGAAAAAGTGCTGTACACCGGCAAAGTCCACATCACCGCAGGCGGACGCGACGGCGAAGCCCACAGCGATGACGGCCGGCTGAACCTTCAACTGTCCTCGCCGGGCACCAAAGGCCAGGGCACGAACCCGGAGCAACTGCTCGCCGCGGGATGGTCGGCGTGCTTTATCGGCGCGATCGGGCTGGCCGCCGGCAAGATGAAAGTGAAGCTGCCGGCCGAGCTTTCGGTCGACGCCGAGGTTGATCTGGGCAGCGCTGGCGAGGCCTATTTGCTGCAGGCCCGGCTCAATGTCCATATCCCCGGCATCGACCGTGAAGTGGCCCAGGCACTGGTGGATACCGCGCACCGGACCTGCCCGTACTCGAAGGCCCTGCACGGCAGCATCCACGTCGAAACCAGGCTGGTCTGACGCACACGGTGACCTGCCTGAGGCAACCGGGCAGGTCATTTTCCACAACCAAAGCGAGCCCTCTGTCCGGTGCAGTCGCGTTCCATGCGACGTTCTAACGTTTGCGCGCGTAGAGACTCGGTGGCTGGCCGACGTGCCGGCTGAACGCGGTGCTGAAGGTACTTGCCGAGCCGTAGCCGACCCGTTCGGCAACCTCGGCGATCCCGAAGTCATGGCGACGGAGCAGGTCCTTCGCCACAGCCATGCGCCAGGCGATCAGGTATTCCATCGGTGGCATTCCAACGGCGCGGGTGAAGCGCTCAAAAAAGGTCGAGCGCGACAACGCGGCCTTCTTTGCGAGTTGGGCCACCGTCCACGTGCGCGCGGGATCGGCGTGCATCTGCCGCATCGCTGACGCGAGTCGGGCATCGGCCAGGCCACGCAGCAAGCCCGGGGGTGCGTCCTCCCCCGACGTTGAGCGCAGCGCTTCGATCAGCAGCACCTCCACCAGGCGCGTGAGCACGAGCTCGCGGCCCGACCTCCGTTCACCCGATTCCTCGCCGACGAGCCGAACGATGGCCGAAAGCCGCTCGGCGCCGCGCACATGCACCAGCGCCGGCAACAGCGACACCAGCAGCGCGGCATTGGACGAGTCAAAGACAAAGTAGCCGCCGAGCAGTCGCACATCGGGACGTCCACCGCGCCTGCCGTGACGGACTTCGCCCGTCGGCGCAGACGTCACCTTGGGGTCGATGCGCTCGGGCGCAACCGGCTCAAAACCCGACAGGGTGAAGCCCGGCGTTGCCGGCAGGAGCACGAAGTCGCCTGCCTCAAGCGTGATGGCATGGTGGCCGTCGACGGCGAGACGACAGCTGCCCTCGCGCACGGCGCAGAAGCTTGGCTGGCCGAAGTCAGCGTAGCGAACACCCCAGCGGCCGGCGCCGCTGATGGACTTGGAGAACACGGCACGCGGCTGCAGCAGTGAGATGACTTCTGACAGGGGATCGCTCATCGCCGGACGATTGCAAATGAAATCTGGACTTTTCATTGTAGGCAGTCCGTCGCAGCCCCGCTATCGTTGCCGACATCAAAACCACCACCGAAATTCCCATGAAAACCGTGTTGATTACCGGCTGCTCCTCTGGCTATGGCCTTGAAACCGCGCGCCACTTCCACGCGCAGGGCTGGAACGTTATCGCCACCATGCGAACGCCGAACGAAGAACTCTTGCCCAGATCCCACCAGATCCGCATGCTGGCGCTCGACGTGACGAAGCCCGATAGCATCGCCGCCGCGCTTGAAGCAAGCGGGCCCATCGACGTGCTCGTCAACAACGCGGGCATCGGCCTGTTTGGCGCCTTTGAGGCCACGCCGATGGCCACGACGCGCGAGGTGTTCGAGACCAACACCTTCGGCGTGATGGCGATGACCCAGGCGGTGCTGCCGCAGTTCCGGGCGCGCGGGTCGGGCGTGGTGGTGAACGTGACCTCGAGCACTACGCTGGCGCCGATGCCGATGGTGGCCGTCTACACCGCGAGCAAGATGGCCATCGAAGGCTTCACCGCGTCGCTCGCGTTCGAGCTCGAAGCGTTCAGGGTGAGCGTGAAGCTGGTCGAGCCGGGCTACGGTCCGACCACGCGCTTTACCAGCAACGGGGGACCGCGCATGGAGGGCCTGATCCCCGAGGCGTACGCGTCTTTCGCGCAGCGCATCTTTGCTTCACTCTCGCAACCGGCAGCGGTGACGACCGAGGCCGAGGTGGCCGAAGCGGTTTGGCGTGCCGCCAACGACAGGTCCGGGCTGCTTCGGTTTCCGGCAGGTGCCGATGCGGTAGCGCTGGCTCATTCGGGATAAGCGGCAAGGGAGTCTGGCCCTTCGCCGGTTCGCCGCACGAGGTATCGGAGCCCAATTACGGCCTCGCACAATCGGATGGCCCGCAGGCTGGCATATCCCGACACGCCCGAGGCATAATCGTGAAACTGGTTTCACCGAGACCCGAATCCTATGCCGCGCCCTGTTATCCGACCTGTGTCCGACCAGAAACCCGCAGAGAAGCTCACCATCCAGGACGTTGCCGACTATGCGGGTGTCTCCAAGGCAACCGTATCGCGCTACCTGAACCGGGGCGGCGAGCAGTTGTCCGCGGACGTCGAGGCGCGCGTCGCCGCGGCCATCCGCGCGCTCGGCTATAGCCCCAGCCCGATGGCGCAGGGGCTCAAGCGCGGCAAGTCGCGCCTGATCGGGCTGGTGGTTGCGGATGTCTCCAATTCGTTCTCGGTGGCCGTGCTGCGCGGCGTTGAGAAGGCCTGTCGCGACGCCGGCTATATGGTGATGCTGTTCAACCTCGGCAATGACGAGCAACTGGAGCGTGAGGCCATTCGCTCGCTGTCGGCGTACCGGGTCGAGGGTTTCATCCTGCACACGCTGGGCCACGATGCCGGCGCCCTGGCCGATGCGGCGCAATTGGGCAAGCCAGTGGTACTGGTCGACCGCAAGGTCGGTGATGCCGAAGTCGACCTGGTGGCCCTGGACAACCTGACCGCCGTACAGGAAGCCGCCGGCCACCTGGTCGAAGCCGGCTACCGGCACCTGCTGTTCATCAGCGAGCCGATCAAGGCCATCAGCTCGCGCAATGAGCGCGCGCGCGCGTTCCAGGCCTTTGTCGCCGAACACGCGGACACGGTTGGCGGGACCGTTTTTGAAGCCCAGCGGGGTGACGACGATGCCCTGGATGAAGCGCTCCGCGCGCTGCGCCGTGGCGCCGGACAGGCACCCGTTGCCGTGCTGGCGGCCAACGCGGTGATCTCGCTGCGCGTGGCCGCATCCGCCGCCAGACTGGGGTGGCAACTTGGCGCCGACCTGGGCCTGATCGGCTTCGATGATCCGGAATGGGCCGCATTGGTCGGCCCTGGCCTCAGCGCCATTTCCCAGCCCACCGACGATATCGGGCGCGTCGCCACCAACTGCCTGATCGAGCGCCTGCAAGGCGCGCAACTGCCGCCGCGCCGGGTGCTGTTGCCCGGCACCCTGGTCACGCGCGGATCCACCCGCCGCGCCTGATTGCAGAGCCCTTCCCCGCCGGCGTCCGCCGTGCCCGCCTGATCCATGCCTGCACCCGCTGCGCACGTCCAGCGGGTGCCTGACGTGCCTGTTTCCGCATCCGCCAAACGCGGTTTTTGCCCGTAAGGGTTTCCACTGCTGGATCTCTGAAACCGGTTTCCTATAATTCTGAAACCGGTTTCAAGACGGTGCTTGCCAAACGCTGCGACGCCAGCGACACATTCCATAACAGGAGACATTGATGAACGTCCAACGCTTGTTGCGCCGCGTAGCCGCGCCCGTGCTGACTCTGCTGGTCCTGACCAGCGCCGCTTTCACCGCCCAGGCGCAGACCGTCGCCGAGATCGTCAAGAAGGGCAAGGTCACCATCGGCGTGGTGACCGGCGCGCCGCCCTTCGGCACCACCGACGCCACCGGCAAACCCGCCGGCTATGACGTCGACGTAGCCAACCTGCTCGGCAAGTACCTGGGCGTTCCGGTCGATATCGTTCCCCTCACCTCGCCCAGCCGGATTCCGGCGCTGGAGGCCGGCAAGGTCGATTTCCTGGTCGCCACGCTGGCGCCGACGCCCGAGCGCGCGCGGGCCATCATGTTCAGCGCGCCCTACAGCGCGTTCGAGCTGACCATCTTTGCTCCCGTCGCTGCCAAGTACGCCAAGCTGACGGAACTCGGGAAGAAGAAGGTAGGCGTGACGCGCGGCACCACGCAGGACACCGCGCTGACCCGGCTGGCCGTGCCCGGCATGAACATCGTCCGCTTCGAGGACGATGCCACCTGCGCGCAGGCCCTGATCAGCAACCAGGTCGAAGCCATTGCCCTGCCCAATACCACCGGCAACGAGATCATGAAGGCGCGCGGCGCCGGCAAGTTCGACGCCAAGTTCGCATTCTCGGTGCAGCCCAATTCGATGGCCGTGCGCCGCGACGCCTTCGAGCTGCGCCAGTGGCTCAACACCACCATCTCCTACGTCAAGCTGAATGGCGAACTCGACGCCATTGCGCAGAAGTGGACCGGCAAGGCGCTGCCCGCGCTGCAAGCGTTCTGAACCAGGCCGTCTGAGGTTGCGCGCCGGCGCCAGCCGGCCTGCCAGGAGACCCGCATGAACTATCAATTCGAATGGACCCCGGTGCTGTCGCAGCTGGATCGCTTCGCGGAAGGCGCGGCGATGACGCTGGCGCTCAGCTTCGGCTCGATCCTGCTTGGTACCGTGGTCGGCACCGCCGGCGCCATTGCGGCCGCATTCGGCGGTCCGTGGCTGCAGCGTGCCACCCGGGCCTACGTCGAGGCGATCCGCAACACGCCCTTCCTGATCCAGCTCTTCATCATCTTCTTCGGCTTGCCAACCGTGGGCCTGCAGATCGATGCCGTCACCGCCGCGGTGATTGCCATGACCGTCAACCTCGGCGCCTACTCGACGGAAATCATCCGGGCCGGCCTGCAGGCGGTGCACCTCTCGCAGCTTGAAGCCGCCGCCGCGCTGGGCATGACACGCTGGCAGCTGATCCGCCACGTCGCGCTGGTGCCGGCCTTCGAGAAGGTCTATCCGGCCCTGACCAGCCAGTTCACGCTGATGATGCTGACGTCGAGCGTGGTGTCGACGATCTCGGTGGAAGAGCTGACGGCAGTTGCCAACCATGTCGATTCGCAGACCTTCCGCACCTTCGAGAGCTACATCCTGGTCATGTTCGTCTATATCGGGCTGGCACTGCTGCTGCGCGCAATGTTCGGCCTGATCGGCAACGTGGTGTTCAAGCGGCGCCGCGTGGTGGCGCGCGCACGAAAGCTGGCCCGCACGGCCCGGATCGCGCCGCTGGCGCAAACGGAACTGACGGCAGCGGTTGCAGGGAGCGCGAAATGATCACCGAGTTCTCCTGGAATCATCTTGAAATCCTGCTGCTGGCGGCGCGCTGGACGCTGTGGGTGACTTTGCTTGCCTTCATCGGCGGTACGCTGGCCGGTTTCCTGGTGGCACTGGCGCGTACCTCCAGAAGCCCGCTGCTGCGCCTCGCCAGCACGGCCTATATCCAGGTCGTGCAAGGGACGCCGGTGCTGATCGTGCTGTTCCTGAGCTACTACGGACTCTCCGTGCTCGGGTTCAAGCTGTCGCCGATGGTCGCTGCCATGCTGGCGATGTCGATCTACGCCAGCGCCTACCTTGGCGAGATCTGGCGCGGCTGCATCGAGGCCGTGCCGCAAGGACAGTGGGAAGCCAGCGAAGCGCTCGCCCTCACCCGCTGGCAGCAGCTGCGCTACGTGGTGCTGCCACAGGCGGTGCGGCTGGCCTTGCCGCCCACGGTGGGGTTCTCGGTCCAGCTGGTCAAGAACACCTCGATCACTTCCATCATCGGCGTCATCGAACTGACCCGCGCCGGCCAGCTGATCAACAACGCGACCTTCCAGCCCTTCGCGGTCTTCGTCGTCGTCGCACTTATCTACTTCGCGCTCTGCTTCCCGCTGTCGGCGGCAGCCCGGCGCATGGAAAGGACGCTCCATGTCAATCGTTGAAGCACAAGGCGTGCACAAGTCGTATGGCGCCGTCGAAGTCCTGAAGGGCGTTTCGTTTGCGATCGAGCCGGGCCAGGTGGTCGCCATCATCGGCCGCAGCGGCTCCGGCAAGAGCACCATGCTGCGTTGCCTGAATGGCCTGGAGACGATCAACGCCGGCAATATCACCGTCGCCGGGCACAAGCTGGATCACGACCGGAAGCGCTTGCTCGACCTGCGCCGCGACGTGGGCATGGTGTTCCAGAGCTACAACCTGTTTCCGCACCTGACCGTGGGCCAGAACATCGCCCTGGCGCCATCCATCGTGAAGAAGCTCGCCGCAGGCAAGATCGACGGCATCGTCGACCAGGTGCTGACCCAGGTCGGCCTGCTCGACAAGAAGGACTGCTACCCCGAGCAACTATCGGGCGGCCAGCAGCAGCGCGTGGCCATCGCCCGTTCGCTGGCGATGGAGCCCAAGGTGATGCTGTTCGACGAGGTCACCTCCGCGCTCGACCCCGAGCTGACGGCGGAAGTGCTTCGGGTCATGGAGAACCTGGCCGCCTCCGGCATGACCATGGTGCTGGTCACGCACGAGATGGAGTTCGCGCGCCGCATGGCGCATACCACCATCTTCATGCACCAGGGCAAGGTCCACGAGGCGGGTCCGTCGAAGGCGCTGTTCGCGCAGCCGCAGACAGCGGAACTGCAGCAATTCCTCAGCGCGGGAGCACTGAAATGAGCCAGTGGCAAGCAGATGGTTCTTCGCGCCCGCCGGTGCTGATCTCGCTGACGGCCTATGGCGCCGACCTCGCCCTGCGCGACGGACAGGCTGCACTGGCACGGATTGCCGCGGCAGCCGGCGCGGACGGCGTGGAATTCCGCGGCGAACTCCAGCGCGGGCACAAGGATGAAGTCATTGAACAGCGCGAGGTCGCCCAGCAGCATGGACTGAGCGTGGTGTGGTCCAGCCCGGAAGGCCTGTGGAATGACGCAGGCAGCCTCGATGCTGCCGCGCTCGACCGCGCCTTCGCCACCGCGCTGGCGCTCCGTGCGACCCGGGTCAAGATGTCGCTTGGCGGCTATCGGGAAGGCACGGCGCTGGAAGCACTGCTTCCCTGGCTGCGGCACGATGGCATCGAACTCGTCGTGGAAAACGACCAGACCGCCCAAGCCGGCACCGTGCCGCCGCTGCGCGACTTCTTCGCGCGTACCAGCGCGCTCGGCCAGTCCGTGCCGATGACCTTCGACATGGGCAACTGGCACTGGACCGGCGAAGACCCGCTCGACGCCGCGCAGGTCTTCGGCGCCGGCGTCGGCTACGTGCACTGCAAAGGCGTGCAGCGCACGCCCGCCAAATGGATCGCGGTGCCGCTTGACCAGTCGGCCGCATCATGGCGCAGCGTCTTGCGCCGCCTGCCCACGCACGTTGCGCGTGCGATCGAATTCCCGCTGCAAGGCGAAGACCTGGTGCAGGTCACGCGCCATCATGTCGAAGTACTGCGTTCGGTGGAGATTCCCGCATGAGCACCGATCTTGATGTAGTCACGCTGGGCGAGGCGATGCTGATGCTGGTCGCCGGCGAAGCCGGGCCGCTCGAAACCGCGCAGACCTTCCACAAGCGCACCGCCGGTGCCGAGACCAATGTAGCCATCGGCCTGTCGCGCCTGGGCCTGAAGGTCGGATGGGCCAGCCGGCTGGGCGACGACTCGATGGCCCGCTACCTGCTCGGGGAAATGCAGCGCGAAGGCGTGGATTGCAGCCAGGTGGTGTGCGAGCCCGGTGAGCGCACCGGTTTCCAGTTCAAGGGCCGGGTCGACGACGGCAGCGATCCGCCCGTCGAATACCACCGCCGCGGCTCGGCGGCCAGCCGCATGAACCCGGAGCACCTGGACGGCAGGTGGCTGCGGCGCTCGCGGCATCTGCACGTCACCGGCGTGTTCCCCGCGCTGGCCGCAGGCACGCAGGCTGCCACACGCCAGGCCATCGCCACCATGCAGGCCGCCGGCCGCACGATCTCATTCGATCCCAACCTGCGGCCCACGCTGTGGGCCTCGCCCGAGCTGATGCGCGAGACGCTGAACGACCTCGCGCAACAGTGCGACTGGGTGCTGCCCGGCATCGAGGAAGGCCGCTTCCTCACCGGCCATGCCGAGCCGGAACGCATTGCCGCCTTCTACCGTGCGCGCGGCGCCAGGCTGGTGGTGGTGAAGCTTGGTGCCGACGGCGCCTACTTCGATGGCGAGGCCGGCACCGGCCATGTCGAGGCATTCAGCGTCGAGCGTGTCGTCGACACCGTTGGCGCCGGCGATGGCTTTGCCGTGGGCGTGATCAGCGCGCTGCTGGAAGGCAGGCCGGTGGGCGACGCCGTCCGGCGCGGCGCCTGGATCGGCGCGCGGGCTGTGCAGGTGCGGGGCGATACCGAAGGCCTGCCGACCCATGCCCAACTGGCGGCTGCCAGTTTGTGAAGCCAAAGCAAGGATTTCCCATGCGCAAGAAGGTACTGGTGTTCCGTCCGATTCCTGACGACCTGCTCGCCAGGATCGAGTCGGAGCATGACGTGATCGTGGCCGACCCGCGCCAGCCGGCACAACGGCCGGCCTTCCGCGCCGCGCTGGCAAACGCCCATGGCCTGATCGGCTCCAGCGTGAAGCTGGGCGCGGCGGAACTGGCCGAAGCGGGCCAGTTGGAGGTGATTTCGAGTATTTCGGTGGGCGTCGACAACTACGACCTCCCCTGCCTGCACCGGCGCGGCATCACCCTGTGCCATACGCCCGGCGTACTCACAGAGACCACCGCCGACACCGTCTTCGCGCTCATCATGGCCACGAGCCGCCGCCTGGTCGAACTGGCGGCCCATGTGAGCGAAGGCCGCTGGACCGCCAATATCGGCGAAAGCCTGTTCGGCTGGGACGTGCACGGCAAGACCCTGGCGATCCTGGGCTTCGGCCGCATCGGCCAGGCCGTGGCACGCCGCGCGGCGCTCGGCTTCGGCATGGAGGTGCTCTACGTCAACGAGACTGCCGCGGAGCCGTCCGACCTGGTGGGACGCGCCACCCGGATGGAGCTCGACGATGCGTTGCAGCGAGCCGATATTGTCGCCGTCACGCTGCCCCTGACCGAAAGCACGCGCGGCCTGATGGGCCTGCGCGAGTTCGCGCTGATGAAGCCGGGCGCCATCTTCGTCAACGGCGCCCGCGGCCAGATCGTGCAGGAAGACGCGCTGCTCGCGGCGCTCGACAGCGGCCACCTGCGCGCGGCCGGGCTGGACGTCTTCGCCACCGAGCCGCTGCTTCAGGATTCACCGCTGCGCAGCCATCCCAGGGTGACAGCCCTGCCCCATATCGGCTCGGCCACGCATGAGACCCGGCGCGCCATGGCCGAACTCGCCACGCGCAACCTGCTGGACGCGCTCGCCGGGCGGCAGCCCGCCGCGCCCTTCGACCTGGCGGCCTTTGCCGTCCAGGCAGCCGCCTGATTTTCCCCGCAAGGACACCCCGCAATGCCCGGTTCCATTCCCACGCTGTGCGGCTCGATCATGGGCGAGCCCTTCACCTTCAATGTGCGCATCCACAATGCCGCCTACCGGGCGCTCGGGATCGACTACACCTTTGTATGCTTCGGGGTGCAGGACGTGCCCGGCGCCGTGCAATCGATCCGCGCGCTCGGCGTGCGCGGCATGAATGTCTCGATGCCGCACAAGCAGGCCGTGATCGCGCATCTCGACCATCTCGACGAGACCGCCCGCGCCATCGGCGCGGTCAACACCATCAACAATATCGATGGCGTGCTGACCGGCTACAACACCGATTGCATCGGCGCCGTCCGGGCGTTCCAGGAAGTGACTGAAGTGGCCGGCAGCCGCATTGCGCTGCTGGGCGCTGGCGGCGCGGCGCGGGCGATGGCCTATGGCCTGCGCGAGGCCGGCGCCAGCGTGACCGTGTTCAACCGCACCACGGCGCGCGGCGAGGAACTGGCCGCCTCACTTGGCCTGCGCTTTGGGGGCGGATTGACGGACTTCCGCGCGGCGGACTTCGACATGCTCGCCAACGCGACCGCCGCGGGCTTTCGCGCACCCGATGTCAACCCGGTCGCCGGACAGCTCGCGGCACACCTGATCGTCATGGACGCTGCCTTCATCCCGGTCAGGAGCAAGCTGATCCGGGATGCCGCCGCACTTGGCTGCCGCACCATCGACGGCACGCGCATGATGCTGCACCAGGCGTGCGCCCAGGTCGAGTTCTACACCGGCTGCGCACGCGCGCCGATCGATGCGATGGAGACCGCGCTGCTTGAGGAGATTGCCCGCCTGTCTTGAGCCCCCCCCTGCCGCCCTTGGCACTTCTGGATCGATGCGGACGCGCTGCCTCACTTGCGGAGGTTGGTCTTGGCCACCAGTGCCTTCATCACCGCGTTGTCTGCCGCGATCATCGCCTTGAAGGTCGCCGCGTCGGCATAGGCAATGCCCAGGTTCTGCCGGCGCAGCGCCGCCACGAAGACAGGATCCGCCACCGCCTTGCGGCTGGCGGCCGCAAGGGTTTCGAGCACTTCAGGTGGCGTGCCTTTGGGCGCGGCCAGCCCGCGCCATGTGCCGATCGAAAGGTCGATACCACGCTCACGCAGCGTCGGAACGCTCTCGAAACCCCTGACACGCTGCTCCGCCATCACCGCGAGCGTCTTCACTTTGCCTGCGGCCACATAGGCCGATACCTCGGCGGGACTGACGGCCACCGCGTCGATATGCCCGCCCATCAACGCCACCAGGGCCGGCGCCGCACCGGAGAACGGCACATGAGTGAACCTGACGTGCGCCTTGTCCTCCAGCGCCGTCGCCGCCAGGTGCCAGATCGAGCCCGGGCCGGAATTCCCCACCTGCACCTCCCCCGGGTGCGACTTGGCGAATTCCAGGAACGCCTCGATGGTGTTCCAGCGCGAGTCGGCCTTGACCGTGATCGCGGACGGATCGGCATTCAGGCGCGCGATCGGCACCAGCTCGGCGGCGTCGAGGGTGGTCGGCCCGAGATGCGGGACGATCACGGCTTCGGCGATGATGATGCCGAGCTTGTAGCCATCCGGCTTGGCGCGGGCCACATCCGTCATGCCGATGGCACCGCTGGCCCCTGGCTTGTTCACCACAGTCAGCGGCTGCGGCAGATACTTTCGCATGGCTTCGCTGAAAGCCCGCGCAACCGTGTCGGTACCACCGCCCGCCGCGCTCGGGACCACGAGTTCGACAGGATGATCCGGGTAGGGCGCCGCGCGCGTCTGGCCGACGACGGCAAGTGAGGCCAGCAGGGCGGCCATGTGAAACAGCTTGCGGGGCGATCGCATCTATGGCTCTCAATTCAGGGGGGGCGGAGAAGTTGATTCCGTGGGGGGAAGGCTCGGACACACGACGTGAAAGACTATCGCATCCCGGGTATGGGCTCTTGTCCGAGAGCGCGGATTTTGCCGAAACCGTTGGAAGGGACGGGTTGGTATGCATCGGGCCTACCGCGGCTTCGATCCGGCGCATGGGCGACAAGGTCAGCGCCAAACGCGCCATGATCGAAGCCGGTGTCCCCGGCGTTCCGGGCTCCGAGGGCGCACCGACAGATTCTACGCCAGCCCCCCCTGATGGAAGAGACCTGCGCGCTCGTCGACCGCACCGTCGAAGCCGGCGAGAGAGTGGGTTGCTTACCTCCGTGTCGGTTCAGTGCGGTGAACGCCGGAGAGCGCGGCGTGCCAGGCGCGCAGCTTGCCGACAGCGGTACGCTGGTTCGCTAACGGGCTGACTCCTTCCTTGCCGCACGCGTGCGAGCGGCCTTGCGGGCCGCTTCGGAGCGACCGGCAGCTCCCTTGGTGCTGGCGGCCTTCTTCGCGGCAGCCGAGCGATCGGTCGCCGTGCGCTTGCTTGCCGCGCTCTTGGCCTGGGCAGACAGCGCCTTGGGAGAAGCACCGGCGGTGCTCTCGCGCTTGAGTGCCTTGAGCGCAGCCTGGGACCGCTTGGCCGTGCTTTCTGAACTCGCCCGTCGCGGTGCGGCCTTGGCGGCAGCAGCCTTGGTTTCCGCCTTGGTCGCACCCTTCTTCGGCGGCACAACGACGCCAGCGCGGCGTGCCTCCGACAAACCGATCGCTATGGCCTGCTTGGCCGAGCGCACGCCGTGCTTACCTTTTCGCACGGCTTCGATCTCGTCGTGAACGAAATGGCCGGCCTGGGTGGTCGGCGACTTGCCTGCTCTCTTGTCTGCCCTGGCTTGGGCAATGCTCGATGCCCTTGGCATGGTCGTCTCCATGGCAGCCGCGGTCATCCGGCACGGGCCATGGCAGATGCAATGTCCGCGGCACTGTTCAGGGCCCGCCATCTGCCGGCGGGTTAAAAAATCCCTCGCAAATGTCGTTCCAGGCGTGCAACAGGCGCGCCACCGCCACTCATAGAGGCGACGGTTGTACTGCCGCGTGCGAAATCTGCACACCTTGGGCCAAATCTACCCTGCGAGACGCGGTCTACACCAGGCAACGCGGCGCCTGGAATTCGATTACGTCCTTGATGACATCGCGCATCTCCGTGATCAGCACGCGCGCGTCGTCGCGACGCCATTGCACGACATAGTGCAGCGGTTCCAGCGCGCCGCCCTTCTTCAGGATCTGCAACACCCCGCGCGCTTCCAGCGCTTCGGCCCACTGCTTTGGCATGAAGGCGAAACCCAGCCCCTCCGCCACCATGCCGACCACGGCGCCCCAGCTGTTGCACACCAGGCGACGGTTGACCGCCATGCCACGGGTGGCCAGCCACTGGTCGAGTACCCGGGTGCCGCCCGCGCCGACCGGCAGGGACAGCAGCAATTGCTCCGCCATCAGCCGCCGCGGATCGTCGGTGCCGGTCTGGTCGATAAAAGACTCGCTCGCGACCCAGACAAAATCGACCTGTGCGATCCGTTCCGACGCAAGGCTGCTGCGCGAAGACGGCCCGGCGATCACCGCGAGGTCGAGTTCGCCATCTTCCAGGCGCTGCTCCAGCACTTGACCGATATCGACGTAAGGCTCGAGCTGAAGCTCGGGGTGCCGGATGGCCGTCTGCCGTACCAGCCGGGGCAGCCAGGTCAGGCCGCTCAGTTCGCCCAGGCCCACGCGGCAACGGCCTTGCAGGCCACGGCTCTGCCCCGCTGACTGCTGCAACTCGGCGGCAACCCGCAGCAGTTCGCGGATACGCGGCAGCATCTGCTCGCCCTGCGCCGTCAGCTCGGCGCGGCGGCCGCTTCGGTCGAACAGCTGCACGCCGAGGGAGGTTTCGAGCTCGGCCACCCTTTTGGACAGCGAAGACACGGACAGGTGGCAGCGCTCGGCGGCTACCGAGAAGTTGAGGCAGGTCGCGGCCCAGTAGAAGGCTTCGAGTTGCTTGAGGGTCATGGAATCCGCGCCGCGGGCGGCGATTATCAGTTTCCTAAAAGCGAAATTATAGCTTCGTTATTTTTCGCTTTTATCGATTCCTTGCGGTTGCTAGATTGAAGCCTCGTCGTCGCCCTGCCCCCCTATATCGATCATGTCAGCTCTTCATGCCCCTGCTGCAGACAACGCCGCTGACCGCGCCACAAATGCCGTCAGCACCGCTTCCGCGCCGCGCGTGACGACCGCGACCGCAAGCGGCGCAGGCACCTTGCGCAGGCAAGTGCTTTCGCTAAACGACCTTGAACCGCTCGCCCGCCGCCGCCTGCCCCGGCCGCTGTACGCCTATGTCAGCGGTGCGGTGGAGGACAGCGTCTCGCTGGCGGAGAACCGCCGCGCCTTCGCCAAGATCGCGCTGCGGCCGCGCGTGCTTGCCGGCGTGGCCACGCGCGAACTCGGCTTCGAGCTGTTCGGCCGGCGCTATGCCGCCCCGTTCGGCATTGCGCCCATGGGTATTGCCGCGCTGTTCGCTTACCGCGGCGATATCGTGCTGGCGCAGGCCGCGCAGCAGGCCGGGGTGCCGGCGATCATGAGCGGTTCATCGCTGATCCGGCTGGAAGAAGTGATGGCAGCCGCGCCCGGCACCTGGTTCCAGGCCTACCTGCCCGGCGACATGGCGCAGATCGACGGGCTGTTGTCGCGCGTCGAGGCGGCAGGCGTCGGGACGCTGGTGATCACCGTCGATACGCCCGTTGCGGGCAATCGCGAGAACAACGTGCGCGCTGGCTTCTCGACGCCGCTGCGCCCGAGCGCAAGCCTGGCATGGCAAGGCATCACCCACCCGCGCTGGCTGCTCGGCACCTTTGCGCGCACGCTGCTGCGGCACGGCATGCCGCATTTCGAGAACGCCTATGCGCACCGCGGCGCGCCCATCCTGTCGTCGCGCGTGCTGCGCGACTTCTCCGACCGCGCACATTTCACCTGGACGCACCTCGAAGGCATCCGCCGGCGCTGGAAAGGCACGCTGGTGGTCAAGGGCATCCTGACCGCGGAAGACGCGCTGCTGGCGCGCCGCCACGGCGTGGACGGGATCATCGTCTCGAACCATGGCGGCCGGCAACTGGACGGCGCCATCGCGCCGCTGCGCGTCCTGCCCGAGATCGTTCACGCCGTGCCCGATCTGCCGGTGATACTCGACAGCGGCGTACGCCGCGGCACCGACGTGATCAAGGCGCTCGCGCTCGGCGCGCGTTGCGTCTTTGTCGGACGGCCGTTCGCCTATGCGGCGACGGTCGGGTCCACCCCCGGCGTGGCGCACGCCATCGACTTGTTGCAGGCCGAGATCTCGCGCGATATGGCGATGCTCGGCCTGCCCCGGCTGGCAGACATCGGCCCTGCCTGCATCCGTCCTGCCGCTTCACTACCCCACATGCCCCCTCACCCGGAGACTTATCGATGAGCACGCTTCACGGCTTCCGCATCCACCCCAAGCCGGCGCCGACCGTCAGCAACGCGCTGCTGGAACGCTACGGCAGCTTCCCGGTGGCCAATGTCAGCGACGCAATGAGCCGCACCGTCGGCACCACGCGGCTGCGGCCCCATCACCGGCGCGATGGCGTCATGGCCGGCCGCGCCCTCACCGTGCGCACGCGCCCGGGCGACAACCTGATGGTGCACAAGGCCCTCGACCTCTGCGGACCCGGCGATGTGATCGTCGTCGATGCCGGCGGCGCCGGTCCCAATGCCATCATCGGCGAGATCATGCTGGCGCTGGCGATCGCGCGCGGCGCAGCGGGCTTCGTCATCGACGGCCTGATCCGCGACAGCGATACGATCGGCAAGGAGACGTTGCCCGTCTATGCGCGCGGGGTCTCGCACCGCGGTCCTTACAAGGACGGTCCCGGCGAATTGCATGTACCCGTCTGCATCGACGGCATGGTGGTGCGCCCCGGTGACCTGGTGCTGGGCGACGGCGACGGCCTGCTGGTCGTTGCGGCCGAGGATGCCGAGGAAATCGCCGCGCGCGTGGAGAACGTACAACGCACCGAAGCAGCGGTGCTCGAGTCGATCGCGCAAGGTCGCGCCGATCGGAGCTGGGTCGAGCGCACGCTGCGCGAAAAGGGGGTGGCCGTATGAACGCGCCCGTCCTGCCGATGCCTGCCGCCGGCACGGTGGTCCGTTTCGACCACTGGCTGGACGCGGCCTTTGACCGCATCATTACGGCCACGCCAGGCCTGACGCTGCATACCTGCGCCCGCGAAGGCGCCGACGCGGCCGCCTGGGACCGGCTGTCCGGCGCTCATGTCTACCAGATCTCGGCCGCCAAGGACGAGATCCCGCGCCGCTGGTTCGCCGACGCCGCGCTGCTGGCGCGCTGCCCGAACCTGCTGGCGGTGTCGTCCAGCGGCTCCGGCTGCGACACCATCGACATCGATGCCTGCACCGAGGCCGGCGTCGCGGTGCTCAACCAAGCCGGCGGCAACGCCGACTCGGTGGCGGAGATGACGCTGGGCCTGATGCTCGCGGTACTGCGCCGCATCGCCGAATCCGACCGCAGCCTGCGCGCGCACAACTGCGAGAGCCGTGAGGACCTGATGGGCCACGAACTGCGCGGCCGCACGCTCGGCCTGGTCGGCGTGGGCCACGCCGGCCGCCGCGTCGCCGCACTCGGCCGCGCCTTCGGCATGCGCGTGATCGGGTGCGACCCGGCGCTGGATGCAGCGGAGCTGGCCGCGCGCGGCGCACAGGCGGTGTCGCTCGAGGAATTGCTGCGCAGTGCCGACGTGGTCTCGCTGCATTGCCCGCGCGACGCCACCACGCTGCGCATGATGGATGGCGCCGCCTTTGCCGCGATGCGGCCGGGCAGCATCTTCGTCAGCACCGCGCGCGGCGGCATCCACGATGAGGGCGCGCTGCATGCGGCGCTGGCCAGCGGCCATCTTGCCGGCGCCGGTCTGGACGTGTGGGAACAGGAGCCGCCACCACGCTCCCACCCCTTGCTCGCGCTGGACAACGTCGTCGCCACCTTCCACACCGCTGGCGTTACTCACGAGGCACGACGCAGGAACGCCGAACTGGCCGCCACTCAAATCGTCACGCTGCTGGCCAGTGGCGAGCGGCCCGAGCGGCTGGTCAACCCCGAAGTCTGGCCGCGTGCGCAACAGCGCATCGCGGCAGCGTTGCAGGCTGCCGCCGTGTCATCGGTCACACCTTAGCCCGCAATTCCGCGGACTATTCTTTACACATAACACGCTGGCATACCAGACCGGCGAGGAGACACCAACCATGCACCCGACCCAAGACCAATGGCGCCGGCGCTTTCCCCTTCGCCTGGTCGGCGCGCTCGCACTGGCGTGCGGCCTCGCCGCCACGGCCGGCGCCAGGGCAGAGGCGCCCTATCCCAACCGCCCTATCCAGATGATCGTGGCCTACGGTCCCGGGGGCGGGACGGACCTGGTGGCACGCCTGCTGGCCCGCCACCTCGAGAAGCAACTCGGCGGCGCCACGGTGGTGGTACAGAACAAGCCCGGCGCGGGCGGCGCCATCGGCTTCGCTGAACTGGCACGGTCCGCGCCGGACGGCTACACCATCGGCTTTATCAATACGCCGAACCTGCTAACCATTCCCATCGAGCGCAAGACCACCTTCACCTGGCGCAGCTTCGACCTGATCGGCAACCTGGTCGACGATCCGGGCGGCTTCACGGTACACAACGGCAATCGCATTGACTCGCTGGCCGCGCTGGTGCACCATGCCAAGGCGCATCCGGGAGAGGTGTCAGTCGGCACCACCGGCGTCGGCTCGGACGACCACCTTGCCATGCTGCTGTTCGAGAAGGCCGCGGGCGTCAAGCTAACCCATGTCGGCTACAAGGGCGCAGGCGACGTCCGCGCGGCGCTGGTCGGGCAGCAGCTCACCATCGGAGCCATCAACGTGGGCGAAGCGCTGCAGTACCAGAAAGGCGGCTCGCCGATCAAGTTCATCGGCCAGATGGGCGCAACACGGGCAGCACTGGCCCCGAACGTGCCCACCTTCCGCGAACAGGGCTTCGACATCGAGCTGGCTTCGCTGCGCGGCCTGGCGGCGCCCAAGGGCCTGCCTGAGCCGGTAAGGAAGAAGCTGGTGGATGCCATGGCGCGTGTGGTCGCCGATCCGCAGTTCCGCCAGCAGGCCGAGGCGATGTATGCGCCGCTGCGCTACCTCGCGCCAGCGGCCTACAGCGCGGAGCTGGAGCGCGGCGAGGCGGGCTTCCAGAAACTGTGGAAGGAGATGCCGTGGCAGGAAAACTGAGCGTGCTGGCGGCTATCGGTTAGTGCTCTTTGCAGGCTTGCGCCCGGCATCCTTGCGTGGCCTCAGCGAGGCGTCATCTGCTGGCAATGCGGGGATCGCCGGATACTGATCGAAGGTCTGCTTGACGAGCTGCCGCAACCAGACGATCGCGGGATCGTGGTGAAAGCGCGGGTGCCAGTACTGGCTCAACGCGAACGGTGGCAAGGCAACCGGCGGTTTCACCACGCGCACCACGCCATATCGGCTGAAGACGTTGGCGAGCTCCTCGGGCACGGTGGCGATCAGGTCCGGCTCCCGGTCCATCAGCAGCGGCACGCTCAGGAAGTGGGGTGTGTAGACATAGACGCGCCGCTTCAGTCCGTGGCTCTCAAATGCGGCGTCATAGGCCGGGCTCGAGCGCCCCGCCAGGCTGACCGCAATGTGCGGCATGGTCTCAAACTGCTCGACAGTCAGCGTGTCGCCAACCGTCTTGTTGCGGCTGCTGACGATGGTCACGAATCCATGCATGAACAGCTGCTGCTGGAACAACGCCTCGGGTGCGGTACGCACTGAGCCGAGCACCAGATCCGCCTCGCCCGAGGCGAGCAGCGCCTCGATCTGCGGCATCGGTACCTGCAAGGTGCGCAGCGAGCAGCGCGGCGCGATGGCGCGCAGGCGCTGCATCAGCGGCGGGAGGAATACAAGCTCGCCCATGTCCGTCATGCATAGCGTGAACGTGCGCTGCATGGTCGCCGGGTCGAAGCTCGACTGCGGCAGCACGCGCGTCTGCATGGTCGTCATGACGTCGAGGATCGGCCCGGCCAGGCCCTCGGCCTTGGTCGTCGGCGTCATCCCGTGCGCGGTCTTGACAAACAGCGGGTCATCGAAATAGCTGCGCAGCCGGTTCAGCGCATGGCTCATCGCGCTTTGCGTCAGGCCTAGCTGCTCGGCCGCACGCGTCACATTGCGCTCGCGGAGCATGGCGTCGAACACGGCAAGCAGGTTGTAGTCGAACGGAGCGTTATGCACGGCGTACATCCTTACTATGTTATGCATGCGATTGACGCATAGTGAGCCCCTGCCTAATCTCCTGTCAAGGCGGCCCCAGAGAGGCCGAAAATCGATACAGGAGACAGAGGATGTTTGTCAGGAACACCTGGTATGTGGCGGGCTGGGACAAGGAAGTCGGGGCCAGCGACTTGTTCAGCCGGACCATCATCGGCATCCCGGTGCTGATGTATCGGGCCGAAGACGGAACGCTGGTGGCGATAGAAGACCGCTGCTGCCACCGCGGTGCGCCGCTGTCGGTGGGTCGGCGCGAAGGCGACTGCGTGCGCTGCATGTACCACGGGCTCAAGTTCGATCCAACCGGCCAATGCGTCGAAGCGCCGGCGCAGCAGCGGATCCCGCCGCAAGCGCGCGTGCGGACCTTCCCCGTGGTCGAGCGCAATAGCTGGATCTGGATCTGGATGGGTGACGCGGAAGCGGCTGATCCGGCGCTGATCCCTGACACCCACTGGTTGGACGACCCGGCGTGGCGCAGCCTCGATGGCTACATCCACTACGACGTCAACTACCTGTTGATCGCAGACAACCTGCTGGACTTCTCGCACTTGCCGTTCGTGCATCCCACCACGCTTGGGGGCAGCGAGGACTACGCGGGCGTGCAGCCGACGGTCGAGCGTCTCGAAGATGGCGTGCGCATTACCCGCTGGACCATCGATACCGAGGCCCCGCCATTTGTGAAGCAGGTCAAGGACTGGCCGGGAAAGGTCGACCGCTGGAACATCTACAACTTCACGCTGCCGGCAATCCTGCTGATGGACTCCGGCATGGCGCCGACCGGGACCGGGGCACAGGAAGGCAGGCGCATCGACGCCGCGGAATTTCGCGGCTGCCAGGCACTGACGCCGGAAACCGAGAACTCCACGCACTACTTCTTTGCCCATCCGCATAACTTCGCGATCGACCAGCCGGAGGTCACCCGGTCCATCCACCAGGCCGTAGTGGCCGCGTTCGACGAGGACCGCGACATCATCACCGCGCAGCAGCGCTCGCTGGCACTCGCGCCCGACTTCAAGATGATACCGTTCTCCATCGACGCGGCCCTGTCCCAGTTCCGCTGGGTGGTCGCGCGCCGGCTGGAAGAAGAAGCCGCCCAGCGTGGGCGGGTGCGGCAACTAAAGGAGGCATGACGTGATGGAACTGGTTGTCACCGGATTGCGCACGGAAGCGGAGGGCGTGCTGGGCGTTGAGTTGCGCTGCCCGTCGCGTGCAGCGCTGCCAGGCTTTGATCCCGGCGCACACGTTGACGTGGCGCTTCCCAACGGCCTGACGAGGCAGTACTCGATTGCCAGTTCGGCTGCCGATATCGGACGCTATTGCCTTGGCATCGGCCTGGCGCCGGCATCCCGCGGCGGATCGCGCTATGCACATGAGCAACTGCGAGTGGGCGATCGCCTGCAGGTCGGCACGCCGCGATCGTTGTTTCGCCTGGAAACGTCCGCGCCAGGGCATCTGTTTATTGCCGGCGGTATCGGCATCACACCGATCCTCAGCATGATCCGCTGGTGCGTCGAGCATGGACGCGAGTGGCGCCTGTTGTACTGCGTACGCTCGCGCGGCGGCGCCGCCTACCTCGATCGGCTTGCGTCCCATGCCGATCGCGTTGTCGTGCATGCCGATGACGAGCATCGCGGCGAACGGGTCGACCTGGGCGCTGCGCTGCGTGAGATGCCTGCCGGCTGGCACGTGTACTGTTGCGGCCCGGGACCGATGATGAACGCCGTGTCGGATTGTGGCCGGGCGGCCGGGATCGAGTCCGGCGCCGTACACTTCGAACGCTTCGGCGCCGATGCCGACCGGAGCGACAAGCCAGACCGCGCGTTCGAAGTCAGCTTGCTGCGGCATGGCGGGCGTTTCACCATCCCCGCCGGTGACAGCATCCTGTCCGTGCTGGAAGCGAATGGCCTGTGCCTGCCCTCAGCGTGTCGCGAAGGCCTGTGCCGGAGTTGCGAAGTTCCGCTCCTTGCCGGCGCCGCGGACCATCGCGACTATGTACTGAGCGAGGACGAGCGGGCCGCGAACCGGTCCATCCTGATCTGTGTTTCCCGGGCGCAAGGCGCAGAGCTGGTGCTGGATCTCTGACGACTGGGAGACCGCGGAAGAAAAAACGACCCGCTCGAAGGCGGGTCGCAAGGTCCAGGAGACCACGGAAGCAAAACCTCAGAACGACCGCGGCATCCCCAGGATGTGCTCGCCGACGTAGGAAAGAATCAGGTTGGTCGAAATCGGCGCCACCTGGTAGAGCCGGGTCTCGCGGAACTTGCGCTCGACGTCGTACTCCGCCGCGAAGCCAAAGCCGCCGTGATACTGCAGGCAGGCGTTAGCCGCTTCCCACGACGCGTCCGCGGCCAGCAGCTTCGCCATATTGGCTTCGGCGCCGCAGGGCTGGTGCGCGTCGAACAGCTTCGCCGCCTTGAACCGCATCAGGTTGGCCGCTTCCACGTTGACGAAGGCCCTGGCGATAGGAAACTGCACGCCCTGGTTCTGGCCAATCGGCCGGCCGAAGACGACGCGCTCGTTGACGTACTTGGTCACCTTGTCGATAAACCAGTAGCCGTCGCCGATGCATTCGGCGGCAATCAGCGTGCGCTCGGCGTTGAGGCCGTCGAGGATGTACTTGAAACCCTTGCCCTCCTCGCCGATCAGGTTCTCCGCCGGGATTTCCAGGTTGTCGAAGAACAGCTCATTGGTCTCATGGTTGACCATGTTGATGATGGGCTGGACCGTCAGGCCCTTGCCGATGGCCTCGCGCAGATCGACCAGGAAGATCGACATGCCTTCCGACTTCTTCTTGCACTCGGCAAGCGGCGTGGTGCGGGCCAGCAGGATCATCAGGTCCGAATGCTGGACGCGCGAGATCCACACCTTCTGGCCGTTGACGACATACTTGTCGCCCTTGCGCGCGGCGGTAGTCTTGATCTTGGTCGTGTCGGTGCCCGTGGTCGGCTCGGTCACGGCCATCGATTGCAGGCGCAGTTCGCCGCTGGCGATCTTGGGCAGGTACAGCTTCTTCTGCTCGGCCGAGCCATGGCGCAGTAGCGTGCCCATGTTGTACATCTGGCCGTGGCAGGCGCCCGAATTGCCGCCGGCACGGTTGATTTCCTCCATGATGACGGACGCCTGGGTCAGGCCCAGGCCCGAGCCGCCGTACTCCTCCGGGATCAGCGCGGCCAGCCAGCCGGCCTGGGTCAGCGCGCTAACGAATTCCTCGGGATAGCCCCGTACTTCGTCAACCTTTCGGAAGTATTCCGATGAGAACTGGCCGCACAGATCGCGCACGGCCTCACGGATTTCCTGGTATTCATCGATTCTGTTCTGCACAGCCTGGTCTCCAGCAACTTTGGGGTTAGTTCAGTTCAGTTCAGCGGTCGCGCTCATCGCGAGGGCGCCATCTTCATGGCGGACCCACAGCTCGACGGTCTTGCCGTCCTCGCTGCGCTTGCCGCAGACGAAAATGCGCTGGGGCACGAAGGTCGGCCGCACGCCCCGGAACGAGAAGGTCTTGACCACTGCGTCCGGCAGGTTCGTGCGCACCAGTTCCAGCATCAGCAGTGCCAGCAGCGGGCCGTGGACGATCAGGTCCGGATAGTGCTCGATCGCGGTCACGTACTGCTTGTCGTAATGGATGCGATGGCCGTTGAAGGTCAGCGCGGAGAAGCGGAACAGCAGGACGGGATCGGTCGCCACCTCGTGCACCCATTCTTCGCCCGTCGGCGCCCGCACCGCTTCCGGTGCGGGCGCGTTCGGCGATGCGCTCTCGCGGTAGACGATGTCGTGCTCTTCGGTAACCGCCAGTCCATTGCCGCCGTAGTACTTGTGCTCGACCGTCACAAAGGCGAGCGATCCGCTACGTCCGCTCTTGGCGCTGACATCGAGGATGCGCGACACCTTCGAGGCGGCATCGCCGATGCGCAGCGGCTGGTGGAACCACAGGCGGCCGCCGGCCCACATGCGGCGCGGCAGCGGCACCGGCGGCAGGAAGCCGCCGCGGCTGGCATGGCCATCGGCACCAATCTCGGATTGCCGGTGCAGCGGCAGGAAATAGAGCCAGTGCCAGAGCGGCGCAATGGCATCGCCGCGAACGGGTGCCCGCTGATCGTAGTCCAGGGTCGCTGCGAGCGCCTTGACGGGATATGCCGTGATCTCGTCCTGGCTTTCCGCCGTCCTGCCAATCCATTCCTTCAGCTTCACAACGTCCATCACATCTCTCTAGTCTTGATTGCCTGGCTTCCACTATGCACGCTGCCGCCGCAGCTTCCAATTCGAAAGTTCGGAACGAGCCATTCGCTTGGACGGAAAGCACGTACCCTTCCGGAATGAGGTCAGATGGCGCCTTCCGTGCGCAGCCGCGACACGTCGTCGCCGGTGTAGCCGAGCTCGCGCAGGATGTGCTCGCTGTGCTCACCCAGCGCCGGGATGGCGTCCATGCGCGGCTCGAACGCATTCGGCATGCCGGGCGGCAGCAATGCCGGGATCACGCCCACGGGAGAGCGGACCGATGTCCAGCGCTCGCGTGCCTTGAGTTGCGGGTGGTTCCAGACCTCGCGCATATCGTTCATGCGGGCGTTAGCGATCTGGGCACGCTCCAGCCGCTCGACCACCTGGTCGATGTCCAGCGCGGCGAAGGCGTCGGTGATGATCTGCGTCAACTCGACGCGGCTCCTGGCGCGCAGGGAGTTGGTGACGAAGCGCTCGTCGCTCGTCAGCTCCGGCCGTTCCAGCACCACCCGGCAGAAGGCCTCCCACTCGCGCTCATTCTGCAGGCCGAGAATGATGGTCTTGCCATCGCCTGCTGTGAACGGGCCATAGGGGAAGATGGTCGCGTGCGAGGCGCCCGCGCGCGGCGGCGGCGTGGCGCCGTCGAAGGCGTAGTAGAGCGGATAGCTCATCCACTCAACCATGCTTTCCAGCATCGAGACATCGATATGGGCACCCTTGCCCGTCTTGCCGCGCTGCAGCAGCGCCGCCAGGATATTGGTGTAGGCGTACATGCCGGCGGCGATATCCGCGATCGAGCAGCCTGCCTTGGATGGGCTTTCCGGGGTGCCCGTGATCGAGACGAAGCCGGACTCCGCCTGGATCAGCAGGTCGTAGGCCTTCTTGTCCCGATACGGGCCGTCGTTGCCATAGCCAGAGATGTCGCAGACAACGATGCCGGGATAGCGCTGGGACAGCGCTTCATATGACAGCCCAAGCCGGTCGGCGGCGCCCGGCGCCAGGTTCTGCACCAGCACGTCCGCCTTGTCCAGGATCTTCTGCAGGATGGCGGGGGCCTCCTGGTGCTTCAGGTCCAGCGCCAGGCTTTCCTTCGAACGGTTGGTCCAGGCAAAGTGCGAGGACATGCCGTCCACTCTTTCGTCATAGCCGCGGGCAAAGTCGCCGACCTTGGGCCGCTCGATCTTGATCACGCGCGCGCCCAGGTCCGCGAGCTGGCGGGTGCAGAATGGCGCAGCGATTGCATGCTCCAGGGAAACCACGGTAATGCCATCGAGGGGACGCATAGCAGCCTTTTCGGGGGGGAGGATTGCGTTCGAACTGCCTTGGCGGCAACGAACGACTGAGATTCAGTTGGCGATGCAATTCGCCTCTGAGCAAGTCTCGCAGCGACGCTGGCTTGGGTAAATCTCGTTTTCTCGAAGCAGCCGTTCGTCTGCGCCGAAAACACCGAAGACCTGCCGGTTTGCGACAAATTTGACGCCTTGGTAAAGTTCAGCAGAAGGAGCACATATGCATTTCGACTTTGCCGACCTGAGGCTGTTTGCACGCATCGCCGAGGAGGAAAACCTGTCGCGCGGGGCGCGCAAGGCATTTCTGTCGCCCGCCGCAGCCAGCGCGCGGCTCAAGGCGCTGGAGGACCAGCTAGGCACCCGCCTCTTCTATCGCGAGAGCAAGGGCCTGGCCCTGACCCCGGCCGGCGAGCGCCTGCTGCGGCATACCCGGGTGATCGAGCGCCAGTTCGAGCATGTCAAAAGCGAGTTCGAGGAATACGCCAAGGACTCGGTCGGTCATATCCGCATCTTTGCGAACACCACCGCCGTGACGGAGTTCATGCCAGAGGTGCTGGCGCGCTTTATGTCAGAGCGCCCCGCCGTCACCGTCGACCTGCAGGAACGCCTGACGCGGGACATCATCCGCGGCGTGCTGGACGGCAGCGCGGACCTTGGCATCATCTCCGGACCGCTGAACTCGGAAGGGCTGGAGGTCATCCATTTCAGTACGGACAAGCTGGTTCTGGCCACACCGCTCGGCCATCCGCTGACGCAGAAGCCGAACCTCGCTTTTGAAGACACGCTCGACTATGAGCATGTCAGCCTGCATGAAGGCAGCACCCTGCACGCCTTTCTTACCGAGCTGGTCCGCGACCAGCGGCGCAAGCTGCAGATCCGCATCCAGATCCGCAGCTTTGAAGCCATGTGCCGGATGATCGAGGCTGGCGTCGGCATTGGCGTGGTGCCGTTATCGGCCGCGTTGCGCCACCGGCAGACGATGAAGATCGAGATCATCGAGTTGCACGAACCGTGGGCGCTGCGGGAGCGTGCGGTGATCGTGCGGGAACTGGAAGGCCTGCCCGGCTGCGCGAAGGCGCTGATCGACGAACTGATCGAGGTGGCACAGGCAGCGGGCGGGAGCCCTGACAACGCACTGTCATAACGCGTTCCCCCCCCTCTCCCATAAATGGGAGAGGGGAGAAAACAAGCGGCCCCCGCCACAGGCTTCGGTAAAACACAATCAGCGGATCATGAACGGATTACCCGTAGCCGCTCCCGTATTGATCCACACACTCTTGGTCTGCAGGTACGACTCGATGGCAGCGATGCCGTTTTCACGGCCGAGGCCCGAGTCCTTGTACCCGCCGAACGGCGACATAAAGCTGACCGCGCGATAGGTATTGACCCAGACCGTGCCCGCCTGGATCTTCTCCGACATGCGGAAGGCACGACCGATGTCGGATGTCCAGACCCCCGCTCCAAGCCCATAACAACTGTCATTGGCAATCGCGATGGCGTCGGCTTCGTCCCTGAACTTCAGGATGGACAGCACCGGCCCGAACACCTCCTCCTGCGCGATGCGCATCTTCGGCGAGACCCTGGCAAAGATGGTCGGCTCGACAAACCATCCGTCGCCGCAGGACGCCGGCTTGCCGCCGAGCAGCAGCTCCGCCCCTTCGTCCTGCGCGATCTGGATATACGACAGCACCTTTTCGTATTGCGCGGGCGTGGTGATGGGCCCCACCTGCGTGGAGGCATTCATCGGGTTGCCGAGCTTTGCCGTGCTGGCCAGCGCCAGCAGCTTCTCGACAAAGATATCGTGAATGTCTTCCTGCAGCAGCAGCCGCGAACCGGCGATACAGGTCTGGCCGCTGGCGGCGAAGATGCCGGAGACGGCGCCGTTGACGGCGTCATCCAGGTTGGCATCGTTGAAGACGATGTTCGGCGACTTGCCGCCGAGCTCCAGGCTCACGTGCTTGAACTGCGCCGCACACTGCTGGTTGATCACGCGTCCGGTGGCGTCCGATCCGGTGAAGGTCACCTTCTTGACCAGCGGATGCGTCACCAGCGGCGAGCCCACCTCGACGCCAAACCCGGTCACGACGTTGAAGACGCCCGCGGGAAAGCCGGCTTCCTCGAACAGCAGCGCAAGCTCGAGCGCAGACACCGAAGTGAACTCCGACGGCTTCACCACCACGGTACATCCCGCCGCGAGAGCCGGCGCGATCTTCCACGCCAGCAGCATCAGCGGTGAGTTCCACGGCGTGATGGCCGCCACCACGCCCAGCCGCTCGCGCCGCGTGTAGTTGAAATAGCCCTTCTTGTCGAGCGGAATGACCGTGCCTTCGATCTTGTCGGCCAGCCCGCCGAAGTAATAGAACCACTGCGGCAGGTACTTGAGCTGGGCGCCCATCTCCGCCAGCAGCTTGCCGTTGTCCTGCACTTCGAACTCGGCCAGCCGCTCCGCGTCCCGGGCGATCAGGTCGCCGAGCTTGCGCAGCAAGGCGCCACGCTGCGTCGCCGTCATCTCCGACCACGGCCCCGAGCGGAACGCCTGATCGGCCGCCTGCACGGCGCGATCGATATCTGCTGCGGTGCCGCGGGCCACTTCGGCCCAGGTCTTGCCGGTAAAGGGATTCTGGGTTTCAAACCAGCGACCGTCGCTCGCATTGACGAAGGTGCCGTCGATGAACATTTGATACTGCTTCATGGCGCGATGCTGTCCGTGTTGGTGTTGGCAGATCAGAACGGTGCGAAGCCGAGATGCTCGCGGAAGCGGTTCTTGACAAAGGTGCCATCGCGCGGAGGCAAGGCCCGTTGCGGCTCGTCGGTCGAGATATAGACCTGCGCCACGGTCATGCCCTCGGCCTTCCTGATGGCTTGCGCCAAATTGCCCAGCTCCTCGATATCGGAAATCTCGAGCGTCGTCGGCACGCCGACCGCCTTCGCCACCTGGGCCAGGTTGGTACCCAGGCTGGTGTGGCTTTGCTGCATGCCAGTCTCACCGAAGTGGCCGTTGTCGAGAATCACGATGTTCAGGTTTTTCTGCTGTTGCGCCGCCGCCGTTGCCAGGCTGCCGATGCCCATCAGCTGCTCGCCGTCGCCGGTGATGGCGATCACGGTCTTCTCGGGTTGTGCGATGGCAAGCCCGAGAGCCAGCGAGGTGGAACCGCCCATCGCGCCCCACAGGTAGAAGTTGCCGGGACGGTCGCCAGCGGCGAACACGTCGTACGAAGGCGAACCGAGGCCCGAGACTACGAGCGCGTCAGGAAATTGCTTCAGCAGTTCGGCAACGAACTTGCGGCGGTCGATGCCAGGCTTGGAGGTAGAGGTAGTCATAGGATCAGCGCATCCACTTTTTGCGGCCGATAAGGCTCTGGGACAGGAGAACGGCAACGCGGTTGCCAGCGTCGAAGGCGGAAACCAGGCCGGCGTCGACCAGCTCGGCGGCCTCTTCCGGCGAATTCACGCGATAGACCGTGATGCCCATCAGCTCCAGCGCGCGCTGGGTGGCCAGGCCCATGGGGTTCTGCCAGGGATTGAACTCGGCGTACTCGCCGCGCATAGTCACCAGGGTGAAGAACGGGAACTTGCAGCTCTCCAGCAGCGAGAACATGTTCACGCAGTTGCCGACGCCGCTGCTCTGCATCAGCAGCACCGCGCGATCCCCGCCCAGCCAGGCGCCGCTGACGACGCCCACGCCTTCCTCTTCCGTGGTCAGCACCACGTCGCGGATTTCGGGGTCGGCCTTGGCGCGTCGGATGACATGCGAGTGGCCGGCGTCGGGCACGTAGGCCACCTGGCGGACGCCGTTCTGTTTAAGGACCTGGAAGATGTCCTCTTGCCAGGCAAGAGGCTCTGAGTTGTTTGTCGTCATAGTGCGCAAGTTAAGAAAGGGGAAAGCGGAGGGACAACGTTTGCTATCATAGAGTTGACTAGCTGGAAGTATGAAATACAATTAATTGATGTCTGCGATCACGAAGTTGAATGCCGGCCAAGGGCCTTTACAGATATGGACATCAAGCAGCTTCGAGCCCTGTTAGCCATCGCCGAGACCGGCAGCGCCACCAAGGCGGCCGAGCTCCTGCGCATCGTGCAGCCGGCGGTTTCCCGGCACGTGCGCCTGCTCGAGGAGGAACTGGGCGTCGAACTGTTCGAGCGCGAGCGCCATGGCATGGTCCTGACTGACGCCGGCCGCACGCTGGTCGAATACGGCCGCAGGGCGCTGCAGGAACTCGATCGGGCCAAGGCGGAGATCACGCCGGCGTCTGGCGCGATTTCAGGCACTGCGGTCATCGGGCTACTCCCAAGCACTTGCGAACTGCTGGCAGCGGAGCTGGTTGCCACGGTGAAGGCCAGGCATCCGCAACTGGTGGTACGCATCAACGTCGGCTACGCGGGAAACCTGCTGCAGTGGCTCGAGGCCGGCGACGTGGAGGTCGCCTTGCTCTACGACACCAAGAGTTCTCCCGGCCTGCACGTCGAAGCACTGCTCGATGAACAGCTCTACCTGGTGGGACCCGCTGGCACCCTTGCGCCAGGCGAGGAACAAACCGTCGAGAGCTTCCGCGACCTGCCGCTGATCCTGCCTAACGCCCCGCACGGGTTACGCAGCGTGGTCGAGCATGCCTGCGCGGTCGCCGGCATCACCCCGGTGGTAGCGGTCGAGACCAACTCGCTGGTGGTTCAGAAAAACCTGGTCGGCAAGGGATTCGGCCACACCGTCCTGCCGAGCTCCGCGATTTCCGAGGAGATGGAGACTGGCGCGCTGGCGGGCGCGCCCATCGTGTCGCCCAACCTGTCGCGCCGCATCGTGCTGGCGCACGCGGCCACCCGCAGGCTGACACCCGCAGCCAGCTTCGTCCGCGCCGAACTGGTGGCATTGATGAAGCGGCTGGTGCTCGACGGCGCATGGCCCGGTGCATCCTGGATCAGCGCTTGATACGGTGCCAGCGGCAGTTCAGTCCAGTTCGATGTTGGCGGCCTTGATGACCTCGGCCCACCGGCGCGTCTCAGCCTGGACAAACCTGGCCGCCTTGTCCGGGGTGGAATCGACGATGGGCTGCACGCCGATCTTTTCCATGCGCTGACGCACCTCAGAGTCCTTGACCGCCGTCTGCAAGGCAGCGCTCAGCTTTTCAATGACCGGGGCCGGCGTGCCCTTTGGCACCATCACCATGTTCCACAGCGACGTTTCATAGTTCGCGTAGCCCGCTTCCTTCATCGTCGGCACGTCCGGCAGCACGCTGGAACGCGTGGCAGTCGTGACCGCGAGCGCCTTCAGGCGACCGGACTGGATCATGGGCGCAGCCGTCGACACTGCATCGGTAATGAACTGGACGTCGCCGGAAATCACGGACTGGATCGCCTGGCTGGCGCCACGGAACGGAACATGGGTGAGCTTCAGGTGCTCCTGGAACTGCAGCAACTCGACCGCCATATGGACGGCGCTACCCTTCCCCGCGGAACCGTAGCTGTACTTGCCAGGATTCTTCTTGATGTCCTCGACCAGTTCCCTGGCCGTGTTCGCCTTCACCGAAGGATTGACCGCCAGCACCATCGGCACCCCCGCGACCACAGATACCGGCACCAGCGCATTGACGGGGTCATACGGCAGCTTCTTGTAAAGCGTGGCGTTGATGGCGTGGGAACTGGTGCCGAACAACAGCGTGTAGCCGTCCGCCGGGCTCTTGGCGACTACGTCGGTCGCAATGGTGCCGCCGGCACCCGCCTTGTTTTCCACCACGACCGACTGCCCGAGCAAGGCGCCGAGCTTGTTCGCCACGATACGCGCCACCACGTCGGTGCTGCCGCCGGCGGCGAAGCCGACGACCATTCGGACGGGATGGTCAGGGTAAGCAGCCTGGGCGTGCGCGCTGAACGAAATGAGCGCACCGATCCCTACTTGAGCAAGCAAGCGTTTCATGTCTCTTCCAGGTAGATAGTTTTGGTTGGGTGGCGCATTGCGCGTCGACACCCTTTGAAGCGATGGTAGCGAGCAACCGTGGCGACGGTGAAATAGAAAATTCCGCTGCTGCTATCAAGAGGCGGCATGCCTGGGGCTACTACTGCGGTGTTAACCCGAAGCAGCCTCCGCAGGCCCCGCGTAAACGCAAGTACGCCGCGCAGCCATCGCCGCGCGGCGTACATTCAAGGTCCAACGGAACGGAAGCGCTGGCGCGCTACCGGCCGCAGGATGTCAGTCGGCCTCCACCTTCATGGTCTTCAGCAACGGCTGCCACTTGTCGCTTTCCGCCTTGAGCCAAGACCTGAGCCCCTCCGGCGTCTGCTTGTCGAGCGGCACCACCTCTGCACCCAGGTCGTCAAGCCGCCTGGCGACGGCAGGATCTTTCAATGCCTGCTGCAGGGCCTTGGTCAGCCTGGCCGTGACCGCGGGCGGCGTACCCTTGGGCGCATAGATCCCATGCCAGACCTTCATCGAGAAGCCCTTCAGGCCGCCTTCCTGCAGCGTCGGCGCATTGGGCAGCGCCTTGATCCGGCTCGGTGTCGTCACGCCATACAGCTTGACGCGGTTGGCGTTGATATGCGACAGCGTCGAGGTGGTCTGGTCGCACAGCAGGTCCACCTGCCCGCCCAGCAAGGCCGTCAGCGCGGGCCCGGTGCCCTGGTAGGGAACGGAGGTCATCTTGACTTTGACTGCCTCCTCGAACAGCAGGCCGCATAGCTGCGAAACCGCGCCAAGGCCGGCATTGGCCAGCGAGACCTTTTCCTTGTTCTGCTGCACGTACTTGATCAGTTCCGCCGCGTTGGCCGGCGGCAGGTCCTTGCGGCCCAGCAGCGTCATCGGCACATCCGCCACCTGCCCGATGTACTCGAAATCCTTCAGCGGGCTGTAGGAGAGCTTCTTGTACAGCGCCGGCGCCGTCGCCATGCCATTGTGGTGGATCAGAATGGTGTAGCCGTCGGGCTGCGCCCGCGCCACGAATGCGGCCGCCACTGTGCCGCCGGCGCCGAGCTTGTTTTCCACGACAACGCTCTGCCCCAGATCCTTCGACATGGCCTGCCCAAGCGCCCGCGAAACCACATCGGTCGGGCCGCCGGCCGAGAACGGCACCACCAGCGTGATGGGCTTGGACGGATATGCATCCGCTGCCAGCGCCCCAGCGGAAAACGCCAGCCCGAGCGCTCCGCATGTGATCCACTTCATACCGGCCAGCATGGCCTTGCCCGCTTGAACGCACATATCACCGTCTCCATGTCGCCGGCGCGCTGACTTTGTCGCGCCGGTCGGTTTATCAAACAGGGCTAGAGTGCGGGATAGCGGCACCGGAGGACAATCCGGATTTATCGAACGGGCCATACGGCCAGGCCGAACGCACGCCGGCCGATCACCCGGTCTGGAACATCTGCCCGAAGTCGCAGGCCTCCCGGGCCAGCATGGCGATGGGCGACACAAGCTCGCTGCAATGGTCACTCTTGCAGATGGCGGCATCCGCCCGCCACCATGGCGCATCTTCCGGCAGCAGGTCGAAGCCTCATGTTCTGCTCTCCCTAGCCACGCGCCCATGGCGCTGGTCCGCCTGAAATCGCCTGAAATTTTCAACCAATGAAAATATACGGCATTCGTTTGACGCTCTTTCGCTCCGCTCCCTAAGATCTCCCACACAGAGTTTCCCTCAACGAAACCAGATGCGCGCGCACCGCCTCGCGCCCAGGAGACAACCCGATGCAGCGTCATTCCCCCCAGCGGCGTGCCGTAGTTGCGGCGCTCGCCACCCTGCCCGCCTTGTGCGCCTGGTCCGCACCGGCCTGCGCGGCAGAGGCATTTCCTTCACGTCCGATCCGGCTGGTGGTGCCCTTCACGCCCGGCGGCACCACTGACATCCTGGCGCGCCTGGTTGCGCAGAAGGCGGGCGAGGCGCTGGGTCAGCAGATCGTGGTCGACAACCGCCCGGGCGCGGGCGGCAACATCGGCGCGGAGGCGGTGGCGCGCAGCGCGGCTGACGGCTATACGCTGCTGATGGGCACGTTGGGCACGCAGGTGACCAACCAGTTCATCTACCCGCGCATGCCGTACGACAGCACCCGGGACTTCGTGCCCGTGACGCTGGTCGCCAACTCGCCCAACGTGCTGCTTGTCAACAGCACGCTGAACGCCAGGTCGGTGGGCGAACTGGTGACGCTGGCCAGGCGCCAGCCGGGCAAGATCAACTATGCCTCCACCAGCACCGGCGGGTCGCCCCACCTGTCAGGCGAGTTGCTGAACATGATGGCGGGCGTCAGCATGCAGCACGTGCCGTACAAAGGGGCCGCTCCCGCCATGACGGACCTGCTCGCGGGCCAGGTCAACCTGATGTTCGACAACCTGCCGTCCGCGCTGGCACAGATCCAGACCGGCAAGGTGACGGCGCTGGCGGTCACCAGTGCCAGGCGGGCCTCGGTGCTGCCTTCCGTGCCGACCGTGCGCGAGTCGGGGCTGCCGGGCTATGAAGTCAATTCCTGGTTCGGGCTGCTCGCTCCGGCCGGCACGCCGCCGGAGCGTGTTCGCCAGCTCCAGCAGGCGGTGGATAAGGTGCTGGCCACGCCCGACGTGCGCAAGCGCATCGAACAGCTTGGCGCCGAGCCGGGCGGCGAAGGCTCCGCCGCGTTCGCGGCGCAGATCAGTAGTGATACGGAAAAATGGTCGCGCGTGATCCAGACCGCCGGCATCAAGGCGCAATGACACGGCTCGGCAGCGCCACCCCCTGACACAGGACAACCATGACCAAGACCAACACCCTTCGTATCGGCTCGGGATCGGGCTGGTGGGGCGACCGCGTGGAGCCGGCCGAGCGTTCGGCGCGCCTGGGCAAGCTCGACTACCTGTGCTTCGAGACCATGGCCGAGGCCACGGTATCCGCCGCGCAGGTGCGCAAGCGGCGCGATGCCGCTTTCGCCGGCTACGACACCTATCTCGACGAGCGCATGCGCGCAGTGCTGCCCCCCTGCATCGCCAACGGCACGCGCATCATCAGCAACCAGGGCTGGATTCATCCGCTGGGCGCAGCCCGGCGCGTGGCCGAACTCTGCGAAGAACTGGGCCTGCCCGGTGTCAGGATCGCCGCGGTCACCACCACGGACCTGACCGGGAGCATCTGCGAGCTGGATCTCACCCTGCTGGAAAGCGGCGCACCGGTGTCCTCGCTGCGTGAAACGCTGATCAGCGCCGAGCCATACGAAGGCGCCGAGCCGATCGTCGCCGCATTGCGTGCGGGCGCGCAGATCGTGATCACCGGGCGCGTGGCCGACCCGTCGCTGTTCCTCGCGCCGATGATCCATCATTTCGGCTGGTCTCCGGACGACGTGACACGGCTTGCGCGCGGCAGCGCCATCGGCCATTTGCTCGAGTGCGGCGCGCAGGTGACGGGGGGATATTTCGGCGATCCCGGCTACAAGGATGTGCCGGAACCATGGAACCTGGCCTTCCCGATCGCCGAGGTGGAAGCCGACGGCAGCGCCGTGATCGGCAAGGTGGACGGCAGCGGCGGGCGCATCGACCTGCAGACGGTCAAGGAGCAAATGTTCTATGAAGTCCACGACCCGCGCCGCTACATCACGCCGGACGTGGTGGTCGACTTCTCGACCGCGGTGCTCGAACAGGTGGGGCCGGACCGCGTGCGCATCAGCGGCGTGAGCGGGCAGCCGCGCACCGATACGCTCAAGGTGTCGCTGGGCTGCACCGAAGGGCATATCGGCGAAGACATGTTCTTCTTCGCGGGGCCGGGTTGCCTGGAAAAGGCCAGGCTGGCCAAACGCATCCTCGAAGCGCGCTTTGCCATGGCAAGGTTGCAGGCGGATGAGGTGCGCATCGACTTCCTCGGCGTCAACGCCGTGCACGGCGCGGCCTCGCCCGAGCCTGCCTGCGAGCCCAACGAGATCGCGGTCCGCGTCGCCGCGCGCACCCGCACGCGCGCGGAAGCCGCCAAGGTCGGCCGCGAGATCGACAGCATGGCGGTCTGCGGCCTGGCCTCCACCGGCAAGCGCGTGCCGCACCAGGACCGCACGCGCGAGATCATCGGCGTCTGGTCGGCGCTGGTGCCGCGCGCGTTGATCACCTCCCAGGTCCACTATCTCTGAGGATTCGCCATGCGTGTACCACTGCGCCGCCTCGCACACAGCCGCTCCGGCGACAAGGGCAATACTTCGAACACGGCAGTCATCGCCTATGCGCCGGAGTTCTACCCGCATATCAAGGCACAGCTGACGGCACCCATGTTCAAGGCGCTGTACGGCACGCTGATCACGGGAGCGGTCACGCGCCATGAAGTGGATGGGCTGCAGGTGCTCAACTTCGTGGCGGAGGGCGCGCTCGGCGGCGGTGTGTCGCGCAGCCTCGCGATCGACAACTACGGCAAGGCGCTGGCCAGCGCCGTACTGCGTTTTGAAGTGGAAATACCTGATGCGTTGGCCGGCCTGCTGCGCGGGCCGGCGCCATAGGCTCGCCGGAGTAGGCGTCAGCCGCCGCCGGACTGGCGCCCCCTGGCACGTCGGCCGTCGGTGCACGCGCCGGCCCGCGGCGGTATCACGGTGCGCGTCCAGGCGCTGGTGATGCGCCGCGCCTCTTGCTTGAGCTTGCGCGCCAGCGCGGCCTCGCGCGAGCGGATGCGCGCACTCAGCGCCGCCACGCTCAAGGCACCGATCGGCCGGCCCTCATAGTCGAGAATCGGCACCGCGATGCCGCCCATCCCGTCAACCACCCAATCAAGAAACAGCACATGCCCGCGCGCGCGGGCGGCCTCGATTTCCGCGGCGATGCACGCCGCATCGAGCCGCGGGTACTTGCCAAGCTTGCGCGTGGTCTGCTGCAGCCGGCGCGCGCGCTCGGGCGCGGGCAGCCATGCCAGCACCGCCAGGCTGCCGGCGCCCACGCCAAGCGGCCGACGCGTGCCGACCGTCACGTAGTTCGCCCGTATCGCATACGTGCCGGGTTCCAGGTCGGTGCACACCGCCTCGCCACGGCTGGCCTCGGTCAGCACGGCGGTATCCTCGAACGCCTCCACCAGCCGTTCCAGTGCCGGACGCGCCAGCTTGCGCAAGTCCACGCGCCGCTGCGCCACGTCTGCCAGCTGGAAGATTTCGGGCCCGATGCCGTAGCGGCGCGCCTGGTCGCGCGTGGCGAAGCCCTCCTGCACCAGCAGGTCAAGCATGCGCGAGGCCGTGGCCGGATCGAGCCCGGTTGCGCGCGCCACGTCGCTCATGCGGCGCACTTCCGGATCGGACAGCGCGCGCAGCACGGCCAGTGCACGCTGGATCGGAGATGGGCGCGATGGCACCTGGCGGGCCCGCTCAGGCAGGCCCGGCGCCAGGGCAGCGCTCAGCCATGATGCGATGTTGCCAGGGTATCGCGCTTGATCTTCTTTGCCAGCGACCACTTGTGGACTTCGGTCGGGCCGTCGTAGATGCGAAACGCACGCACTTCACGGAAGACCTGTTCGACGATGGTGTCGCGCGACACGCCCATGCCGCCGAGGATCTGCACGCAGCGGTCAGCCACGCGGAATAACGCATCGGACACGGCCACCTTTGCCATCGAACTCTCCGCGGTGCCCAGGGAACCGCCGTCGAGCACCCCGGCGCACCAATCGATCATCAGTGCGGCCTGCTGCAGGTCGATCAGGTTCTCGGCCAGCATGAAGCCCACGCCCTCGTGGTCGATCAGCAGCTTGCCGAAAGCCTTGCGCGTGGTGGCGTAGGCACGCGCGGTCTCGTCGGCACGTGCCACACCGCCGAACCAGCGCATGCAATGCGACAACCGCGCCGGCGACAAGCGAACCTGCGCATAACGGAAGCCCTCGTCCACCTCGCCCAGCACCTGGTCCTGCGGCACGCGCAGGTCGTCGATCAGAACCTGTGCATGCCCGCCCGGCATGGAACTGTCGATGGTATCGAGCAGGCGCTCGATGCGGATCGCCGGATGCGGCAGGTCGACCAGGAACATGGTGGCCTGCGCGCGCTCACCGTCGCCGGTGCGCGCCATCAGGATGCCGACCCTGGCCCCTTCCGCACCGGTGATGAACTTCTTGCGTCCGCGGATCACCCATTCGTCGCCGTCCCTGACCGCGGTGGTCTGGAGCATCGACGGGTCGGAACCGGCCCCGCCTTCTTCCGCTGGCTCGGTCATGAAGAACGCGGAGCGGGCCTCGCCGCTGACCAGCGGTGCAAGGAAGCGTTGCTGCTGTGCGTCCGTGGCGACCTTGCCCAGCAGGAACATATTCCCCTCGTCCGGCGCCATGGTGTTGACCGCGACCGGCCCGAGGGGCGACAAGCCCGAGCGCTTGAGCACGGCCGCAGTTTCGAGCTGGGTCAGGTGAGAGCCGTCGGCCAGGATATGTGGCGTCATCACGCCGGCGGCGCGCGCCTGGTCGCGAAGCTCGGCGACCAGCCCGGCCGTCGGACCATGGGCTTCGCAGCGCGCATCGCGCTCATAGGGCACCACGACGTCGCGGACAAAGCGCTCGACGCGATCGGCAATGACACGGCTTCTTTCTGTGGGACAGGCGGTGAACATGGTGAGCCTCGTTGTCAGGACAGGATCAGATTGTAGGACGGCACGCCGCCGGGCCGCTGTCACGGAAGGCTGTTCGAACAAGGAACCCCGACATCTGGTCTGCAGCCCTTGCCTGCCGCCCAACAGAGTAATCGCATTGCGATTACTAGTATGTGGATTTCACCTATACCTATGCTCATAACAATCGACTAATATGGCTTCAATCGAGCACGAGGGCACAAAGCGATGTCACTTGTATTGAAGCTGAAAGACCTGTTGGGACCCGATGCGGTTCTCACCGAAGCCGCGGACGTTGCCGCCTACATCGAGGACTGGCGCGGCCGCTACACGGGTCCGGCGCTGTGCGTGGTGCTGCCGGCTTCCACCGCGCAAGTCGCCGCGGTGGTGGAGGCCGCGGCCCAGGCCAACGTGCCCGTGTTGCCGCAAGGCGGCAATACCAGCCTGTGCGGCGGCGCGGTGCCAGCCCCGGACGGCACGCCCCCCATCGTCATCAGCCTGGCGCGCATGCGGCGCATCCGCGCCATCGATGCGGCCAACAACTCGATGGAAGTCGAGGCAGGCTGCGTGCTGGCCGCGATCCAGCAGGCGGCGGCGGAACAGGGGCGTCTCTACCCCGTGAGCCTGGGCGCCGAAGGCTCCTGCCAGATCGGCGGCAACATCGCCACCAATGCGGGCGGCACCGGCGTGCTGCGCTACGGCAACACCCGCGACAACGTGCTCGGCCTTGAAGTGGTCCTCCCTGACGGCCAGGTCTGGAACGGCCTGTACCGCTTGCGCAAGAACAACACCGGCCTAGATCTCAAGCACCTGTTTATCGGCTCTGAAGGCACGCTGGGCGTGATCACCGCCGCCACGCTCAAGCTGCACCCGCTGCCCACCGCGCACGCCATGGCGTGGCTGGCGGTGCGCACGCCGCAGGCGGCGCTGGAGATGCTGGGACGCTTCCAGCAGCGCTGTGGCGCCACGCTGTCCGCGTTTGAAATGCTCAACGACGTGCAATTGCAGATCGTGCTCGATCACGTGCCCGGCCGCCGTGCGCCCTTGCCTGCCAGCCATCCCTGGCACGTGCTGGTGGAACTTGCCGACACCGGCCGGCGCGAACTGCTCGACGAGGTGCTGCAGGAAGTGCTGGAGCAAGGCGTGGCCGAAGGCCTGGTCGACGATGCCGTGGTGGCCGCCAGCGGCGCGCAGCGCGAAGCCATGTGGCAGGTGCGGCATAGCGTCTCCGAAGGCAACAAAAAGGCGGGCCTGGGCCTGAACACCGATTGCGCCGTGCCGGTCTCGGCGGTGCCGCAGTTCATTGAGCGCGCCACCGCGGCGGCGCATGCGGTCCTGCCGGATTTGCCGATCATCGTGGTGGCCCACCTGGGCGATGGCAACGTCCACTTCATCCCGCTGGTGCCTTTCCCGCAGTGGGAAGCGCTGCCAGGGCGCGATGCCGTGGCCGCCCGCATCAAGCATGCCATCGACCAGGTGGCTTACGAGCTGGGCGGCACCTTCAGCGCGGAACATGGCATTGGCCAGGTCCTGACCGAAGAAATGGCGCAGTTCAAGCCGGCGGTCGAGATCGCCATGATGCACGGCATCAAGCGCATGCTCGACCCTCGCGACCTGTTCAACCCCGGCCGGCTGCTGCCGTCCCCACCTTCCCAGCAATAACGGCAATCAAGGAGCCCGCATGAACGATCACAGCCCCATCAACTCTTCTCGCCGGCGTGCCCTCAAGGTCGCCGCTGCCGGCCTCGGCACGCTTGCCGCGCCCGCCGTGCTCCAGTACGCGCGCGCGCAGTCCAAGCGCATCGTGGTGCGCGACGACGGCGGCATCTACACCAAGGCCTACAGCGCGGTGTACTACAAGCCGTTCACCGAGAAGACCGGCATCGAGGTGGTGGGCGTGCAGGCCAACGCCGAACCGGTGGCGCAGATCCGCAGCATGGTCGAGACCAAAAACTACACTTGGGACATGGCCAAGATCAGCCAGCCGGCCATCCTGCTGCTGACGCAGGGAGGCAAGGTCTACCTGGAGAAGCACGGCCTGGAGGGCGACGCCACCGTCAAGACCATTCCGGCGCATTTCATGTCGCCCTATGGCGTGGGCACCAACGTCTACAGCACGGTCCTGGCCTATCGCACCGACGCCTTCAAGGGCCGCAAGGCACCGTCGTCGTGGGCCGACTTCTGGAACGTCAAGGATTTCCCCGGCCGCCGCGCCCTGCGCAAGCACCCGTTCGACACGCTGGAAGAGTCCCTGATGGCCGCCGGCACGGCGACCTCCGCGCTCTATCCGCTCAATGTCGACCGGGCCATCGCCAACCTGGAGAAGATCAAGGCGAACGTGGACGTGTGGTGGAACTCCGGCGCCCAGGTTGAGCAGATGCTCAAGTCCGGCGAGGTCGACATGGTGGCCACCTGGGTGTCGCGCGCACAGAGCGCGGCCGCCTCCGGTGCGGAGGTTGGCATCGTCTGGAACCAGAACCTGTGGGGCGTGGACAACTGGTCCATCCTGGCCGGCACGCCGAATGCGCAAGCCTGCCGCGAGTTCATCAAGTTCGCCTCCGACCCGAAGCGCATGGCCTCGCTGGTGGATTACTTCCCGGCGGGCGTGACCCAGCCGGATGCCTTCAAGTACATCAAGCCCGAGGTCGCGAAGAACTGTCCGACCCACCCCGACAACATCAAGTCGGGCGTGCAGATCAACGCCAAGTACTGGCTCGACAACCAGGCCGCGGTGATGGAGAAGTTCAACGGCTGGATCCTCAAGTGATCTGAACCTCTTCACCAGACACCACAAGCAACGACACGATGCCGAACTTCAAACTCAAGATTTCCGGGCTGACCAAGCGCTATGGCGACTTCGTCGCGCTGGCCCCGACCGACCTTGAAGTGGCCGAGGGGGAATTCCTTACCCTCCTGGGCCCTTCGGGCTCGGGCAAAACCACGCTGCTCAGCCTGATCGCCGGGCTGGCCGTGCCGGACGGCGGCCAGCTGCTGATCAATGGCAAGGACGTGACCTATGGCGCCCCCTACGAGCGCGATATCGGCATGGTGTTCCAGAACTACGCGCTGTTCCCGCACATGACGATCGCGGAGAACATCGCCTTCCCGCTGAAGATGCGCCGGGTCGACGCGGCCACGGCCAGGCGCCAGGCACTGGAAGCCCTGGAAATGGTCCGCCTGCCCCACGTCGCGGCGCGCTTCCCGAAGGAACTCTCGGGCGGCCAGCAGCAGCGCATCGCGCTGGCCCGTTGCCTGGTCTACAAGCCGTCGATCATCCTGATGGATGAACCGCTGGGCGCCTTGGACAAGAAGCTGCGCGACCACATGCAGCTGGAAATCAAGCGCATCCACCGCGAACTGGGCACGACCATCGTCTATGTCACGCACGACCAGGAAGAGGCGATGACGATGTCTGACCGCATCTGCCTGATGAACGGCGGCAAGATCGAGCAGCTTGGCACACCGTCGGACCTGTACTTCCGCCCGCGCACGCTGTTCGTGGCCGACTTCCTGGGCGAATCGAACCTGTTCGAGGGCACGGTCACGGAAGTGCGCGGCGACCACGTGGAGGTGGCGCTGGCACAGGGCGGCGCCGTCGCCCACGCGGTCACCAATGCGCCGGTGGCTGCCGGGGGCAAGGTGCGGGTCATGGTGCGGCCGCAGAACATCGCCATGGCCAACGGCGTCACCGCCGCCAATGCGGTCAGCGGCAAAGTGCTGGACAGCATGATCACCGGCAGCCTGACCAAGCTGTACGTGGAATCCGACGCCGCCGGCCAGGCCCCGGTGGTGCTGTCTTACCCCACCTCGATGGGCGCTTCCCGGCATGCGGTCGGGCAGCAAGTCACGCTCACCTGGCAGCGCAGCGACGCTGTCGCCGTCCCGGATTCCCTATGACCGCCGTCGCCCTGCAACGCCGACCCCTACCCTGGCTGCGGCCCGCCTTGCTGGCCGCGCCGCTGGTGCTCCTGTTCGTGGTGCTGCTGGTCTACCCGGTCGGCCAGCTCCTGCTGCTGAGCGTCTACAGCGACGGTGCCTTCACGCTGGCCAAGTACCGCCAGCTGTTTGCGTCGTCGGTCTACGTCGACGTGATGCTGATCACGCTGAAGATCTCGCTCTGGACCACGCTGCTCTCCGTGGTCGCCGGTTACCCGGTGGCCTACCTGGTCTCCTCGCTGTCAAAGGACAGGAAGGCAAAGTGGCTGTTCTGGGTGCTGCTGTCGTTCTGGACTAGCTTCCTGGTACGCGCCTTTGCCTGGATCGTGATGCTGGGCCGCAACGGCGTGGTCAACCAGTTGCTGAGCGCCGCGGGCCTTCAGGACGCGCCTTCCAACCTGCTGTACAGCCTCGGGGCCGTGCTGGTGGCGATGGTGCATGCGCTGATGCCGCTGGCGGTGCTGACCATGCTGTCGGTGATGGAGAACATCGACCGCAACCTCCCGCGCGCGGCACTGACGCTTGGGGCACGGCCTGGCACGGCGTTCTGGCGCGTCTACTTCCCGCTCTCGATGCCGGGCGTGGCGGCTGGCGCCATCATGGTGTTCGTCACCGCCGTCGGCTTCTTTATCGTGCCCGCGCTGCTGGGCGGACGCAAAGAAATCATGGTCGCCCAGCTGATCATCGACCAGGTGCAGCAGACCATGAACTGGGGCTTCGCCGGCTCGATCTCGGTGTTGCTGCTGCTGGTGGTGCTGGCGGTGTTCGCCCTGTATGACAAGGTGCTCGGCCTCTCGTCGATGGCTGGCGCAGCGGAGCAACGCACCCGCTCCGCCGCCGCGCACGATGGCGTGCTGCATCGGCTAGGCGACAGCGTGCTGGGCGCGCTGGGAACGGTCAGCGACAGGCTGCTGGCATTGGTGCCGCGCGGCCGGCGCGAGCCGCAGCCGGGCGACTCGCTGCCGCTGCGCACGGCCGTGCTGCTGGTGCTGCTGTTCCTGAGCGTGCCTGCGCTGCTGATGATCCCGCTGTCGTTCGCCGACAAGTCGGGCCTGAACTGGCCGCCGCGCGGCTTCACGCTGCAGCACTACCAGGACATGCTCGCGTCGCCGCTGTGGATGCAGGCCGGGCTGCGGTCGTTGCTGGTCGGCCTTGGCGCCGCGGTGCTGGCGCTGCTGGTCGGCACGCCGGTGGCGTTCCTGCTGGCGCGCTCGCAGATGCGGGGCAAGTCGCTGCTGCTGGCGTTCGTGCTGTCGCCGATCATCATCCCGCGCATGATCATCGCGGTGGGGATGTTCTACTTCTTCGCCAAGGTCGGGCTGGTCGGCACCTCGCTGGGCCTGATGATCGGCCACACCGTCATTGCCGTACCCTACGTCGTCATGACGATGATGGCGGTGCTGCGCAACTACGACACGCGGCTCGACCTGGCGGCGCAAAGCCTGGGCGCCCGGCCCTGGCAGACGCTGCGCTACGTGACGCTGCCGATCCTCGCCGCCGGGCTGTTCTCGTCCTTCCTGTTCGCCTTCGCCACCTCGTTCGATGAGCTGACGATCGCCCTGTTTGCCTCTGGCGGACTGAGCGCCACCCTGCCCAAGCAGTTCTGGGACGAGGTGACACTGCAGCTTTCACCGGTGATTGCCGCGGTGTCTACCTGCCTGTTCGTCTTCATTACCCTCCTGATCACCTGCGCCGAGCGCTTGCGCCGCAAGAGCGCCGGGCGCTGAGAACCTTATCCATGAACAACAAGCTTACCGCCGCCGACCTGCGCGGCATCTTCCCCGCCATCCCGACGCCCGTGACGGCCGACGACAGGATCGACCAGGACGCCACGCGCAAGCTGATGGCCTACCTGCTCGCCAACGGCGTTTCCGGCGTGGTGCCGCTGGGCGGCACCGGAGAATACGGTGCTCTGGCGCGCGAGGAGCGCGTACGCATGGCGGCCCTTTGCGTCGAAGCCGCGGCGGGCCAGGTTCCCGTCATTCCCGGCGTGCTCGACCCGGGGTTCCACGATGCGCTGGATGCGGGCAAGGCCTTTGCCGGCGTCGGCGCCTCTGCCCTGATGGTGCTGACGCCGTATTACACCTCGCCGACCCAGCAAGGCATCCGCGACTATTTCCTGCGCTATGCCGACGCCTCGCCGGTGCCGGTCATGATCTACGAGATCCCCTACCGCACGCGGATCGCGATCGCGCCCGAGGTGCTGCACGAGCTGTCGCGCCACGAAAACATCATCGGCATGAAAGCCTGCAACACCGACATGTACCACTTCCTCAAGGTGGTGGCGGGTGTCGACGACAGCTTCAGCGTGTTCAGCGGCGAGGACAGCCTGTTTCCGCTGCACATGGCGGCGGGTGCCAGGGGTGGCGTGGTCGTGACCGCCTCCGTGCTGCCGCGCACCTGGCGTGCCATCTATGAGCTCGGCGTGGCCGGCAACACCGCGCAAGCGGTACGCCTGCACCGCGAGCTGATTCCGTTGCTGGACTTGGCCTTCTCCGAAACCAATCCGGGGCCGCTGAAATCCGTGCTCGACCTGGTGGGCGTGACCGCGCCGAAGGTGCTGGCACCGCTGGTAGCGCCGGCACCCGGGCTGCAGGCACAGCTGCGTGCCGAACTGACGCAGCGGCTGCAAGCCGAGGCTGCCCTCGCCTGAGGCGCCGACGATCATGCTGCCGGCCATCAAGGACTATCGGGACCTGGCGCGGCGCAGGCTGTCGCGCTTCGCCTTCGACTATCTGGAGGGAGGCGCTGAGGACGGGCGCACGCTGGCACGCAACCTGGCCGCATACCAGGCACTGCTGTTCCGGCCGCGCGTGCTGCGCGATGTCACGGAGATCGATCCCGGCATGGAGATCTTCGGCCGCAAGTACAGCCTGCCATTGCTGGTGGGCCCCACGGGGCTGAACGGACTGTACTGGCCGAAGGCCGAAGAGGCGCTGGCACGGGCCGCGCACGCTGAGGGCCTGCCCTTCGTGATGTCGACGGCATCGACCTCGCCGATGGAAGACGTGCGCGCCGCCACCGACGGCGACCTGTGGCTGCAGCTCTACGTGCAGCGCGACCGCTCCATCGCCGAGAACATGATGGCGCGCGCACGCGCCGCCGGCTTCAGCACCCTGATGCTGACCGTCGACACCATGGTCCACGGCAAGCGCGACCATGACATCCGCAACGGCTTTCGCATGCCGGTGCCGTGGACGCCGCGGCTGCTGGCTGACCTGGCGGCCCATCCGCGCTGGTGCCTGCGCATGCTGCGCCAGGGCGGCTCGCCGCAGCTCGTCAACCTGGCCCGCAGCAGCGGGATGGCCAACGACCTGAAGACGCAGGCGGCGGGGTTGAGCCGGCAGATGGACATGTCGCTGTGCTGGGACGACATCGCCTGGCTGCGCCAGCACTGGCACGGGCCCGTCATCATCAAGGGTATCCTTACGCCGGCTGACGCGGAAATCGCCGCCCGCCAGGGCCTGGATGGCATCGTGGTCAGCAACCACGGCGGCCGCCAGCTGGAAGGCGCGCCCAGCGCAGTCGAGATGCTGCCCGCCATCGTCGCGGCGGCGGGCAGGATGCATGTATTCGTCGATGGCGGCGTGCGCCGCGGCGCCGACATCGCCAAGGCGCTGGCAATGGGCGCCCGCGGCGTGCTGGTGGGGCGCGCACCGCTGTACGGGCTGGCGGCGCGCGGTCCCCGCGGCGTAGCGGAAGTCCTGGCCATCCTGCGTGGAGAATTCGAGACCACGCTGCGGCTGCTCGGCATTCCGCAGGCAGCGAGGCTGGACACTGCCGCGCTCTCGGACGACCATGCCGCGCGGCTGGCCGCACTGTAAGCCGTGAAAACGATGACAAGGACGAACAGGAGGTTGTGTGGATTCAGGTAATGAAGGCAACGGGCTGCGCACAAGGCGCGAGCGTTCGTCCCTGTTCGTCGGTTCGGTGGAAAAGGCCTTCCAGGTGCTGGAAGCCTTCCACGGCCCGGACCGCCGCCTGATGTCGATGGCGGAGATCGCCCGGGCGGCCGATCTCGACCGCAGCGCAACGCAGCGGCTGGTGCACACCCTGGAACAGCTGGGCTACATCCGGCGCCTGCCCGATTCGGCGATGTATGGGCTTGCGCCGAAGGCACTGGGCCTGTCGTACAACTACCTGCGCTCCAACGACCTGGTCGAGCGCGCATCGCCCTACCTGCTCGATATCAGCCGCACGCTGGGGGAAACCGCCAACCTGCAGGAACTCGACGGGCACGAGATCGTGTTCCTGGCCCGCTTCCCGGGGCAGCACCTGATCAACGTCGATTTCGGGGTCGGGTACCGGCTCCCGGCCGTGTACACCGCGTCCGGGATTGCGATCCTGTCGAAGCTGCCCGAGGCACAGCGCCTGGAGGTGGTGCGGGCGACCGCACTGAACCCCATCACGCCGTTCACGGAAACCGACCCCGACAAGCTGATGACGGCGATCCGCGAGGCCGGTGAACGCGGCTATGCCGTGGCCATGAACCAGACCGTGGTCGGCGACATCTCCGTCGCAGCAGCAATCACCGACCACCGCGGCCTGCCGGTTGGGGCCATCAACATCTCAGTCCCGTCCACGCGCTGGACGCTGGAAACCGCCCAGGCCAAGCTGGCCCCGCATGTGCAAGTGGCGGCCATGTCGATCTCGCAGGCGAAGCGGATGAGTTTTCAGACAGCATGAGCGATGCCTGAAGCCAAGCCGGCGCCTGAGGGAAGCCAACGTTCCTCGCTCGATGCCCTGCTGACCGAAGTACGGGCTTGCCGCGCCTGTGTGCCACACCTGCCGCTCGGCCCGCGCCCGATCGTGCGCGTCGGGGCCGACGCGCACATCCTGATCGTCGGCCAGGCGCCGGGGATCCGCGTGCACGAAACCGGCATTCCCTGGAACGATGCAAGCGGCGACCGGCTGCGGCAGTGGCTCGGGGTCGATGCCGCCACCTTCCTCGACGAATCGCAGTTCGCGATCATCCCCATGGGGTTCTGCTATCCCGGACGCGGCAAGAGCGGCGATAACCCGCCGCGCCGCGAGTGCGCGCCACTGTGGCTCGACCGGCTGCTGGCGGAACTGCCGTCGATCGAGCTGACCTTGCTGGTCGGCCAGTACGCACAGCGCCATTTCCTCGGGGCGCGCCGCAAGCCGACGCTGACCGAGACCGTCAGGGCATGGAAGGACTACGCGCCCGACTTGGTGCCGTTGCCGCATCCGTCACCGCGCAACCAGCCGTGGTTCAAGCAGCATCCCTGGTTTGAGGGCGAGGTGCTGCCGATGTTGCGCGAGCGGGTTGGCCGGCTTTTGCGGCACGGCCCTGTGCAGCCGGGGTAGGTAACAAGCGATACTCCCCCACCCCGCCTGGCCGGCTGGACTCATTCGCTGGCCGTAAAGCCCGAGGCCGCGACCACCGGGCCCCACTGCGTGCGCTGCGCCTGGATGAGCTTGCGCAGGGCATCCCCCGGCTTGCCGTTCATTTCCATGCCCAGCGCAGACATCTTGTCGCGCACCACGGGATCCTTGATGGCGTCGAGCAGCGCCTTCTCGATCCTCGCCACCGTCGCCGGCGGCGTCCCCGCCGGCACAAAGGCCGAGTACCAGCCGGACGCCGCCTCGAAACCCGGCGCGCCCGCCTCCGCCAGCGTTGGCACATCAGGCAGCAGCCCCGACCGGCGGGTCCCGGTGACGCCGAGGAAACGGATCTTGCGCGCGCGATACAACTCCATCTGGCCCCCCACCGCATCGATACCCAGCGGCAGCGTGCCGCCGATCTCATCGGTCAGCATCATGACGGCGCCGCGGTAGGCAGTGGGCAGCAAGGGCACGCCAATCGACTTGCTGAGCGACAGCACGCCGAAATGAATGCTGCCGCCGAGCGTGACCAACCCGACGCCGCCCTTGTCCTGGTTGCGCTTCACCCATGCCAGGTATTCCGGCATGGTCCGATAGGGCTGGTTGATGCTGGCGGACGCCACCAGCGGCACGTCGGCCAGGTAGGCGACCGGAACCAGGTCCTTGTCGGGGTCATAGGCCAGGCGCTTGTAGGTCAGCGGAAAGATGGTGAACGGCGGCGCGGGTGAGATCAGCACCGTCTTGCCGTCCGGCGGCGCGCGCTTGACGTTCTCCAGCGCCAGCCGCGCCGATGCGCCGGGGCGGTTCTCGACCAGGACAGCCGTGTCGAGCGAAACACGCAGCTTTTCAGCAAGCGTGCGCGCGAAGATGTCCAGCGCGCCACCAGCCGCGAAGCCGACGACAATGCGCACGGGCGCGTCGCCGCTGGCGGGGGCAGCCATGGCAGGAACGGCACTGGCACCCAGGGCCAATGCCAGCGCGGCGGCCAGCCGTCGCAAGGGGGTCGAATATGTCATGCGGTCACTCCGGTTGACGGCGGCGGATGCGCTCAGGCGGCCTCGAGCACGGTATGCGCTTCCAGCGGATAGATCGGGCGGCGCAGGTTGCGGAACGGAAACTGGCTGTAGTCAGAGCTGCAGACTCCGGGGCCGGCCACCAGCACGATCTCGCTGGCGATCGGCTCGAAACCGGCGCGGAAGTGCTGGCGCGACTTGACCAGGATGTACTTGCGGCGCGACAGGTCGATGCCCGCGTGGGTGAATACGCCGGTATCGAACGGCTCCTGCGGCTTCTCGCAGATCACGACCAGCGTGCCGGCGACATCCAGCACCACGGTACGGCCCAGGCTCAGCTTCATGCCCGTGAACATCGGGCCGGTGACCTGGTAGTTGCCGTCGGTAATGCACTGCACCCTGCCGCTCAGCCGCAGCGGGCGGCCCTTCAGGTCCAGCGCCGGCATGTCGGTCTTGCCGCCCACATCCAGCGTGACAGACTGCCCGACGCCGGCGGCAATCAGTTCCGCCACGGCGCTCGGGTCCCAGAACGGCCCGGCGACCACGCCTTCGAGCCCCTGGCGCAGGACTTCGCCCAGCACCGTCATTTCATCCGTCGGCCCGCCCGCGCCGCAGTTATCGCCATGGTCGACCAGCACGACCGGGCCCTGCGTGAGCGTCTTGGCGCGCGCGATGGATTCCGCCATCGGCTCGATCGGGAAAACGAAATCAGCCCGGCGTTCCCACGCCATGCCGCAGAGATCGTCGAGCAGGCGCCGCCCTGCTTCGATCCTGGCGCCATCAGCCACGATCACCACGGCCAGGCCTGTGTGCGGGATGTCGGCAAGCGGGAAGCCACCGAACACCGAGGCGTTGAGCACCTCGCCATCGCGCTCGGCCGCCATCGCACGCTCCATGATGTCCTTCATGGGTTGCGCGCGCGGGGTCTGGCGCAGCATGTGGGTAAGCATCGGCAGCGTGCGCCACAGCAGGACCGGGCGGGCCTCGCCTCGCAGCGCCGCCATCAGGGTACGGGCGGCGCGTGCGCCGGTCTCGTACACGTCCACGTGGGGATAGGTGCAGTAGCCGGCGATCACGGTCGCATTGTCAACCAGCGCAGCGCTGAAGTTGGCGTGGAAATCCAGCGATACCGCAATCGGCACCTCGGGTGCGGCGGCACGGATGCGTGCCAGCAGTTCGCCTTCGGCATCCGGATAGCCCTCGGCCACCATGGCGCCATGCAGGTCCAGCATCACGGCATCGCAGCCTGCACGTACTGCCTCGACAATGCTGGCCGCCATCGACTCGAATGCTTGCGCCGTCACCATGCCACTGGGCACCGCGTTCGCCATCAAGGGCATCACGAACTCGTCGCCCTGGCGGCGTACCAGATCAATGAACGCGGCCGCGGCGCTGTTGGTGCCCTGGCAGGCACGCACCGCGTCGTCGCCGTAAAGCGGGCCAGCGGTGCTGCCGCGGTTGAACGCGCTCAATGGCGTGGCAATCGGCGAAAAGGTATTGGTTTCATGCCGCATCAGGGCAATGACAAATCGCATGGACTGGCTCCGACAGCGTGAAGGGTTCAGTTAGATTCGAGATCGACCGCGCGCGCAATGGCACCGTAGCGGATCGTTTCCGCTTGCAGGAAGCGGCGGGCCTGCTCGGGGGTGGAAAGGACCGGCTCATAGGCAAGCGTCTGCAGGCGCGCGGCAAAGTCCGCTTCCTGCACGCTGGCCTTCACTTCCCTGTAGAGCCTGTCGATGACCGGAGCCGGCGTGCCCGCCTTGACCACCAGCGCCAGGTTGCCGCGTACCTGCAGCGCATCCGTGCCGCCCGCCTTCTGCGTTTCGAGGGCGGGAAACTGCGTGATGGGCTCCGCCTGCAGCGTGGCCAGGGGCTTGGCCTTGCCATCCTGGACGTAGTTGACCGAAGAGCCGATCACATCGACATGCGCGTAGGTCTGGCCGCCGATCAGGTCCGCCATGGCCGGCGGCGAGCCGCGATACGGAACGATGGTGAAATCCAGGCCATTGCGGCGCTTCCAGTCGGCCAGGCCAAGGTGCGCGGCCCCCGCGACGACATTGATGCTGATCGACACCTTGCCGGGATTGCGCTGGATATGCGTCTTCAGCTCACCCAGCGTCATCTCCTTGCGGTCGGCGCGCGTGATGATCCAGTGCGGCACGGTGCTGACGATGGTCACCGGCGTCAGGTCGGTATCGGGGCGATAGCGCAGGCCCTTGATCGTGAACGGATTGATATTGAGCGTGCCGTCGCTGGCCAGCAGCAGCGTATTGCCGTCGGCCTTCTCCTTGAGCACCGACGACACGCCCGGCACGGTCGCGCCGCCGGCGATGTTCTCCACCACCACCGGCTGCCCCAGCCGCTGTTCCAGCTTGCGCGCGAGCGTGCGGCCAATGATGTCGTAGGAACCGCCGGCCGGGAACGGCACGACCAGGCGCAGCGGCCGGTCGGGCCACGCGGGTGCGGCACTTGCGCAGGTGGCCGCGAGCAAGGCTGCGCCGGCAAGCATGCCGCGCATGATCGAGCGCAAATGGCTCACTGCTTCCATGGGTCTCCTCCTGAGGTCTGATTGCCTCGTGATGGCTTGGAATGAATCAGGTGATGCGCCGACTATATGGGATCCGTTCCGATACCAAAAGCGAATAAAAATCGCTGTTTGTTGAGCAAATGGTTAACTTGTAGAATGAGCCACCCAGCCCCGCCGATCATCGCCTGCCCCATGCCTGCCGAAACCTTCGCCCATACCCTGCTTGGCCGCCTCAAGCTGCGCCACCTGCGCATCATGCTGGCGCTGAGCGAGATGCCAACCGCCGCCGCCGTCGCCGCGCGCTTTCACGTCAGCCCCGCCGCGGTGTCCAAGACACTGGCCGAGATCGAAGACATCGTGGGCATGCCGCTGTTCGAGCGCAACCGCCGCGGCCTGCACCTGACCGAGCCCGGACGGGAGATGGCGGCCCATGCGGCGGTCTTGCTGGCGCAGCTCGAACGGCTCGCCGAATCGCTTCAGGCGGTGCGTGCCGGCAGCCAGGGTGCGTTGCGCATCGCGTTCCGGACGATGTCGGTGCAGCCCTTCCTGGCGCGGGCAATGAGCGACTTCTACCGTGACAATCCGCGCGTGGAGATCAGCGTGATCGAAGGCGGCATCGGCGAACTGGCGGATCAACTGGTGGATGGCTCGCTGGACCTGCTATTCGCCTATGACGATCCGCGCCTGTCGTTACCCGCGCTGCGCACGGCGCCGGTGGTCCCCGCGCAGAAGGTGGTGATCGTCGCCAGCCTGTACCATCCGCTGCTCACGCGCCGCAAGCTGGCGGCGCGGGACCTGTCCGGGCAGCAATGGTGCATTCCGGTGGCAGGCTCGCGCATGCTTCACCTGCTGCACACGGCGTTTCATACCCTTGGGGCGCCGGCGCCCTCGCTTGGCATCCGCACCAGCGATGTGGCCGCCACGGCCAGTCTGTTGCAGGCGGGTCATTTCCTCGCGGTGTTCCCCGAGCGCATTGCCGCGCAGCTCACCCTGGCCAAGGTGGCAAGAGTGCTTCGCTTCGAACTTGGCAGCCGCGTGGAGCCGGTAGTGGCGGTCTGGAACGACGAACTCACGCCACGCACGCCGGCGCGCCTGTTTCGCGAGCTCGTCATGCGCCGGGCCGGCGAGACCCTCATGGCCGAGCCAGTGCCGTTGCTGGCCGCGCGCGCGGTGGCGGCGGCTGGCATTCGCAAGCGCTGAGCGGGAAGCCGGCCCGGCTCAGTGCGCGCACAGTACCGCCGCCATCTCCCTCGCCGCCCCCTGCAACGTCGGCACCGCCTGCAGCAGCGCCTCAAGCGAAGCCCGTGCCGTCGGCGCATGACAGGCAATCGCAGCCACCACCCGGCCTGAACCCTCCCCATCCGGCTCCCGCACCGGCACGGCCACCGCGCACATGCCGCGCACGAATTCCTCATGGTCCACACCGATGCCGCGCGCGCCCAGCCGGTCCAGTTCGGCATTGAGGACAGGCACATCGGACAGCGTGCGCGGCGTGTGCGGGGCCAGGTCCAGGCGCCTGAGCATCTGCTGGCGTTCCAGCCGGTTCATCGCCGACAGGAACAGCTTGCCGCTGGCGGTACAGTGCAGCGGCACGTGGATGCCGGGCGACAGCTGCAGGCGCAGTGGCTCGTGCGTCTCGACGCGCTCTACGTAGAGGACCCGGTCGCCGTCTAGCGCGGTGAGGTTGCAGGTCTCGCCCAGGCTCGCCACCAGCCTGGCCAGGATGGCGCGGCACTCGCGCAGCATCGGCGGGCTCCTGAGGGTCTGCAGTGACAGGGCCGCGGCGCCCGGGCCGGGCACGTACCCGCGCTCGGCGGGCATGCGGACCACGAAGCCGGTGCGCTCCATGGCGGCCAGCAGGCGCATCAGTGTCGCCTTGGGCACATGCAGCCGCTGCGAAAGCTGGGAAAGCGTCTGCGGATGCTGCGCCCTGGCCAGGCTGGACAGCACCATCAGCACGCGCAGGCTGCGTGCATCGTCCTCCACCGCGCCGTCTTCTGCTGCAGTGCGATTCTGAAACGGGAATTGCACGTTCTGTTTCACAACCGACGTCTCCTCGCGATTGAGCTTTCCATTCCGGCCTGGAAAAATAAAATCCGGAACAGAACGTTTCAGATTATAGATCGAAGCCGGGTGGCTACGTGCCTGCCGGTCAGAAAAGGAGACAGCGACGATGTCGCAAACCGTTGACTACATCGTGGTAGGCGCCGGCTCGGCCGGGTGTGTGCTGGCCAACCGGCTCAGCGAAGACGGCCGGTATTCCGTCTGCCTGCTGGAGGCCGGCCCGCCCGACCGCTACCCGTGGATCCATATCCCGATCGGCTATGGCAAGACCATGTTCCACAAGCAAGTGAACTGGGGCTTCTATACGGATCCCGATCCCAACATGCTCAATCGCCGCATCTACTGGCCGCGCGGCCGCACGCTGGGCGGCAGCAGCGCCATCAACGGCCTGATCTACGTACGCGGCCAGCGCGAGGACTATGACCACTGGGAGACGCTGGGCAATCCGGGCTGGGGCTGGGACAACTGCCTGCCCTACTTCCGCAAGCTCGAGAACAACGACCTTGGCGCCGGCCCCACGCGCGGCACCGACGGCCCGCTGAACGCGACCTCGATCGACCGGCAGCATCCGCTGGTCGATGCCTTCATCGGCGCCGGCCAGGCCCTTGGCCTGCCGCGCCAGACCGACTTCAACGGTGGCGACCAGGAGGGCGTGGGCTATTACCAGCTCACCACCCGCAACGGCTGGCGTTGCTCCACCGCGGTGGCCTACCTGCGTCCAGTGCGCGGGCGCACGAACCTGCGCGTCGAGACCGATGCCCACACCACCGGGATCCTGTTCGAAGGCAAGCGTGCAGTGGGCGTGCGCTACACTCGGCATGGCCAGCCCTACATCCTGCGGGCGCGGCGCGAGGTAATCCTGTGCGCCGGCGCGCTGCAATCGCCGCAGTTGCTGCAGCTGTCGGGCATCGGCCCGGCGCCGTTGATGCAGGACCTGGGCGTACCGGTGGTGCATGCCCTGCCGGGCGTGGGCGAGAACCTGCAGGACCATCTGCAGGTGCGGCTGATCTACGAGGTGGCAAAGCCGATCACCACCAACGACCAGCTGCGCTCGCTGACGGGCAAGGCGCGCATGGGCCTGGAATGGCTGCTGATGCGCAAGGGGCCGCTGGCGATCGGCATCAACCAGGGCGCGATGTTCTGCCGCGCATTGCCGCAGGAAAGCGCCACGCCGGACACGCAGTTCCATTTCTCGACCCTGTCCGCCGACATGGCGGGCGGCATGGTGCATCCCTTCTCCGGCTGCACCTATTCGGTATGCCAGCTGCGGCCCGAGTCGCGCGGCACGGTGCGGATCCGCTCGACCGACCCTTATGAGCCGCCGTCGATGCAGCCCAACTACCTGTCGGCCGAGCTGGACCGGCGCTGTACCGTGGCAGCGGTGCGCTACGCCCGGCGCGTGGCGCAGACCGAACCGATGCGCGGCCTAATGAAACGCGAGTTCCGGCCGGGCGACGAGGTGCGCAGCGACGAAGAGATACTGCATTTCTGCCGCGAGTACGGCGCCACCATCTTTCATCCGTCCGGCACCGCGAAAATGGGTCCCGCCGCCGATCCGCTGGCCGTGGTCGATGCACGCCTGCGCGTGCATGGCGTGGGCGGGCTGCGCGTGGTGGACTGCTCGGTGATGCCCACGCTGGTCTCGGGCAACACCAACGTACCAGTGGTGATGATGGCCGAGCGCGCGGCCGACTTCATCCGCGAAGACGCTAGGCGGGAAATGCATCCCGTCGACGTTGCGACCCCGATGGCAGCAGCCGCCTGAGCGGGTTGCGCCAATCCTGATTGCGAACAACCAAGGCCAGGCATCCATAACAAGGCCAAACCCTGCAGTGCATCCGGCGTCCATAACCATCCTTCCAGAGGACGCCGCCCATCACCAGAGGAGACAAGCATGACAAGCCCCAACGAACAGGCGATCCGCAAGGTCGCGCTGGCGTCCGTGCTCGGCGCCACCATCGAGTGGTATGACTTCTTCCTGTACGGCGTGGTCGCCGGCCTGGTCTTCAACAAGCTGTACTTCCCCGGCAATGACCCGCTGGTGGCCACCATGCTGGCCTACACAACCTTTGCGGTGGGCTTTGTCACGCGGCCGCTGGGCGGCGTGATCTTCGGGCACTTTGGCGACAAGGTCGGCCGCAAGAGCATGCTGGTGATCACGCTGATGATCATGGGCGTGTCCACCTTCCTGATCGGACTGGTGCCGACCTACGACAGCATCGGCATCCTGGCGCCGATCCTGTTGCTGCTGCTGCGCGTGCTGCAGGGCATCGGCCTGGGCGGCGAATGGGGCGGCGCGGTGCTGATGGCCTATGAGTACGCGCCGCCGGGCAAACGGGGCTTCTATGCGTCGCTGCCGCAGATCGGGCTGGCGATCGGACTGTGCCTGGCATCCGGCGTGGTGGCGCTGCTGTCGCTGACCCTGACCGATGCGCAGTTCCTGGCCTGGGGCTGGCGCGTGGCCTTCCTGATCTCAGCGGGGATGGTGTTCGTGGGCATGTATATCCGCCTCAACGTCAAGGAGACGCCTGAATTCGCCGTGATCAAGCAGCGCAATGCCGAGACCCAGATTCCCTTTGTCGACATGATGCGGCGCTACCCCGGCAATATCCTCAAGGGCATGGGCGCGCGCTATATCGACGGGGTCTTCTTCAACATCTTCGGCGTGTTCTCGATCACCTACCTGACTCAGACCATCCATATCAGCCGGACTGAAGCGCTGGTCGGTGTGATGGCGGCGGCCATTGCGATGTGCTTCTTCATTCCGTTCTTCGGCCACCTGTCCGACCGCATCGGCCGCACCCGCGTGTATTTCTGGGGCTCGCTGATCACGGCCTTGTCCGCGTTCCCGGCGTTCTGGCTGATGCTGAACAGCGGCGGCAACACCATGCTGCTGTGGCTGTCCATCGTGGTGCCGTTCGGCATCCTCTACGCCGCGGTCTATGGCCCGGAAGCGGCGCTGTTCTGCGAGCTGTTCGATGCCAGGGTGCGATACACCGGCATTTCGTTCGTCTACCAGTTCTCGGGGATCTTCGCGTCCGGCATCACGCCCATCATCGCCACGGCACTGCTCAGGTCGGGCGGCGGCAAGCCCTGGCAGATCTGCGCCTACGTGGCCTTTGCGGGGGTGGTGTCGGCGTTGTCGGTGGCGCTGATCGGGCGGGGCGAAGGCTCCCAGGCGCCGCGCGAAAACGGCATCCCGCTGCGCGGTCCGGCACGCTAGGCGAGGAGCGCGCCACCGGCCGCCGGCAATGTCTTAGAATGGCGCAACGCCAATGACAGGGACATTGCATGCAAACTCCGGACGGCACCGGTGCGGCCGCCGCCCCGCTCCTGCCCAGGGTCGTGCGCCAGCGGCTGCACGACACCGTGGTCGACCACCTGCGCAACTTTATCGTCGAGGGGGTGCTGCCGCCGGGCATGAAGCTCAATGAGCGCGAGCTGTGTGAAACGCTGGGCATCTCGCGCACGCCGCTGCGCGAGGCGCTGAAGGTGCTGGCCGCCGAGGGGCTGATCGAGATCTCGCCCAACCGCGGCGCGAGCGTGTCACGGATGAGCGAGGCCGAGGCCTGGGAAGCCTTCGAGCTGATGAGCGGCCTGGAGGCCTTTGCCGGGGAGCTGGCGTGCGAGCGCATCACGCCGCCGGAGCTGGCCGAGATCAAGGCGCTGCACTACGCCATGCTTGCCTGCCGCGCGCAGAACGACCTGCCCGGCTATTACGCCCGCAACCAGGAAATCCATGACCGCATTGCCGAGGCCGCGCGCAACCAGACGCTACAGCAGACCTACCTGACGCTCAACCGGCGGCTCAAGGCGATGCGTTTCCGCTCCAACCACCAGCCCGGCAAATGGGACCGCGCCGTGCACGACCACGAGGAGATGATCCGCGCGCTGGAAGCCCGCGACGGCAAGCGGCTGTCGGCCATCCTGCGCCAGCACTTGCTGGAGAAGCGCGCCGCGCTGATGCAGATCCATCCCGACCCGATCGCCGGCGCGCCGGCGGTGCCGAACGCCTGAGGCCTCGACCCTGAGCTGTCAGGCGGCCGCCCCCGCATCGGGGCGATCCAGGTACCCGCCGACGATACGGACCAGCAGCGGCAGCTTGCCGGTAAAGAAGTGGTCCGCCCCCGGCACCACCACCACGGGCAGCCCCTGCGGGCGCGCCCAGTCGAACAGCGCGCCGAGTTCCGCGCGCTCGTCACGCTCGCCATGGACCACCAGGCAATCGGCGGGCACGGCCGGCGTGTCATAGCTGCGATGCGCCTTGACGGTGCCGTAAGGCGTGCCGGCAAGCACCAGGTGCCGGATCGGCACGGACTGCGCCGCCAGCGTGGCGGCGACATGGGCCATCACGAACGCACCAAAGGAAAAGCCTGCCAGTGCCAGCGGCAGGCCGGGATGGGCCTCGCGCAGATGGGCGATGACGGCGAGCATGTCCTGCGCCTCGCCGCTGCCCTGGTCATGCTCGCCCGCGGACCCCTCGACCCCGCGGAAATTCGGCCGCACCGTCAGGAAGCCGCGTGCCACCAGCGCCTTGGCCAGCTGGTGCGGCACCTTGTGCGTGGCCGAGCCGCCCAGCAGCGGATGCGGATGCGCCACCACGGCGATGCCTCGCGGCGCGCCGGCGGGACGGTCGACCAACATTTCAATCTGCCCGGCCTCGCCGCCGAGCTGCGTCTTTTCCGTGCCTGACGGAACAGTCATGCCTTCTCCTGGTGATGACAATGGGCCGCCTGCGGCCCGAAAACCGTGATGGTAATGCCATTCCCGCAGGCCGCGCCGGCTGGCGCCCGGCCCTGCACCGCGCGCCGCGCGCGCGTATCCGTATCAAAATGTCAGCCAGTGCACCATCCGGCACCCCTCGGAGCTGGGTGGCGCATCCGCTTTCGTATAATTCTGCGAACCGCGGCAAGGCCGTTTACCGTTTTCCCCTGGGCCCCGCCGCCATCGGTCAGCACGTCCCGTGTCACGCGCACCGGCCTGCCAGGCAGCCCGCCGCGCTTCGTGCCCTGACCAGACTTCGCCGAAGGGAGCGCCAGCGAGCGGTCATCCCTTCCCGTGTTCATTGCCGGTGTTCCGGCCGTTCCCGCATCCCATCGCCGCCGCATCCGACGCATGCCAGCGCGATGCCTTGCCGATGCCGGAGCCGCCGCAAGCCGTCACCATCCGACGAGATTCCGCCATGAGCAAAGTTTCACGGCTCGCACTGGGCCTTGCGTTCGCTGCGCTATGCCACCTGATGCCGGCCACGCTGCCCGCCGCCCTGGCCGCCCCGGCATCCGAAGCGGCTTCAGAGGCCGGCGCCCAGCAGGCGCCCGCCATCACCCACGGCGAGGCCACCGCCGAACTCAAGCGCTTGCAGACCGAGCAGGACCGCATCAAGCAGCAGGCCTCCGACCCGGATGGCAACACCAGGCTGCATGAACTCGAAGAAGCGCTGCAAAAGCTCAGTGCCGACGTCGCCAAGCTGTCTTCGGCCCTGACGCCGCAGCGTGCGCAGCTGCAGGCGCAGCTGGACGTGCTGGGTCCGCCACCGGCGGACGGCACCACCAAGGAAGCGCCTGCGGTCGTCAGGCAGCGCGCCGAACTGAATGCGCGCCGTGCCCAGCTTGACGCACAACTCAAGCAGGCGGGCGAGAGCAAGGCGAACATCGCAAACCTGAGCGACCAGCTGGCGCGGCTGCAGCGCAGCCAGATCAAGGACCAGCTCGCGCTGCGCTCCGAGAGCATCCTGAATCCGCAGTTCTGGAAGCCGCTGGCCAGCCCGACGCAGGAAGACCAGGCGCGCCTGGCCACCTTTACCGACCAGGTGGTGCCAATGGCGCAACTGGCCTGGCAGCCGTCACAGCGCGCCGCCACCATCGCCTTGCTGCTGCTGGCCCTGGCCGTATGGACCCTGGGCCGGCGCCTGGCCGAACGGGCACTGGCGTGGTTCTGCCTGAACAAGCTGCCGGCGACGCGTTTGCGCCGCAGCGCCCTGGCGCTGGCCACCACCCTGGCCACCTTGTGCACCACCGGGCTGGCGGTGCAACTCGTCTACAACGCCTTTACGCGCAGCTATGAACTGCCGCCGGACCTGACAGAGCTGTACGGCCAGCTGCTCAAGCTGACGCTGACCAGCGCGCTGATCGCGGGCCTGGGGCGCGCGCTGCTGTGCACGCGCCATCCCTCCTGGCGCCTGCCGGCGCTGGCCGATCCGGTCGCGCTGGCGATGAAGCCGTTCCCCGCCGTGCTGGCCGGCCTGCTGCTGCTGGCCGGCACGCTCGAGCAACTGAACCGCATTGCCGATACCAGCGTCCAGGTCACGCTGCTGTGGCGCGGGCTGGTGTCGCTGGTGGTGGTGCTGACCATCGGCGCCGCGCTGCTGCGCGCCAACCGCGTGCGCAACGTGCTGGCCGCCGCGGGCGAGCGGCCCGAGGCGCGCGCCACCCTGGCGGGCATGATCCACGCCGGCGTGTCGGTCATCGTGCTGGTGTCGGTGGTGGCGCTGCTGGCCGGCTATATCAGCTTTGCGCGCTTCCTGACCTACGAGCTGGTCTGGTTCGACATCGTGCTGTGCAGCCTGTACTTGCTGACCCAGGTTACGCGCGACGTCTGCGAAAGCCTGCTCTCGACCAACTACGCCAGCGGGCGCGTCATCAAGCAGCTGTTCGGCGTGGACGATTCGCACCTGGAGCAGGCGTCCACCATCCTGTCAGGCATCGGCGCCAGCGTGCTGCTGCTGGTGGCGGTGCTGGCGCTGCTGACAGGCGGCTTCGGCACCACACCCGCGGACCTGCTCAACAGCCTGGTAATGGTGCTGGGCGGCGAGAAGCTGCACAGCCTCAACATCATGCCCGACCGCATCCTGAATGCGCTGATCGCTCTCGGAGTCGGCATCTGGCTGCTGCGCTCGGTGCGGCGCTGGCTCGATGGGGAACTGCTGCCCAAGGTCTGCAAGGAGCCGGGCCTGCGCGCCTCGCTGATCACGCTGTACAGCAATGTCGGCTATGTGTTGCTGGTGCTGCTGGTGCTGTCGCTGCTGGGCGTGCGCTGGGACAACCTGGCGTGGATCGTCAGCGCGCTGTCGGTGGGCATCGGCTTCGGCCTGCAGGAGATCGTGAAGAACTTCGTCTCCGGCCTGATCCTGCTGACCGAGCGGCCGGTCAAGGTGGGCGACATGGTCAGCATTGCCGGCGTGGAGGGCGATATCCGCCGCATCAACGTGCGCGCCACCGAGATCCAGCTGGGCGACCGCTCCACCGTGATCGTGCCCAACTCGCAGCTGATCTCGCAAAACCTGCGCAACGTGACCATGAGCAACAGCACCCAGGGGGTGGCGTCGCTGCAACTCACCTTCCCCCTGAATACCGACCCCGAACAGCTGCGCGACCTGCTGCTGGATGTCTACCGCGAGAACGAGACCATCCTCGACGTGCCGGCTCCCTCAGTCATGTTCAGCCAGCTGGCGCCCAACGGCATCACGCTGTCGGTGACGGGCTATGTCGGCAGCCCCCGCATCGCCGCCAACACGCGCAGCGACCTGTTGTTCGAGATCCTCAAGCGCCTGCGCGCCGCCGACATCTCGCTGTCGGTGCCGCAATCGCTGCGGCTGGAAAACATGCCGCCATTCGGGCAGGAGCCAGAGCGCGCGCTGGCCGCCGGCTGACCAGCACCGGCATTAAAGCAGCCGTTACAACCCTAACAAGTCGCCGGCCGCGCCGAAACACATTGAGGGGCACTTTGCGTCCATCATGAATGCACACAAGCTGCATCAGAAGGAGTCCGATATGCGCCCCTCCACCCGAATCGTTTCAGCGGTTGCCCTGAGCGTGGCGCTGGTGGCAGCCGGCCCGGCGTCGGCGCGCGACCGCTACCACCACGGCGGCGGCTCGAATGCCGGAGCGATGCTGGCTGTCGGCGCCCTGGTCGGCCTGGCCTTTGGCGCGGCCCTGGCTTCGGCGCCAGTCATGGCGGCACCGCCCCCTGTCACCTACGCCCCGGCGCCGGTGACCTACGCGCCGGCTCCCGTCTCATACGCACCGCCGGCAGCGCCGCCAGGCTATTGCTACCGCGACTACGACCGTGCCTACGTGCCTTGCGGTCCGCAGCCGCCGGGGTATTACGAACAGCAGCAGCCGTATTACGGTTATTGAATAAGGCGGCTGTGCAAAAAAGAAACGCCCCATGCCAAGCATGGGGCGTTTGTCTTGAAGATACCGGCAAGCATGCGCCGCACAGACTACCGATTGGGTGCTCCCTCTCCCGCTTGCGGGAGAGGGGAGCAAACCAGCGGGACGCGAGACCAGCGCGACGCGAGACGATGTCGCCTTACACCGGCACATCCCTGGTCGGATCCGGCCTGCGATCATCAAACCAGCGATACAGCGTAGGCACCATCACCAGCGTCAGCAGCGTCGACGTAATCAACCCGCCGATCACCACCACCGCCAGCGGACGCTGCACCTCCGAGCCCGGCCCCGTCGAGAACAGGAACGGCACCAGGCCCAGCATCGCAATGGTCGCGGTCATCATCACCGGGCGGAAACGCTGAGTCGCGCCCTGCACCACCGCCTCATCGACCGACAAACCCGAGTCGCGCAGCGTGCGGATATACGACACCAGCACCACCCCGTTCAGCACCGCCATGCCCCACAGCGCGATAAAGCCTACCGAGGCCGGCACCGACAGGTATTCGCCAGTAACGAACAACCCGATGATGCCGCCGATGGAGGCAAACGGCAGCACCGTGATGATCAGCGTGGCAAAGCGCAGCGAGTTGAACAGCAGGAACAGCAGGAAGAAGATCGCGGCAATGGTCACCGGCACGATGATCTTCAGGTGGCCCATGGCGCGTTCCATGTTCTGGAACTGACCGCCCCACTCCAGGTAGTAGCCTTCGGGCAGCTTCACCTTGGCGCCGGTGGCCTGCTGCAGCTCGGCCACGAAGCCGCCGAGGTCACGGTCCTTCACGTTGATCATCACCACCACGCGGCGCTTGGCCATTTCGCGGCTGATCTGGGCCGGGCCGTCGTTGACCTCGATCCTGGCCACGCTCTGCAGCGGCACCTGGGTGCCGTTGGGCGTGGACACCAGCAGCTGGCGGATGGCCTGCTCGTTGTTGCGGAACTCCTCCGGCAGGCGCACCGCCGCGGCAAAGCGGCGCTCGCCTTCGAAGATGTCCGTGGCGCGCTTGCCGCCGATGGCGATCTCGATCACGTCATGGATGTCGGACACGTTCAGCCCGTATCGCGCAATCGCCTGGCGGTCGATCTCGATCGACAGGTACTGCTGCCCCGACACGCGCTCGATGCGAATGTCCTGCGAGCCCTGGATGCCGCCGGCCACGCGGGCGATCTCGCCCGCCAGCTCGCGCAGCTTGTCCAGGTCGTCGCCGAACACCTTCACCGCCACGTCCGAACGCACGCCGCTGACCATTTCGTCGACGCGGTCCGAGATCGGCTGCGCCATCACGATCTGCACGCCGGGAATGGCCTTGAGCTTGTCGCGGATGGCGTTGGCGATATCGTCCTGGGTCCAGCCGTCGGGCCACTCGTCGCGGTCCTTCAGGCTGGCGATCGGGGTCGACTCGTTCTGGCCCTGCGGGTCGGCCGGGCTTTCGCCGCGGCCCACGCCGGACACTACCGACTTCACGCCCGGCACGCTCAGCACCAGCTTGTTGGCTTCCTTCTCCAGCTTGATCGACTCTTCCAGCGAGATATTGGGCACGCGGTCGATCGCCGGCACGATCGAGCCTTCCTTCATTTCCGGAATGAACGAGGTGCCCAGCAGCGGCACGATCGCCAGCGTGGCGACGAAAGCCGCCACCGCGCAGAGCACCGTCTTGCGGCTGTTGCCCAGCGCCCAGTGCAGCAGGCGCAGGTAGTGGCGCTTCATGAAGGCGATCACATGCGTGTCGTGCTCCGCGCCGCCCTTGAGCAGGTACGACGACAGCACCGGCGACAGCGTCAGCGACAGGAACAGCGAGATCGCCAATGCGATCGAGATGGTGAACGCCAGCGGCGCAAACATCTTGCCTTCCATCCCCGACAGCGTCATCAGCGGCAGGAACACCAGGATGATGATGCCCACGCCCACGATCACCGGCGTGGCCACTTCCTGCACGGCCTTGACCAGGATCTCGGTCTTGGTGAGGCCCGGCTCCTTGTGGCCGAGCCGCTCGAACGCGTTCTCGACCACCACCACCGAGCCGTCGACCATCAGGCCGATGGCAATGGCCAGCCCCCCCAGCGACATCAGGTTGGCCGACAGGCCCACCTCGTTCATCACCATGAAGGTCAGCAAGGGCGTCAATACCAGCGTGGCCAGCACGATCAGCGACGAACGCACGTCGCCCAGGAACAGGAACAGCACGATCACCACCAGCACCACGCCTTCCAGCAGCACCTTGGTCACGGTCCACAGTGCGGAGTCGACCAGTTCGCTGCGATCGTAGTACGGCACGATCTGCAGCTTGCCCGGCAGCATGCCGCGCTCGTTGATCTCGGCCACGCGTGCCTTCACGCGGCTGACCACCTCCTTGGCATTGCCGCCGCGCATCATCATGACGATGCCGCCGACCGCCTCGGTCTGCCCGTTCTTGACCAGCGCGCCCTGCCGCACCTCATGCCCGATGGTGACGTTGGCCACGTCGCGCAGGTACACCGGCGTGCCGTTGATCTCCTTGAGCACGATGCTGCCCAGGTCATCCACGCCGCGGGCCAGGCCCACGCCGCGGATCAGGTACTGCTCGGCATAGTGCGGCAGCACGCCGCCGCCGGAGTTGGCGTTGTTGCGCGCCAGCGCCTCATAGACCTGCTGGGTCGAGATCTGGTAGTGGCGCATGCGTTCCGGGTTGACCAGCGCCTGATATTGGCGCACGTAGCCGCCCTGCGAGTTGATCTCGGCCACGCCCGGAATCGAGCGCAGCAGCGGGCGCACCACCCAGTCCTGGGCGATGCGGCGCTCGGCCAGCTCTTCCTGCGTCAGTTCGCGGTTGCCGTCGTCGGCACGGTCCAGCGTGTACTGGTAGACCTCGCCCAGGCCGGTGGAAACCGGGCCCAGGACCGGCGACACGCCTTCCGGCATGCGCCCGCCCACTTCGATCAGGCGCTCCATCACCAGCTGGCGGGCAAAGTACACGTCGGTGGCATCGGTAAACACCAGCGTGATCAGCGACAGGCCCGCCTTGTTCAGCGAGCGCATCTCTTCCAGTCCGGGCAGGCCGGTCATGGCCATTTCCACCGGCACGGTGACAAAACGCTCGACTTCCTCGGGTGAGCGGCCCGCGGCTTCGGTGGCGATCTGCACCTGCACGTTGGTGACATCGGGGAAAGCATCCACCGACAGCTTGGTGGCAGCGCGCAGGCCGAAGAAGAACAGCACCACGGCAATCACGCACACCACCAGCCGCTGCTTGATGGCGGCTTCGACTAGGGATTTCATCATGGCCGATTACCCTTGCTCGAGGCGCTTGCGCTCGTTGTCGAGATGGAAGGCGCCATCGACCACGATGCGGTCGCCGGCCTTCACACCGTTCTGCACCACGCGCATGCCGTCGCTCTCGGCGCCCAGCTTGACCTTGGTGAGACGGTACTTGTTGCCCGGCATCTCGACATAGACCAGCTCGTCATTGCCATCGCGCACCACCGAGGCGGCCGGGATCACCAGCTGGTCGACCGGCTTGCCGGCGATCAGCATGCTGGCCAGCATGGCAGGCTTGAGGCGGCCTTCGCGGTTCTCCAGCTCGGTACGGACCAGCACCGTGCGCGACTGTGGGTTGACCGTGCGGCCGACGTAGATCAGCTTGCCGGTAATGTTCTTGCTGCCCGCACCGTTGCCAAGCGAAGGCACCTCGATGTCAACGCTCTGCCCTTCGGCCACCTGGGCGGCCTGCTGCTCTGGCACTTCGGCCACCACCCATACGCGCGACAGGTCTGCCACGGTATAGAGCGCATCGGCCGGCTGCACCACCTGTCCTTGCGCCACGTTGCGCTCGACCACGGTGCCGCTGATGCTGGAAAACACCGGCGAATGCGAATTGATGCTGCCGCTCCTGGCCAGATCGGCGATCGATGCCTGCGACATGCCCAGCACGCGTAGCTGGTCGCGATAGGCGCGCATCTCGGCCGAGGCAATCGCCAGTTCGCTCTCGCGGCGCTGCAGCTCGCCGCGGCCGATCACGTCGGCGGCAAACAGCTGGCGCGCACGCTCGGCGTTGCGGCCCTGCAGCTCGGTCTGGGCCTCGCTCTTCAGGAAGGCCATCTGCGCCGCGCCCAGCTCGCTGCTGTGCAGGCGCGCCAGCACCTGGCCGGCCTTCACTTCCTGGCCCAGGGTGGCATAGAGGTCGGTCACGCGGCCGGTCACGCTGGCGCCGATGCGCGCCACGCGCTGCTCGTCGAAGTCGACACGGCCGGCCACGCGCAGCATCTCGCTGAACGGGGAGGTGGCCACCGGCGCCACCTTCAGCCCCTTCTGCAGGTTGCCCTCGGGCTGGATCACGCCCGGCGGCAACTTGGGCGCTTCGGCAACGGGTTCAGGTTTGTCGGAGCAGGCCGCCAGGCTGAACGTCAGGACGGCAGCGGCCGTCAGCGAAAGCAGGAAATTGAGACGCATGGTTATTTCTGTTCGATGGTGGAGGTCGGCTGCAGGCCCGGCGCTGCGGTAGCGCCCGGGGCGGTCGACATAAGCTTTTCGATCTGGATGGCGGCCACCTGCACGTCGTACTGGGCGGCAATCAGCTCATTGCGCGCGCCGCGCAGCACGCGCTGGGCATCGAGGTAGTCCAGGATGCCGCGCTCGCCGAAGCGGTAGGCGGATTCGGCCACGCCCAGCGCCGACTCGGCCTCGCGCACGATGCCAGACTCAAGCGCCGTCACCTGGGCCTGGTTGATCTCGTACTGGCGGTAGGCGGCCTCCAGCTCCTGCGTCAGCTCGAACTCACGCGCTTCCAGGGCGCTGCGCGCCTGCGTGGCCTGCGCCGTGGCTTCGCCCACCGGGCCGCTGCGGCGGTCCCACAGCGGGATGGTCAGGACCAGGCCGATCTGCGAGACGTTGTTGTCAGGCTGGCGGTCGGTGCTGGCGCGCACCGCCACCTCGGGCCAGCGCAGCGACTTCTGGTAGTTCACGCCCAGCTGTGCGCGCTCCAGCTCCATGCGGCGCTGGACCAGTTCGGCATTGCTGGCGGTCATGGTGTCGCGCAGCACCGGCAGCGGCGGCACGTCGGGCGACTGGCCCAGGGAGCCGGCCAGCGAATACTGGCCCGGCATGGCACCGCCCACCTGCTGGCGCAGCGCGGCCTTGGCCTGGTTGACGCGCAACTCGGCGGTCTGCTGGTTCTTCTGCGAAGCCAGCAGTTCGGTCTCGGCCTTGATCAGTTCATAGCGCGGCGCCTCGCCCACCTCCACGCGCAGCCGCGCCCGCGAATGGATCTGGCGCATCATCGCCAGGTCTTCCTCGGCGGCATGCAGCTCGCTCTCGCGGCGCAGCACGTCGTAGTAGGCGGTCTTCACGCGGGCGGCCAGGTCGGCCCGGAAGCCTTGCCGCATGGCCTGCGACGACTCCAGCCCGCGGGTGGCCATGGCCTCGCGCAGGCTGCGCTGGTGCGGGTAGTCCAGCTTCTGCACCACGGCGTAGCTGGGCGCATTGCCGCTGGTCACGCCCGGCTGCTTGCCGGACAAGCGGCCGTACATCACCTCCACCTGCGGGTTGGGATAGGCACGCGCGCTGCTGATGGCGGCGCTGGCGGCATCGACACCGGCCTCGGCGGCGGCCACGCCCTTGTTGGTGGACTGGGCCAGGTCGAGCAGTTGGGGCAGCGAGTAGGCGGGCCCCGCCTGGGCGCCGGCCGATACGGCGGATGCGGGCTTGGGCACCGCCGTGGCCGCCAGGATGGCGGAGCCCGGCATGGGTGCGGCAGCAGGTTTGGTCAGGAGTGCGGGGGCGGCAGGCGCGGCACCGGCCGCGTCCGTTGGCTTCGGGGACACCCCGCCTTGCGCGCCGGCATGGGCCGGGGCAGCGGCGAGCGCGATCAGCGAAAGCGACGCGATCAGGGTCAGCTTGGTTGTTGTCATGAGTCGGGAAAGCAAGCAATACGGCTGCCTGTCGCCATACTGCCGCTCGCCCCGGGGCGAGCGGTCACTTGGACGCAATCACGGCAGGACGCACAACGGCAGCGGCTTGCCCGCGCGGTCAGGCAGCAGGCAGGCTGGCGATATCAGACAAGGGGGCGCGGCCCACGGCACGGCGGCTGCATGCGGCAGCGCGTGCGGTGCGGGCGCAGGAAACGCTCAGGCGCGGGAAATGGGTGGCCGGAAGAAGGCCGAAGGCGGCGGCTCGGCGCGGCCAGGCGGATGCTGGGCGACGTCGCCAGAAGGCAGCAGCAGCTTCACTGGCGGCAAGGCAATCAGGGCACTGGATTCCTCGATCTCGTCGAGCAGGTCGAGGGGATCGAGCAGGTCCGCCGACCAGATATTGCAATACCCGGGGGGTGGGTCGTCGCAGATATCGTCGTCATGCAAGCCGTCGTCGCCGGGCACGATGATCCGGCCCAGGTCGTCGACAGGCTGCACCGCCGCCAGGTCCACCAGGTCAACGCTGGCCTGCGCCTGCAACGCCGCGCGCGCGTCCGCCACTGCTCCGAAGGAGAGCAGCGACAAGCACATGGCAGTCAGCAGGAGGAACAACAGTCGCATTGGATCGGGGGCATTGACGGCATCGCTGCCGGGGCCCGCTGTCGGGGCTGGCCGGTGGGATGCTGCAGGACAGCATTGTAACGTAACGATGACGATTGACAGGGAATCGTTACGTTCGTTCCCTTGCTGCAGAGAGATCGGCGCGGGCGAGGGCTTTCAGACTCCTCTAATTTCTGCCCAATTCGCTCCCCCAGCTACGCTCTGGTCACTGCTTCCAAACCCTGTAAGCCGGTCTGAGCACCCATCTGTTAGTGGTTTTGTAATACAAAAATGAGGGACAAATGAGCGCTATACTTCCGTATTACCGAAGTACGGAGCCATTCATGCAAGGAACGACGTTGTCCTTCCGTGCCGGCGAAGAACTGGCCGACCAGACTCGCGCGCTGGCAAAGGCATCGGGACAAAAAACTTCCGACTACATCCGCGATGCCGTGCGCGAGAAAAACGAGCGGGAAATGGCCTCCCGTATCGCCATGCTTTCCCGCAAGCTCTCGGCAAAGCACCTTGCCGCCAGTGAAGACATGGACGGATCGGCCGGAGACGGGCTTGACTGAGCTGAAGCGCGGGCAGATCTGGGAGGTCGACCTCAATCCACAGACGCATCGGGAAGAGCCGGCCAAGCGCAACCGGCCGGCACTGGTCATCCAGACGGATTTGCTCAATGACGCCGGCCATCCGACCACGATCATCGTGCCGGGCACATCACAAATCGAGCGCGAGGATTGTTTTCCGTTGCGGGTCGCGCTGGGCAAGCTGCCTGGCCTAGCCTATGAGACGGACCTGTTGATCGACCAGGTCCGAGCGGTGTCCAATCGCCGGTTCATGGGCGGCCGGCCGGTGGCCACGCTGGCGGCCAATCACCTGCGCAAGGTGGAAGAGGCCATGCGTCTGCTGCTCCGCCTCTAGGCCTTCCGGTCTCGCCCCGTCGCCGGCCTCGCTGCATGATATGCAGCGTCAGTGCATATCATGCAGCGGCCCTACACCACCCTGAACCCATGCGTCCCGTCGCGCTCCAGTTGCGCGATCAGGCCGAACTCCCAGTCCAGGTAGCCCTGCATCGCCTCGCGCGGGTTGTCGGTGCCCTCATACGGCCGGCGGTAGCGGTCGGTGCGTTCCGAGGCCAGGCGCGTTTCCCCGCTTTCCAGCGGCAGTCCCGCTGCAATCCACGCCTGGGTGCCGCCTTCCAGCACCAACACTTGCGCATCGGTCAGGCGCCGCAGGTCGGCGGCGGCAAAGCGCGCCAGCAGGCTCGATCCGCAGGTGAGCACGTAGCGCCTGGGCTGCGGGATGCGTGGCAGCGCGTCGGCCAGCTGGGCGCGAATGACGAAGTACGCGCCGGGAATATGGCGCTTGACGTAGTTGGCGCTGGTGGTGAAGTCGAGGACAGCGGTGCTGCCATCGCCTGCGTCAAGCCACGTGGCCAGTTCCGCTGCAGTGACGATCGATACCGGCGCTGACGCCGGCACCGGTGCGCTGACCGCGCCGGTTTCGCTACGCTCTGCCGCCGCCACCGGTTCCACCACCCAGATGTCCCAACCCATCTGCGCCAGCCATGAGCCGGTCATGCTGGCGCGCACGTCGTCATCATCCGCCAGCACGATGCGCGCGCCGCGCACCGGAGCGGAATGGTCGGTCTCCTGCACCAGCTGGCCGCCCGGCGCGTTGACAAAGCCCGGCAGGTGGCCGTCGGCGAATTCCTCGGGCGTGCGGACATCAAAGCGGTACACGGTGCGGCCGGGCTGCTGCAGCGTTTCGATCTGGGCCAGCGCAATACGGCGCACGCCGGCCCGGTCGGCGATCTCGCGCGCGCCGCGGCAGGCGCTGTCGCGGTTGGCGTCGCTGACCGCGGCGGGGGCGCGGCGGCTGGCACCGTGGTCCAGTTGCTGGCCGGCCAGGGTCCAGCCGATGGTGCCGTTGCGCAACGCCGCCACCGGGTTGGGGATGCCCGCGTTGACCAGCGACTGCGTGCCGATGATGCTGCGCGTGCGCCCGGCGCAGTTGACGATCACGCGCGTGTGCGGATCGGGCGCCAGCTCGCGCACGCGCAGCACCAGTTCGGCCCCCGGCACGCTGGTCGCGGTGGGAATACTCATGGTCTGGTACTCGTCGAGGCGGCGCGCATCGACGATCACCACATCGGCCTTGGTGTCGATCAATGCCTGCACTTCCTCGGCCGCCAGCGACGGCGTGTGGCGCCTGGCTTCGACGACTTCGCCGAACGACTTGCTCGGCACGTTGACGTCGCGGAACACCTCGCCGCCGTCGTCGATCCATGCGCTCAGTCCGCCTTCCAGCAGGTGCACGCGCGTATAGCCCAGCTCGCGCAGCACGGCCGCGGCGGGCGGCGCCAGGTCAGTGCCGGCGTATTCGCCGTAGACGACGATCAGCGTGTCGCGGCGCGGGATACGTGCCCACGCCTCGATCTCAAGCCTGGACAGCGGGAAATTGGCCGCCCATAGCGGGTGTTCCTGCGCGAAGGGATCTTCCTCGCGCACATCGATCAAGGCGATCTCGTCGCGGTTGAGCAGCGCCTTGCGCACCGCGTCGCGCGAGTACGTCGGAAAGGCCGGTGCGGCTTGCGTAGCAGTAATCGTGGTCATGACTGGGCGACTTCGCGGGAACGGTCCCAAAGGTTGGGCAGGGTCCGGTTGGAATAGCCGGAGACAAAGGGCTTGCGCGTGCCGTCCTCGGCATAGACCGAACGGCGCACCGCACCGATATTGGCGCCGTACACATGGATGCTGACCGAGACGCGGTCGTCATGCACGTTGTTGACAAGGTGGATATCGCCGACCGTGGGCGACACGGCCTCGACCTGCCCGGGCAGCAAGCGCACGGCGTCGCCATGCGGTACAGGCCGGCCGCCGGCGTCGAGCGCGAACGGCTGCGAGTCTTCCGCGCCGCGCAGCATGCCGATCAGGCCCCAAACGGTGTGGTCGTGGATGGGCGTGCGCTGGCCCGGCCCCCAGACAAAGCTGACGACCGAGAAGCGTTCGGCGGAATCGCAATGCAGCAGGTGCTGCTGGTAGTACTCGGGATGCGACTGGGCCCAGGCTTCGGGCAGCCAGTCGTCGCGCGCGACCAGCTTTGCCAGCAGCGCCCCGCCTTCGCGCAGGATGCGGGGCTCGTCCGGGTGCTGGTCCAGCAGCTCGGCCAGGCCGGTGATGAAGTCGCGCAGCGGCGCGAGCCTGTCGGGGGTGGGGGTGCTGCCCATGGGAATGACTCCGAAGTGTCTCGTTCTGGTTTGCCGGCGCGCCGGGCGCCTGCGGCGCGGCCCTCTTTGGGGCGGTGCTGCTGCAAACATAGCACGGCCAGGCAGGCCCGCGCTTACAGGCCAAGCTGCGCACGCCCGGCGGCGACCAGGATGGAATCGTTCTGCGGCGTATGGATGCGGCTGCATAGCACGTCGCGGTAGTGGCGCTCGAGCGGGTTGTTGCGGCTCAGGCCGTGGTTGCCCGAGAGCTGAAGCGCCAGCTCCACCGCGCGGATCGCATTGCCCGTCACCGTGTACTTGAGCAGCCCGCCGTCGGCCGGCGTGGGCGCCTCGCCCGCGTCAGTGCGCGCGGCGGCATCGTCCAGCAACACCTGATCGGTCCGCAGCAACGCGGCGATCTCGCCGATGGCTTCCTGCACGCGCGGCAGCGTGGCCAGCGGCGCGCCCAGGCTGCCGGGCGCGCGCTCGCGAACGAAATCGCCGATCCATGCGGCGGCAGCGCGTGCCACCGCGTCATAGAGGCTGCCCAGCAGCACGATCATCCAGGCCTGCTGGTCTGCGTTGGCGTCGATGTCGGCCTGGCTGGCGCCGGCCGGCGCCCATGCTGAGGGCGAACGAATATCGACCGCGTGGTCAGGCGGGATCCAGACGTTGTCGAGCACGGTCTCATGGCTGCCTGAAGCGCGCAGGCCAAGGTGGTTCCAGTTCTCGACGATGCGCACGCCCGCGATGCCGGCCGCCGGTCCGGGCACCAGGAACACGCCCACGCGCGGCTGAGGCTCATCGGTGCGCGCCCATACCGCCAGCCAGCGCAGCGCCGGAATGCCGGTGCTGTACAGCTTGCGCCCGCTGATGCGCCAGCCGTCGGCCACGCGCGTGGCCACCGTGGCCGGCAGGCCGCCGCGTGCCGGCGATCCCAGTTCCGGTTCCACCCGCAACGCGTTGATCAGCGCACCGTTTTGCACCGCGCTGGCAAAGACCTGGTCGCGCACGGTCTGCGGCCAGTGCGAATCGGCGCGGGCGATCGCGCGGTGCTGCAAGTAGGTCATGGTCAGCACGAGCGCCGTAGCGGCATCGCCGCCCGCCACCGCGGCCACGATGCGGCGCGCCTGCGCCAGGCCCGCCCCGCCGCCGCCCTGCGCGTGCGGCACCACTTGCGCTATCAGGCCATTGGCGTGCAACTGCGCAAAGTTGTCGTGCGGAAAGCTGGCAGCGGCATCGTGCGCGCCGGCACTGGCGGCAAAGCGCGTGGACAGCCCGGCCAGTACCTCGCCGAGGCGCGCTTCGCTGCTGGGCAGCCTGCGCAGGGTAGACGCTAAAGACATGGAAAAAGACTCCGGGAAGGATGACGACGAGGCGCGCTGCTCGCACCGAATGCCGCCTAGCGTAGCGCAGGCACCGCATTACGAAAACGACGCTTATTGAATATGGACCGTCGTTTTTATTCGTTAGCGAGCGCGCGCGCCTGTCGTACTTTCTGCCTCAGCCCAACACCATCCGGGCGGTCACGCTGCCGCCCTCACCGAACACAGGAGAGCGCGCATGAGCGTCGATTTCATCGGCATGATCCAGAGCCAGAAGCAGTCCGAGATCCATCCGCCGTCAGGTCCGGTGATCGATCGCGACTATGTGCGCGCCTTTGCCCAGGCCCACGAGCAGGCCGGCTTCGACCGCATCCTGGTGCCGCACCATTCCACCGGGCCGTCGGCCACGCTGACCATCGCCTACGCGGCCAGCGTGACCGAGCGCATCCACTTCATGCTGGCGCACCGCCCCGGCTTTACCGCACCGACGCTGGCCGCGCGCCAGATCGCCACGCTTGACCAGTTCAGCGGCGGCCGCCTCGGGGTGCACTTCATCTCCGGCGGCTCGGACAGCGAGCAGCAGCGCGACGGCGACTTCCTCGACCATGACCAGCGCTATGCGCGCACCGACGAGTACCTGCACATCCTGCGCCGCATCTGGACCGAGCCCGCGCCGTTCGACCATGAAGGCCAGTTCTATCGCTTTACGCAGGGCTTTTCGGAGGTCAAGCCCGTGCAGCAGCCGCATGTGCCGATCTATTTCGGCGGCGCCTCGGAAGCGGCGCTGGCCGTGGCCGGCAAGCATGCCGACGTCTACGCGCTGTGGGGCGAGTCGCTCGAGCAGGTGCGCGAGCTGACCGGCCGCGTGCGTGCCGAAGCCGCGCAGCACGGCCGCACGGTGCGCTTCTCGGTGTCATTCCGCCCGGTGCTGGCCGAGACCGAAGAAAAAGCGTGGGCCCGCGCCGACAGCATCCTAGAGCGCACCCGCGCCCTGCGCGTGCAGGCCGGCTACAGCCGCGGCGGCCCGCAGCAGAGCGAAGGGGCACGGCGCCTGCTCGCGGCGGCCGACAAAGGCGACCGGGTCGACCAGCGCCTGTGGACCGCGATCGCGCGCGAGACCGGCGGGCGCTCCAACTCCACCGGCCTGGTCGGCACGCCGGAGCAGGTGGCGCAGGCCCTGCTGGCGTACTACGAACTGGGCGTCACCACCTTCCTGATCCGCGGCTTCGATCCGCTCGAAGACGCCATCGACTATGGCCGCGAGCTGATCCCGCGCGTGCGCGAGCTGGTGGCACAGCACGACGCCGCGCAGCGGGCGGAGCGCAAGGCCGCCTGATGGCCTCACCACACAACACAACGAAGACGGGGAGTCTCACCATGAGCCAGGACAACAACAATCACGCCGACCCGCGCCGGCGCAGCGTGCTGCGGCTGGCCGGCGCCGCGGCCATCGCCGCGCCGTCGCTGATCCTTGGCCGCCAGGCCTGGTCGGCGCCGCGCAAGCTGACCTTCGCGTGGAACCAGAACTCTTTCTGCCTGACGCCGATCGTGGTGGCGCAGGAGAAGGGCTTCTTCGAGAAGAACGGCCTGCAGGTCGACCTGATCAACTACAGCGGCTCGACCGACCAGCTGCTGGAATCGATTGCCACCGGCAAGGCCGATGCGGCGGTCGGCATGATCCACCGCTGGCTCAAGCCGCTGGAAGCCGGCTTCGACGTCAAGATCATCGGCAGCTCGCACGGCGGCTGCGTGCGGCTGGTGGGATCGAAAGCGGCGGGGGTCACCAGCCTGCAGCAGCTGAAGGGAAAGACCGTCGGCGTGAGCGATCTGGCGGCACCGGGCAAGCACTTCTTCACCATCCTGCTGGCCAAGAACGGCATCGACCCGGACAAGGACATCACCTGGCGCCAGTACCCGGCCGACCTGCTGGGCGTGGCGGTCGACAAGGGCGAGATCCAGGCGATCGCCGACGGCGACCCCAACCTCTACCTGCTGGAAAAGCGCACCAACGGCGCCTACGTGGAACTGGCCACCAACCTCACCGGCGAGTACGCGCGCAAGGTCTGCTGCGTGGTCGGCGCCCGCGGCGAGCTGGTGCGCAACGACCGCCCCGCCGCCACGTCGCTGGCGCGCGCCATCGTGCAGGCCACCGACTACGTCAACGAGAACCCCAACGAGGCCGCCAGGGTCTTCGCCAGGTACTCGCCCAAGATCAACCCGGAAGACCTGCGCAAGCTCTACGCCACGCTGACCTATACCCACCACCCGACCGGCGTCGACCTGCGCGACGAGATCGCCTTCTACGCCGATGATTTCCGCCGCATCGGCGTGCTGAAGAAGACCACCGATGCCAAACGCCTGGCGCAGCACGTCTACGCCAATGTCCTGGGGTGATGCCATGACGACAAGCCAAACTGCATTCGACGCCGGGCTGGCGCGCAAGCCAGCCGCAGCCCCCGTGCCGCATGCTGCCGCGAGCGCGCGCGCGTCCGGCCCGGTCTGGGCCACCGGCATCCTCGCCGCGCTGGCGTGGGCCGCGTTCGGCGCGCTGACGTGGCTGTGGCCCAACCAGGCGGTGGGCTTCAGCGACTGGGCCTATACGGCGGAACTGGGCATCGCCGCGCTGGCGGGCGCCGCGTTGCCGGCGCTGGTTGCGCTGGCCGGCCAGCGGGTCCGGGCGGCGCAACGCGCGCTGGCCGAGCTGCGCGCCGCGGGCCCGTGGCTGGTGGCGCTGCCCGTGGCCCTGGCCGCGTGGGAAATCCTGACCGCCAAGACCGCCATCCTGCCCACGCCCTTCTTCGCGCCGCCACAGGCGCTGATCGAGGTCTATGCCGACGACTGGCGGCGCCTCGGCGACAGCGTGCTGAACACGCTCAGGCTGCTCGGGCTGGGCGTGGCCTATGGCGGACTGGCCGGCTTCCTGGTGGGGGTGTCGATCGGCTGGTCGCGTCGCATCGGCTACTGGGTGCATCCGGTGCTGCGCGTGCTGGGCCCGCTGCCGTCGACCGCGCTGCTGCCGCTGACCTTCTACTTCTTCCCGTCGAGCTATTCCGCCGCGGTGTTCCTGATCGCGCTGGCCACGGCCTTCCCGGTGGCGGTGCTGACGTGGTCAGGCGTGGCCGGCGTCAACAAGAGCTACTACGACGTGGCGCGCACCATGGGCGCCTCGGGCTGGTTCCTGGTGCTGCGCGTGGCGATCCCGGCGGCGCTGCCGCAGGTATTCGTCGGCCTGTTCATGGGGCTGGGCGCTTCGTTCTCGGTGCTGGTCACGGCGGAGATGATGGGCGTGAAGTCGGGCCTGGGCTGGTACCTGACGTGGGCGCAGGGCTGGGCTTCGTACGTCAATATGTATGCGGCGCTGATCGTGATGGCGCTGCTGTTTTCGGGCGTGATCACGTTGCTGTTCGTGGCGCGTGATCGCGTGCTGTCGTGGCAGAAGGGGACGGTGAAATGGTGAGTGTTGCAGAACGGCGGGAGAGGGAAGTCAACGCCGTGGGGAGCGAGGCCGCGGAAGCCCTGACCGGTGCCCGCATCGACATCCATCAGGTCAGCCACTGGTTCGGCAGCGGCAGCGACCGGCTGCAGGTGCTGGACGACGTCGACCTGAGCGTCGCACCCGGCGAATTCGTCGCGCTGCTGGGGCCCAGCGGTTGCGGCAAGTCCACGCTGCTGCGGCTGGTGGCAGGGCTGGACCAGCCCGCCTCCGGCGAGATCCTGCAGGACGGCACCCCGATCACCGAGCCCAACCCGTCGCGCATCGTGGTGTTCCAGGACCCCACGCTGTACCCGTGGCGGCGCGTATGGGACAACGTCGCGCTGGGCCTGCAGGCGCGCGGCGTGCTGGCAAGCCAGCGCCCGCGCGTGGATGACGCGCTGCGGCGCGTAGGGCTGGAAACCTTCGCCCGCGCCTTCCCGCACCAGCTCTCCGGCGGCATGGCGCAGCGCGTTGCGCTGGCGCGCGCGCTGGTCAACGATCCGCGCCTGCTGGTGCTGGACGAGCCGCTGGGCAAGCTGGACTCATTGACGCGGCTGGCAATGCAGAGCGACCTGGTTGAACTGTGGCAACGCTCGCGCTTCTCGGCGCTGCTGGTCACGCACGACGTGGAGGAAGCGCTGTTCCTGGCGCAGCGCGTGATCATCTTCAGCCAGCGTCCGGCACGCATCACGGCGGAGATCCGGGTCGACCTGCCCTACCCGCGCCATCGCGGCGATCCGCGGCTGACCGGGCTGCGGCACGAAGCGCTGCGCCACCTGGGGCTGGACGCGAGCTGGTAATGGCGTTGCGCTTCACCTCGTGGGCCGCCAGATGAGCGGCCCGCCTCCGCAGGCATGGCTCAATGGACTAATGGTCCTGATCGAGAAACTCCAGCTTGGCTTGCTGTCGCTCTGGCATGCCCTTGGCCTGAGCGGCGACAGCCACGGCCAGCCCGCGTGGCCGTGGGCGCGGCGTGTGGCGGGCGAAACCCTGCTGATCGACCTGGGCCTCGCGCGCCAGGTCGGCCTGAGCCTGTGCGCCCTTGTCTTTGCCGTGCTGGCCATTACCGCCGCGCTGGCTTGGAGACGCCAGCGCGGCGTACTGCTTGCCGCCGGCGCGCTCGCTCTGGTGGCGGCTCCCTGGCCCAGCGCAGCGCTGCTGTTGGTGCCAGCCGCGCCGACCAGCTTTCACGCCAGCCCTACCCGCTTCTCCGTCGACGCCATCGCGCTCGGCGCCCGGGTCTATGCGCAGCATTGCGCCAACTGCCACGGCGCGGACGGGCGCGGGGAAGGCCCGCTGGCCGCCAGCCTGGCGCAGTGGCCGCCCACGCTGGTCAGTCCGCTGCTGGCGCGCCGCGCCGATGGCGAGCTGTTCTGGCATGTGCTGGCCGGTATGCGCGACCGTCATGGCCAGCCCACCATGCCGGCCTTCCGCGACATTCTGGGCGACGGTGAGGCCTGGGCCGTGGTCGACTACATGAAGGCGCTGTCGGCTGGCAGCGGCGCCGGTGCCGACGGCAACTGGCCGGTACCGCTGCGGCTGCCGGAAATGGCCGTCCGCTGCGTCGATGCCGCGCCTCTGGCACTGTCGCAGTGGCGCGCGGACCAGCGCGTGCGGCTGGTGGCTGTCGACGGGGCGGCTCCGCTGCCGTATGAGGATCCCCGCTTCCTGACCGTGCTGGTCACGCCCGACGGGCGCCCGCCGGCGCAGGTGCCGCGCTTTCGCGCCGGCTGCACGGCCACGTCGCCGCATGCGTGGCAGGCGGTGGCGGCAATCGCCGGTGAATCGCCCGCACGGCTGGCAGGCACCCAGTTGCTGGCTGACCGCACCGGGTGGCTGCGCGCGCGTGGTGCGCCCGGCCGGCAATGGTCCGATGCAGACCTTGTGTGCGTATCAGGGCCCAGCGCCAACACCCCGCGCAATGCTGCGGAACCAGCAGATGGCCTGACCGCCCTGCTCTTGCGCATGGACGCCGAGCCGGTGCGCTTCGTCAAGGGCGGCTTTATCCATTGATCGCGTCCACCGCGCGCCTTGGCCGTCGTCCTCCCGGATTATTCGCTGCCAGCGAATTCTGACTTTCCATCCATTGCGCTGATTGCCCTCGCTCCTGCCAGTAACCTGCGCACGAAGACAAAGCCAACGTGGATCGGTGACATGATGCAGACAGGGATGGCCGTGGCAAGCGCAGCTTGCCGGCCTGCGGCGTGAGCCCCATGAGAGGGGCCCGGGAACTGCAAGGCATCCTGCTGATAGTGGCGGCGGTAGCCTGCTTCGCTGCGCTCGACACGCTGACAAAGATCGCCGGCGCGGCCGTGCCAGTCGTGATGGCGCTATGGCTGCGCTACCTGGCGCAGGCGGCGCTGACCGGCGCGGTGTTGCTGCCGGCTCGCGGCCGCGCCCTGCTGCGCACGCGCCGGCCGCTGCTGCAGTGCGCGCGTGCGGTGGCGATGCTGCTGTCCAGCGGATGCGCGTTCTTCAGCCTGCAAGTCCTGCCGGTAGGCGAGTTCACCGCCGTTGTGAGCCTGACGCCGCTGGCGATGGCGCTGGCCGCGGCGGCCATGCTTGGCGAACGCGTGTCGGCCGTGCGATGGCTCTTCCTGTTGACGGGATTTGTCGGGGCCCTGGTGGTGATCCGGCCGGGCGCCGGCCTGCAGCCCGCGATGCTGTTGCCGCTGGGGGCAGTGCTGTCCAATGCCGCATACCAGTTGCTGACCAGCGTGCTGACCCGTGCCGATGGCGTCGGAACCACGCACTTCTATACAGGCTGCGTTGCCACGGTGCTGCTCTCGGCAGCGCTGCCGAGCGCATGGACCTCGCAACTCACGGCATTGCACTGGTGCCTGCTCGCTGGCATGGCGCTCGCCGGCACCGCCGGCCATCTGTTCCTGGTCCTTGCCTATGCGCGCGCGCCGGTCAGCCTGCTTACCCCTTATCTCTACCTGCAGATCGCCTTTGCGATGCTTGGCGGCTGGCTGGCATTCGCCTATCTGCCCGATGCGTGGTCCGTGCTCGGCGTTGCGTTGATCGCCGCCAGCGGCGTGGGTGGCACTGTGGCGGCGGCCCGCGACCGGGAACTGCCGGGGCGGCCCGTCGGGGCGACATAGCCGCCCCGCTGCCGCCGTCAGTCCAGCCCGAGCAGCGACCGCGCCTGTGCCGGTGTTGCTACCGCCCGGCCGTACTGCCAGCAAAGCTGCGCCACGCGGCCAACCAGTTGCGCGTTGCTGGCCGCCAGTGTGTCCTTGTCCCAGCGGATGTTGTCTTCCAGACCGGTACGGCAGTGCCCGCCGAGCTCCAGCGTCCAGTGATTGACTTCCAGCTGGTGGCGGCCGATGCCGGCGGCCGTCCATGTCGCGCCCGGCAACAGCGTTTGCAGTTGCTCGACCTGGAACGCCAGGATCTCGCGCCGCGCCGGCAGCGCATTGCGGATGCCGAACACGAACTGCACGTGCGGCGGTGCCGCGATCAGCCCTTCTTTCACCAGTTCCGCCGTGTTGTAGAGCATCGCCAGGTCGAAGATCTCGATTTCCGGCTTGACGTGGAATTCCCGCATCGTGGTGGCCAGCGTGCGCACGAAGTCCGGCGGGTTTTCGTAGACGCTGGTGGGAAAGTTGACCGAGCCGGTGGCAAGCGAAGCCATGTCTGGCCGCAGATGGAGCATCGCGCCGCGCTGGCTGGCCTCGCGGCCGCGTCCGCCGGTGGAGAACTGCACGATCATGCCCGGGCAGTGTTTGCGGATGCCTTCCTGCAGCGCGGCGAATCGTGTCGGATCGGAGCTCGAATTTTCCAGTTCGTCGCGCACGTGCAGGTGAACCAGCGTGGCGCCGGCCTCATAGCTGGCGTGCGTGCTTTCGATCTGTTCAGCCACCGAAATGGGCACGGCCGGGTTGTCTTTCTTGCGCGGCACGGAACCGGTGATGGCCACGGAAATGATGCACGGCTCTTGCATGGAATGTCTCCTGTAGGGAATGTTGTGAGCGGGTGACGATGATGTTCAGCTGTGCCGCAGCTGCGCCTGTGCGGCCATGCGCACCGAAGCGTTGACCGCGCCGTAGCCGGTGTAGCCGCTGCGTTGCACGAGTTCGAAGAAAAACCGTTCGTGGAACGGCTCGGTGTAGGCATGCAGGAATTCACCGTGGGCGTCGCGGTCGTAGAGCAGGCCGAGACCTTGCAGGCGTTCCAGCAGCGCGTCGTCGAGCGCGAGCCGCGCGGCCACGTCGTCGTAGTAGTTGTCCGGCACGTGGAGCATCGCGGCGCGGGTGCGGTCGATGGCTTCCAGCGTCTGCCCGATGCGTTCCGACCGGAAGGCGATGTGGTGCACGCCCGAGCCCGCGTAAGCGGCGACAAAGCGCCCGGTGGCGGTGCGACCGCTCTCGGACACGTTGAGCGGGATGCGAACATGCTGGCCGGGGCTGACCATGGCGCGGCTCTTCACCAGGCCATACGGATCGGCGATCTCATGCACGGCCTCCGGCTGCATGGCGAACACCGAGCGGTAGAACAGCACGAAGCTGTCGAGCCGGTTCGCCGGCAGCGCCTGCGCGATATGGTCGATGGCGGACAACCCTGCGCCGTGGTGGACGGTTCCCACGGGCGTATCGAGCACGAAGTCGCTCTCATAGATGCTGCGGTCGGCGTCGCGGTCGTCGATCAGGTGGAACAGCATGCCGTCGGGCGAGCGCAGCGCCGGGATCACGCGCTCGTCGGGCCCCACCGGCTCACGCCACTCCTTGCACAGCAGCGTGCGGGCGCGCGCCACGGCGCGGCGTGCGTCGTCCACTTTCAGGCCGATGGCGCACACCGACGGGCCGTGCAGTTGGAAGTGCTCGGCGGCGGCGCTGTCCTGCTCGGCATTCAGGATCAGGTTGACGCCGCCCTGGCGGTACAGGTCGACCGCCTTGGAGCGATGGCGGCCGGCATGGGCAAAGCCAAGCGATTCCAGCCGTTGCGCGAGTTCGCGGCCAGCCACGTAATCGACGGCAAACTCGACGAAGTCCACGCCGTCCAGCACCGGCGGCGCAGGCAGCGGCGTGCCGCCCGCCTCGGACTCCAGCCAGATCAGCGAGCGCAGCCCGTCTTGCGCGGTCAGCCGTGCCGGCGCCGCGCGGAAGTCGTCGTTGAAGACCTCCAGCGACAACGGCCCGTTGTAGCCTGCCTGCAGCACGGCGCGGGCGAAATCGGTCACCGGCAGGTCGCCCTGCCCGGGAAAATTGCGGTAGTGGCGGCTCCACGACAGCACGTCCATCGACAGGCGTGGCGCATCGGCCAGTTGCACAAAGAAGATCTTGTCCGCCGGCACAACGTCCAGGCCCTGCAGCGAATCGCCCAGTGACAGCGTATGGAAGCTGTCCAGCACCAGCCCCAGCGCGGGGTGGTCGGCGCGCTGCACGATGTCCCACGCTTGCCGCCAGAGGCGCGTATGGCGGCCCCAGGCAAGCGCCTCGTAACCGACGCGCAGCCCGCGCTGCGCGGCGGCCTCTGCCATCCGGCGCAGGTCGGCGGCAGCGCGGGTGGGGTCGTCGATGGCCACCTCCTGCACATTGCTGCACACCAGCACCATCTCCGCGCCAAGCTGCTCCATCACGTCGAACTTGCGTTCGGCGCGCGCCATATTGCGGACAAACAGGTCATCCGGCATGGCCTCGAAGTCGCGCAGCGGCTGGTAGAGCAGGATCTGCAGGCCGAGGTCGGCCGCCATGCGGCGCACCTCGGCCGGTGAGCCGTCGAAATGCAGCAGGTCGTTCTCGAAGATCTCTACGCCGTCGAAGCCCGCGGCCGCGGCGGCTTCCAGTTTTTCCGGCAGCGTGCCGGACAGCGAGACGGTGGCGATCGATTTCGGGAGAGGCCTGCGGGCTGCGGTCATGGCGATTGCGAGGTGGCGACGGTATTGCCCCAAAGGTTAGGAGCGAGCCGGCCCGTCAACAACCACAATTCGCGCGTAGGCGTGCGACAATCGCTCCATTGCGATCATCCCTCGCGCGAAATTCGGGTTAACCATGGAAAAAGAACCGCTGAGCCGGCGCGACTGGATCGCCGGGCTCGAAAAAGGCCTGGCCATCCTGGAGGCCTTCGACAACGACCATCCGCGCCTCACGCCCACGCAGGCGGCGCAGCTGACCGGCCTGACGCGCACGGCTGCGCGTCGCTACCTGCTGACGCTGGAGCACCTCGGCTACACCACCAGCGACGGCACGCTGTTCAGCCTGACACCGCGCGTGCTCAAGGTGGGCTGGTCGTATTTCGACTCGGCGCGGCTGCCGCGCACGGTGCAGCCGTTCCTGCAGCAAATCACCGCGCAGCTCGGCGAGGCGGCCTACCTGAGCGTGCTCGATGGCTGGGAGCTGGTGTTTATCGCCCGCACCAGCACCAGCCGCGTGATGAGCACCGGCTTCGTGCTGGGGGCACGGGTGCCGGCGCCGCTGGGCTCGGCCGGGGTGATGATGCTGGCCTCGCGCCCCGAGCAGCAGGTGCGCGAATGGCTGGAATCTGTCGTGCTCGCGCCCTACACCCCTTACACCATCCTGCAGCATGAGCGCCTGCTCGAAGAGATCCGCAAGGCTGGCGCGCAGGGCTATGCGATGCTGGAGCAACAGCTGCAGACCGGTGTGCGCGGCATCGCCGTGCCGCTGCGCGACCGCCACGGCAAGGTGATCGCCGCGCTGTCGGTCAATATGCCGATCGGCGACGAGACCGCACAGCAGGCGCTGGACCGGGTATTGCAGGTGTTGCAAGACACCGCGCTGCTGATCATGCGAGTGCTTTAGTCCAGCGTCGTCGCCAGCGCCTGCGGTCCCTGCGACAACTGCGCCTTAAGGAACTCAAGGCACACGCGCATCCGCGCCGAGGCCGACGCCCGCGCGCTGGTCACGGCCCAGACATCGGCCGGCTGCTGCCAGTCCGGCAGCACGCGCACCAGTTCGCCGGCGCGCACGCTGGCGGCCACGTCCCAGACCGAAGCCATGATGATGCCGAAGCCTTCCAGTGCCCACTGGTGGGTCACGTCGCTGTGGTTCGATGCCATCGGCCCGGTCACTTTCACGGTCTCCCAGCCGTCAGGCCCTTGCAGCCGCCATACGCCAAAGGCCTGGTCGCGTTCGCGCAGCAGCAGGCAGTCGTGCCGGGGCAGCTCGCCCGGGTGCTCCGGCATGCCGCGCCGCGCGAGGTAGGCGGGAGCGGCGCACAGCACGCGGCTGCCGCTGGCGATCTTGCTGGCGATCAGGTGCGGCTCCTCGACCTCGCCCACGCGGATGTCGAGGTCGAAGCTTTCGCCGATCAGGTCGACGCGCCGGTCGAGCAGCTCCAGCCAGACCTCCAGCCCCGGATGCTGCTGCCGCAGCCGCGACAGCGCCGGTGCCACATGCCTGCGCCCGAGCCGCACGCTGGTGGCGATGCGCAGCAGCCCGCGTGGCTCGCCCCCGGTGGCACCCACCGCTTCCAGCATGCCGTCGACGTCTTCCAGGATCTTCTGCGCCCACGCAAAGGCGCTCTCGCCCTCGGCGGTCACGCTGACACGGCGCGTGGTGCGGTGGAACAGCTTCGCGCCCAGCATGGCTTCGAGCATGGCGATGCGCTTGCTGACGTGGGCCGGCGAAATGCCGGTCTCGTTGGCGGCGGCGATAAAGCTGGCGCGCCGCGCCACCGTGCAGAACAGCCGCAGGTCCCGCAGGAACGGGTCATTGTTCGCCGTCAGCGCATTCTGAGTTTCCATGGCGGTCGATGATGGGATGAAGGGAGTAACGATAGGCTATCGGCGATGGCCGCGCCAGCGCCGCGGCCGATTCCAGGAGACACGATGAAGACAGTACTGGTGCTCAACGGGCCCAACCTCAACCTGCTCGGCACCCGCGAGCCGGCAGTCTATGGCAGTGAAACGCTGGCGGATGTGGAGCGCATCTGCCAGGAAGCCGCGGAGCGGCTAGGGCTGGAGGCGCAATGCCGGCAGACCAACCATGAAGGCCAGCTGATCGACTGGATCCATGAAGCCGGGCGGCTATGCGCGCAAGGGGAAATGGTCGGCGTGGTGCTGAATGCGGGGGCGCTGACGCATACGTCGATTGCGCTGCATGATGCGATCAAGGGCGCGGCGGTGCCGCTGATCGAGTACCACATCTCTAACGTGCACGCGCGCGAGGCGTTCCGGCATCACTCATGGATCTCGCCGGTGGCGCGGGCGGTGATGGCGGGGCTGGGGGTGAAGGGATATGCGTTGGCGGTTGAGGCGCTGGTGCTGGTGACAGCGGCCGCGGCTGAATAAACGGATTAAGCAGATGCCACCGCGCATTGGGCGTTGCGCGGCGGCATTCCCCAATCGCGGTAGGAATGCCCATTACTGAGCACCCCCCGCACAGATCCGTACGAGCCCGATTCGGGCATACGGCTCCTA
>NZ_JBYSYC010000069.1:0-29997 GCF_058782875.1 Cupriavidus sp. FW305-F7 | reverse complement strand
AGGCCTTCCGCCTCCTCAACATCAGCCCCGTCGCCTGTACCCAGTAATCGACTCGCTCGCGAGCACATAACCGCGAGGAATCAAAACGATATGCGCGCCGCGTGCTCAAAGTTCGGCTTAGCTGCATTTCGGGCCCTCAAACTTCGGTCTAGTTGGCTCATTGGCCTCACAACGGAAGTCAGGGAGTTCGCCCCGCTTTGGCGCGGTCTCCTGATGATGGCTTCGTAGGGATGATCGTTGACCGAATAGGCCGTCTGACAATCCACGCCGGCGGCAGCGGCCTTGCGTGCCAGCCCATTCAGGTATCGGGTCGTCTCTTCCCACTTGGCGCCATAAACGACGTCGTCGACAATCCCGTGGCCTCGGTTCGGCGGATTGCCAGTGACCTGCGGAGGATGATGCGACTCACGAAAATCGACGCATAAGCTATTACCCCGCGCCCAAGGCTGATGTCCCCTGCACGTCATCGAGGGACGACATCAGTGTCTCCAACTCCGTGGTGATTTGCGTCTGGCGCTCGCGAAAATGGTGTCGCTCAAGCTGCCTGGCGGATTCCTCCAGATGGTCCCGGGCACGTTCCATCTGTGCCAGGCGCCATCGATTCTCCTGCTGCAGCGATTGATATAGTGCGCCGAGAAGTGCAACGCGCAGCATCTCGGAGACCAGTCCGGGCATCAAGACAGAGCGAGCCACGTATCGGTGTGGGGGGCTCCCGGGGTGGGGTCCCGGCAGGGCAGGCATGGGTAGAAGGCGGCGGGCGGCAGGGCCAGCTTCGGTATGATGCAGGACATGAAAGACGGGGACGGCCGGCGCATCCAGATACGACAATACAGCATCCAGCCATGTGTCGACGCAATTGCCGGCTTCCTCGCTGGTGGCACATCCGGGGAGCCAGGTAGCCTCCGGCAACCGGTCCTCGAGCCGCTGGCGCAGGCGCGCCCCCGCGACCAGCCACACCGCCGTTGGCGCGCGAACGTGCTCGGCCGCCACAGCGACCGCCAGGTGGTCATTGAATCCGCCGCAAAAACCTCGGTCAGCCCCAATCGCGAGCAAGAGCTGGCGGCCTTCCTCGGCAGCTGGTTCCGGCACCACTATATCGGCCAGCGCATGAAGCACCGTCTGCTCTGCCACTTCCTGAGCAGGCAGCGCGCGGCCCACGCGGTGCAACTCTGCAAGGGCAAGATTTTTCATCGCCCTGACGATTTGTCGCAGCTCGTCGAGCATGCGGGAATGCTCCCGGTAGCTGGTGCTGCTCATCTCCGCCCCAGCCAGGCCACAGTGAACTTCACCCAGTCAGCGCGCGGTGCCGACAGCGCAGGCGCAGCCGCGACGTTCTCACAAAGGCGCCCGAGGGCAAGCTGTAGCGCGTCAGGCGACAGCGAATCGAGCCAGCCTTCGGCCAACGCCACTAGCCAGGCCATTTGATAGGCAATCGGACGCGGTTCCAGCCGAGGCTGGCGGAACAGCGCCTGCAGCAGCCGGCCGCGCGCGACGCGCGCTGCCATGTCCGGTTCCAGCCGCGTGCCGAAGCGCGTGAAGGTCTCCAGTTCCAGGAACTGCAGATAATCCAGCCGCAGCCGCGCGGCTTCCCTGGCAATCGCCTTGTCTTGCGCCTTTCCGCCGATGCGCGATACCGAACGCCCGATATCGATCGCCGGCAGTACGCCCGCCGCGAACAGCGGGTGGCTCAGGTAGATCTGGCCGTCCGTGATGGAAATCAGGTTGGTCGGAATATAGCTCGCGAGCTCTCCTTGCTGGGTCGGGACAATGGGCAACGCAGTCAGGCTGCCGCCCCCCTGCGTCGGCGCCAGGGCCGTGGCCCGCTCCAACAAGCGCGAGTGAAGGTAGAAGATATCGCCAGGATAGGCCTCACGGCCAGGCGGGCGGCGCAGCAGCAAAGACAGCTCGCGGTAAGCCTGGGCATGCAGGACAAGATCGTCATAGACAATCAGCACATCATGGCCCTCGCGCATCCAGTATTCTGCCAGCGCGCAGCCCGCAAACGGGGCCAGGTACTGCACACCTGGCAATGCGTTCGCTTCGGCCACAACGACCGTCGTATGGGCAAGCCCTCCGGTCTGGCGCAGCAGGTCGATCGTCTCGGCCACGGCCGCCCTGCGCTGGCCAATCAGCACATAGACACACCGCACGCCCTGGCCAACCTGGTTGATGACGGCATCCTGCGCCAGTGCGCTCTTGCCCGTACCGTCGTCTCCGATGATGAGTTGGCGCTGGCCACGGCCGATGGGCAACAACGTATCGACGATGGTGTTCCCGGTGTACAGGGGACGCGTTACCGGCTCCCGTTCGACAATGGGCGGTGACGCCGACTCCATCGGCCGGTAAGCCGCGATGACCGGGGGCGGCTGATCATCGAGTATGCTGCCCAGCGGGTCGACGACGCGGCCGAGCAAGGCGTCGCCGGCGCCAATTGCCAGCCGCCGGCCCGTGCGGCGCACGCGGACGCCGGCGGCAGTGCCGCGCGGCTGGTCCAGCAGAATGGCGCCGATCAGCCGCTCATCGAGTTGGAAAGCCAATGCCCGGCTGCCATCGTCAGCACTCAGCAACTCGCCGTGCCGCGTGGATGGCAGCCCGACAATCCACGCGATGCCGTCCGCCACGCCCACGATCTCGCCGCGCTCCTCGATAAAGAGGCCGATACCTGGGTCATTCATGCTGCTATTTCGGAACGTCCCGTGAATGCATCAAGTGCGCGAGCCAGGGTGGCGCCCATAACATAGCCATCCAGCCTGACGGTCAGGCCGGCGAGGACCGCCGGGTCAAGGCTCCAGTGTGTGCCGACCGGCTTCCCGAACAGCGCCACAAGGGCTGCTTCGACCTCTTGGCGCAATGCCTTGTCCGGCACGAATGCCGTGGCGACTTCAAACGGCCCGGCCGGCGGGGATGCAAGTAGACGGTGGCGAGCCGCGCCGTCCAGCGCGGCCAGGTCGCGAAGGAACAGTGCAATGATGGCGCGCTCCAGTTCTGGCCCGGCCAGGCGGACCAGGTAACCGCGCAGGAAGGCATCTGCTCGCGTTGCCGCCTGAGCATCAAGCCTGCGTTGATCCTGTTGCTGTTGCGCTGCCAGCCGGGCGACTGCCTTGGCGCGCTCATCGGCCAGTACCTGCTCCAGTGCCGCCATGCGCCTGGCACGCTCGGCGGCAATGTCGTCCGCAAGCTGCCGCAGGGCGGCATCGCGCGCAAGTTCCTGCTCTGAACGCTGGCGCGCCAGGCAGGCTTTCTCCTCCTGAAGTTGCCGTGCCTGATCGGCAAGCGCCTGCCGTGCAGACTCGGTCTCTTGCTGCCTGCGCGCAATGAAGGCCTGTACCGGCCGGAACAGGAAGTGCGTCAGCAGCCAGAGAAGCACCAGGAAGTTGACAATCTCCAGGATGAAAGTGGTGGCATCGAGACCCATTTTGGTGACCTCAGTGCAGCAGGTATTCGAGCAACGGATTGCGGAACAGAATGATCAGCACGATCACCAGGCAATAGATGGCGAGGGACTCGATCATGGCCAGGCCAATGAACAGCGTCCGGCTGATGGCCTTTTCCGCCTCGGGCTGCCGCGCTAGGGCATCGAGCGCCCTGGCGATGGCGCGTCCCATGGCGAGCGCGGGGAAGAAGGTCCCGAGCGCAATAGCAAGGCCCGCCACCACGGTGGAGGCCAGACTGAAAAGGTGGATGTCGGTCATTGTTCATTCTCCGTTGGCAAAGGGGGAACCGCGTCGCCGCGCGCCTCGATCGCGCTACCGATATAGATGAGCGCCAGCATGCCGAAGATGTAGGCCTGAACCAGCGCCTCCACCACATGCAACATCAGCAGCGGCACCGGTACCAGGAAGCCGGCAACGAGCAGTACCAAGAGCGCCGCCATCTCCAGGCTCATCATGTTGCCGAACAACCGCACCGCCAGCGCCAGCGTGCGCGTGAACTCGCTGATCAGATGAAAGGGCAGCAGGATCGGGCTTGGCTCCAGGTAGTGCCGCAGATAAGCTCGCCAGCCGGCTTCACGCACACCGTAGCCGTGCACGGCAAGAAACACCAGCAACGCCAGCGCGCCGGTGACCGATATATCCCTTGTCGGCGCTGACAGGCCGGGCACCAGCCCCAGCAGGTTGGCGCTGACGATGAACATCCATAGGGTTCCGATAAATGGCAGGACGCGCGGTACTACCGCCTGCGGCACCACCTCCGCCACGGCATCGCGCATCAGCACGACCATCACCTCTACGGCCATCTGAATCCGGCCCGGCCGTGCGGACAGGCGCGTGCTGAGCCAAGCCGCAAGCCCGGCAAGCAGCAACGTCAGCGCAAGCGACAGAAGCGCAGGCTCACGAAGGGATATCCCCGCAATGGTGAGCCAGACGCGGCTGCCCAGGCCTTCTCCGTTCATTCGTCGAACCTCTTCAGGAAACGGTAGACGTTATAGGCGCCCACGCCGATGCCGAGCACGATCAGGCTCACGGTCCAGCGCACGGAATAGCCTGCCAGATGGGTGTCCAGCCAGCGGCCGAGATAGGCGCCCAGCAGCAACGGCACGACCAACAGCAAGCCAATGGTTCCACCGGTGACCATCAGGCCGATCGGCCCGCTCGGCCGATAGCGGCGGCGGCGTTCGATCTGGCGCCTAAGCGCACTACGCAAGTTGTCGTCGCGTTGGCTCATGACGTGCGCGCCTCCGCCCACTCGCGCAAGCGCTTCATCATGGCGTGCTCCATTTCGGCTCTCGACTGGCGATTGGCGCCGCGCGTCTCGCTTTCGCTGGCCAATTGCCGGGCCAGTTGTGCGGTAAGGGCCTGCGGGTCGTCCTGCAGCAGAAAACGCGCGCTGACAATGCTGACAACGTCGTCGCGGCACACCAGGGGCCCGCCGGTACAGGCGAGGAAGCGGATTTCGCCGCCCGCCATCCGGCAGCGCAGCAGCCCTGGTTCCAGCACCGTGACGAAAGGTTCATGACCGGGCCTGATACCGAACTGGCCGCTGGCGTCCGCGCAGACGAGGCCATGCACCCCGTCCAGCCGGGATTCGCACTTGCCATCCAGTAAGCGGATCGACAGGGCGCTCATTGCGGCATCTCCCCTTGCATATAGCACGCTTCTTCCGGCAGCGCGTCGAACGCGCCATCGAGAAAGCGTTCACAGTCCGCCAAGGTCGATGCAAGCGGTACTGACACGCCTGGCATGCCGGTATGGTCGGCTACCACCTGGAAGGGTTGAGAGAGGTAGCGCTGCAGACGGCGGGCACGTCCGACGATCCGGCGATCGTCCGCGGACAACTCCTCGACACCAAGCATGGCGATGATGTCTTCCAGCTCCTTGTAGCGCGCCAGATGTTCGCGCACCGCCCGCGCCAGCTGGTAGTGCCGCTCGCCAATCACGCGCGGGTCGATCAAACGGCTGCTGGACGCGAGAGGATCGACGGCGGGATAGATTCCATGCGCGGCTTGGTCACGTGAGAGGATGACCGTGGAATCGAGGTGCCTGAGGATGGCTATCACCGCCGGATCGCTCATGTCATCGGCCGGGACAAACACCGCCTGCACGGCCGTAATGGCGCCGCTGCGGGTCGACAAGATGCGCTCCTGAAGGCTGGCAACTTCGGTCAACAGCGTGGGCTGGTAGCCGACACTTGCCGGCATCCGACCGAGCAGCCCGGATATCTCAGTACCCGCCTGTACGAAGCGGAACAGGTTGTCCATCAGGAACAAGACCTCGCCGGCGCCCTGGTCTCGCAAGAACTCGGCGTAGGTCAGGGCCGAGAATCCCGCGCGGTAGCGCACGCCGGGAGATTCGTCCATTTGCCCGAATACCAGGACCGCCCGGTCCATGACGCCGGCGCCGCGCATCGCGTGCCAGAGCTCGTGCCCTTCGCGGATGCGTTCGCCGACGCCGGCAAACACCGAGACGCCCTGATGAATCGTACTCACCGCGTGCATGAACTCCATCATCAGTACGGTCTTGCCCACGCCGGCGCCGCCGAACAGTCCGGTCTTGCCGCCGCGCACGAACGGGCACAGCAGGTCAACCACCTTGATGCCCGTCGGAAGAATCTCTTCTCCCGGCACCACTTCGGTCAACGCCGGAGGGGCTGAGAGGATGGATCGCTTCTCGTTGCGCAGCAACGGCGGGCCACCATCGAGCGGATCGCCCAGGACATCCAGCAACCGCCCCCGGCAGCCGCTCTCGACGGGCACCATGACTGGTCCGCCGCTATCGGTCACAGACGCACCGCGTGCCACACCATCCGTAAGGTGCAGCGCAATCGTCCGGACCCGGCTTTCGTCCAGGTGCTGGAACACCTCCAGCGTGATGGACGCCCCATCCAGCCGAAGCAGCAAAGCATGGCCAATCGGTGGCAGTAGGTCGCAGCGCACGTCCACCACAGGGCCGCGCACCGCAGTCACCTGGCCGATCGGATTCGGGTTATGTTGTTCCTGCATCTTGCGTCAGCCCCATGGCTCAGTGCAGTGCTAAGGCAACGATCCTTTCTAAAGCATAGGCTATGCCTTCCCACCTCAGCCTGATACACGTCAGCGGCGGCGCGCGACACTTACTAGTTGTCCATCGGACGCTGCCACGCGCGAGCGCACGGCAGCCGGTCCGTAGCAGGCGAGCTGGCCCGGCCGCGATAGCGGAAGTGCCAGGGGTTGAACCGGGTAGGTGCTCGTCTTTACGCGATGTCCGGTTCACCACCAGCCTCGGCTAGCGGACCACCAGAACTGGGATATTGCAATGGGTCAGCACCTTCTGGGTCTCGCTGCCTAGCAGCAGGCCCTGCAAGCCCCCGAGGCCGTGTGACGCCATGACGATGAGATCACAGTTGCGTTCCTCCCCGGCCTGGATGATCGCCTCATAGGGGTGATTGTGGGTGACGCTGATCGTCTCGCAGGCCAGCCCCGCTTCCTGCGCCGCCTGTGAGACCTCCGCCAGGTATTGCTCCGCACGCTGTTCAGCAAGTTGTGCGTAGCGTTCTTGAGTGTCCTCCAGCATGTCAATCCGATGCGTAAAAACACGGAACTCTGGAATGACATGCACTCCGGTAATCCTCGCCTCGAATGCCTTGGCGAGCGTCACCGCCGCGCGAATGGCGGCCTCCGAGAGCGTCGATCCATCGGTGGGCACCAAGAGATGCTGGAACATGTTTTCCTCCTCATGGTCGGGCCTTCGGCCCCTCGGCTAGGCAACTGAATGGTATGACAATCGCTTCCGACCGGCGTGACGCCCTCCTTACTTGCCGTGGCCTGAGATCCGCGCATCCTGTCCTTAGCAACTTCACGGCTCGCCGAACACGGCAGCTGGCACGAAAAACAGGCTTTAGGATGCGGCAGGGCCGTCCGGTACCCCCAAGACGAGGGATGTCCAAAATAGGTCTCCAATCTGTGCAGACGCGCGCCGCGTGCTAGGCTGTATTAAATGGACTGCGACGGATCCTCAGTTGTGGATATGAGGCGGACTTATCATGTCTATCGAAAGGTATCGAGGTTACATAGTCGAGGGGTTCGCAAAACCTGCCGGGAACGGAGTGTTCGCATCCATGGGACGCGTGACCAGAGGCCGGCATACCATCAGGGAGTCCGACGTGCTCGGGCTTCACGAAAGGAATGAGCGCGCCCAGAGCGAAGGCATCTCGTGGGCTCAGAGGTTCGTTGATCAGTTTGAAGGCCCGCGTGACGCCTAGCTCATCAAGGACGGTCGAGCCGTCCGCGTCTTGCCAGGAATTACGGTGTCGGGGCAGGCCGAACGAGGCCGCCACCGGTGGGCTGGCCACGCTGCGCGCCGAGGCCCGTCATGTGGCCAGTGCGGCGGAAGCAGAGCGCGACGCGGCACGCGCCGAGACCGCCGCCGCGCGCGAGGACGGCGATCTCCGCGCAGGTGGCCGAAGCGGGATGCCGCGGTGCCGGGCCGCAGGGCACGCCGATTAAAGCTCTTGAAATCTTCCTGGCCCAACACAAACCAACTTTTGACCAGTTTCGCGGTAACGCGCGCTGCGGGTTTTTGTTGGTATGCCAGCGGTAGTGTCAGGGGCCCAGAAGCGCGTACGAAACGGCGACGCGGAGGTGCGACCCTATGCGCAGGAGCGCTTCAGCGGTAGCTTTCGCCGCGTGATCGAGCTGCCGCAGTCGGCCGACCCGGACAAGGTTCAGGCACGTTACGCCAACGGTTGCCTGTCGATCAGCGTGGGCAAGCGCGAAGCTTCGCGCCCGCGTGCCATTACCGTCAGCTGAGATCAGGAGGGAGCTATGAATACGTCGAACCCGGTCGTCCAGCGCGACCAGAACCAGCAAGGCAGCCAGGGCGCCGTTGCCCGGCATGGCGAAGACATGCAAGCGATGACTTTGGTGCCCGCGGTCGACATCTACGAGACCGCTGCCGGCGTTACGCTGTGGGCCGATCTGCCGGGCGTGCCGCGCGAAAAGCTGGAGGTGAATGTCCACGACGCCAGCCTACGCATCGAAGGCGAAGCCGTGGTGGCGACGCCGGCCGGCCTACGCGTGCAGCATGCCGAGGTGCGGCAGCCGCGTTATGCGCGTACCTTCACGCTCAGTCCCGACCTGGATGCCTCGGCATCGCGGCCAACCTGCAAGACGGCGTGCTGAAGGTGACCATCCCGCGCCGCGAAGAAGCCAAGCCGCGGCGGATCGAAGTCTCGGTCGGCTGACCGGCCAACTGCACAGGACGGCGGCGAATGGCGCCGCCGTTTTGGCTTCCTATCTCTGGTTCAGCAGCGTGCGCGTCGACCATCCAGCCGGTCGGCCATCGAAGATGCGATCATCGTACCTTCCGTGCCACTTCCGGCGCCAGCATGGCGCGAAGCCATCTCCGGCTTGGCTCTGGGCGCCGCTTGTCGACGCACCTAACTTGCGATCAGGGGTCATCGTATTTTTGGAGCAGAATCTGGTGGTAACCAACTGGCGAGCCGCTTGCAGCAAGGTTCTTGGTCAGCGTCAGTCTCTGCGCCAGAGCATTTCTGCAAGCCGTTGATGAGGGGGAAGGCATGTAGGAGGGTCGGCTTGGGCACAAGGCCAGCCCACGCTGCAAATTCCCGACCTGACCGGAATACCTTCGCATCGCCCATCATCGCGACCGCTGCGATGCCGCCGAGGCACCGTCATCAGAACTGACGAACGTGCCCAGCGACGGGTGGCCCCATCATGGAAAGCAACCACCGGCATCTCGGCTACGTACTGGTCGCCAACAGCGCAGCGCAACCGGGGACTCGAGGACAACAAGACCTGAACTCCGGAAGTGCTTTACACCGCGTGTGATCCGTCGAGCCTTGGATTCATGACGATTGAGGGAACTGGCGACTTTCGAGCCAGCCATGATTCAACTTGGTCGTAGGCCCATAGGGACGGTCCCCTGGCAGGCGCAGCAGCGGCATCGCCGGAACGCGCGTGCGCGCGGGCAAGGGCATGCGAACACATGCGGCCATATTGCCGGAGCATGGCTGTGTCCCGGTACTCGATCACGGCCGACAACTTCATGTCTCGCAGCTGGCGTACATAGTAGTCGCGTCCGTTCCGGCCCCTTGTCCAGCCCAGGAAAACGTCGCTGGCGGCTTGCATGAGTCGTTGCCCCACGATCACACGCTGGCCATGGTTGGCATACAGTCTTTTCCCAGCGTAGGGTACAAGCACCGACGCACGCGCTTCCTTTACCTGGAGGAACAGCGGATCGTTGTCCGCGGCAAGGAACAGCCCAGGCCGCACATCGTGCCGACGCTGCCCACGCCGACGACCTTGATGGCCATGTCGAAGAAGTCGAACCGGTCGAACAGCACACGGATATGCTCGGCAAGGCTTTCCCGATATGACGCGATAGGCTGCAGATCAGGTCCGCCAGCAGGTGATCAATGAATGATATCGCCGGCCCCAAACGGTCAATATGCATTCATACCCTGGATCATGCCGATGTCCCCGATTTCCAGCATGCAGGCTTTTCCGGTCAGCAGATCCGAGGATCCGGCGTTCGCTGAAAGACGGTTTGGCGGCTCGGACCTACAATAGCTAGGTGGGCATTTCTTGGGCACATTGAGTGCCATAGGAGGACGTAAGATGGCAACGACACCCATGGGTCACGCGCCGCCAGACCCTCACCGGCAGAATGTCTTCCTTGATTCGTGCGCTTTCGATCCCAGATCCGCCCCGGAGGACCGGGCTTCAAAGGAAATATTCGAACGCCACGAGAATGGTCAGCTCCTGGGCCTGAAGATCGCGCATTCCATGCCCAAGGAGAACGAGTATCCGAATACGCCAGACTGGGTCAAGCGTGCAGCGGCAGGCGTACTTTATGCCGTTGACGTCAGCCTGACACCCGACGAACAGGCGGATAGGGATCGGATACTCGAGGTCCTAGCCGGCAACGGCAGCCGGGACCAGATGCGCCAGGATGCGACCCATGTGTTCGAAGCATCAAAGTACACGGGCTACTTTGTCACCACCGACGAGCGCATCCTGAAAAAGAAGAACGAGCTGAAAAACATCTGCGCCGCCAGGATCCTCAAGCCGTCCGAGTTTCTTTCGCTCGTTCAGGAGTACGAGACCAGCGGTGGATAATCCGGGGTATGTTCATAACGCCACCTGCGCGCGTCCGACGGTTCGGAAGCAAACCGCCGGACGCGCGTTGGATACCGGCTACAGGGATGCGATGAACTCTTTCCAGGGCGTGCACTGCAGCGCTTCCGTGCTCGCATGCCCGTAGGCACGGATGAGCATGGTGATCGCCGTCATGCCGTCGGTCCAGATGAAGCGCCCCTTGAGCCGGCCGGGCGCTTACCTTGCTCGCCCCATATGGTCGGCCTGGCATGCGACAGCGGCATCTGAGCGGTGCCCAATCTGTAATTTCACGATCCCGAAATTATGGGCTGTAGTAGTGGCGGCTGCTGTATGGTGCAATGAATTGGGACGCAAAGGTCGGTCTGCATCTGAGATGCAAGCCATAAGGCCGTTCGGTGCCGCTTTGCAGAAGTCACGAACCCCTTGGTGGCCCAAAAATTCCGCATTGCGACCCAATCTATTGCACCTTGAGGCCTCTTCCTCAGCAAAGATTCCTCAACCCCGCAAGACTTGAAAAGGCACAGCCACGCCCGATTCGAGGGACGGAAATGGCGGAATGTGGGAACGCATGCCGTAGCGGTAGGAATGAGGCCCAACGCAAAGCTTGGAAATCATGTGCCATCTGTCGCACCAAGCCGGAAACGACTCCCAAGGCTGCCGCGAGCATGTTCCACGGAGGTGGAAGGAGAACAGGCCCTTGCGGCACGGCAAGGATTCTCGGCCGCCTCCGATCGTCTTTTCGCGACCCTGAGCCGCCGGTCGAGGTTTTCAAAAGCGAGGTTCGCCATAACAATCGAGGTCGGAGAAACCGCCGTTCGCTACACCAACGCGTTGGCTCTTTTGAAAAATGAGTGGGTTATGCGGCATGCGGGTTGATCGCGGAGAAGTCGAGCTTTCCGGCGATCAGGAAGATAACGGTGCGCATGGTTTTGAAGCTCACATAACCGCGAGCCTTACGCTTGGCGGCTTGGAACAGGCCGTTGAGCGCCTCCAGGAAGCCATTGGTCTGGCGCGTCTGGGTCCATGCAACGATGCCGTCGAAATGCTTGCGGATCATGCGCGCGACCTCCTTCATTGGCTCGACATTGGATCGCATGACGTTCGTGCACCACTGCTCGAGTATTGCAGAAACAACGTTGATCTGCTTGCGCTCAAGGATGTCGCGCAACTGCTCGCGATACAGCCAGGCACGGGCAGTGCGTTTGGTCGTGACGTTGGCGATCAACGCGTCGAGATCGGCACGCTGTGCGGCTGGCAAGCCGTCGCGATCCTTGAGCAGCGTCCAGCGCAGGCCTTTGAGGCTTGGATCGGTCTTCTGTTCGATACGCCGGGTCTTGTCCACGGCTGCCGAAGCGTGAGCCACGACATGGAACTTGTCGAAGGTGATGCGCGCGTTGGGCAAATGCTCGCCGACGCCCTTGATGAATGCCGGCGACATGTCGATACTGACCACCCCGATCTGCTCAGGCGCAGCGTTGTGCTCGCGCAGATGTTCAGCGAACTTGCCAACTGTGGCAGCATCCTTGCCTTCGGTCACAAACACGACCTTACGCGCGTCGGCATCAGCGACAAGCGTCAGGTAGTTGTGACCGCGCCTGTAGGACGTTTCGTCAACGGCGGCAGCGGTCATGTCGGCCAGATCGAGTTCGGCCACCGCGAGGTCGACATAGCGCTCGCAGATAGCGTACACGCGATGCCACGACTCACCCACCGTTCTGGCTACAGCAGAAAACGGCATCTGCTGCGCAAGCGCCACCACCATGGCTTCAAACAGCAACGTGAAGCCAGAGAGCTTGCCAGCCCAGTCCGGCTCGACCAACGCCACGCGGCCGTCGGGAAGCTTCACGCGTGGCGTGCGGACTTCCAGATAGCAGTCGTGCTCGAAGAAGTTCAGGTGCCGATAGCGTTTGGTCACTGTGTCGTGAACCGGGTGCCCACCGGCGACCTCCGGGTGGGAAAAGCGGCTGCCGGCGACAAAGTCAATCTGGATCGTCAACGTCTTGGTTTGCGCGTTGAAGTCGACTTCCCGGACGAACCACGGATCGCTTACGCCAAGGGCTGCTTCAAACAGTTTGCTATGCATCGCTCGTGTTGCTCTTTACCTGAAACCCGCCACGATACCACCCACTTGAAATTCAAAAGAGGCACCTTTCTCGTCGGTCAGCAGGAGCTGCTCGCGCAGAAGACCGCCTTGCAGGTAGCGGGAAAGACCCAGATCGTCGCGCGCCTGATGGTGGAGGAGATGTCCTTCTACGGCATCCGTAATGCGGAGGACGTGGCGACATGTCTGAATGGATACGATCAGACGGCATATCCTGAGGGCAGCCAATGGAGCTTTACGCGATTCTATGTTCCTGAGGCTTTTGACGCCGGCTACAGACTGGTCAGCGACGCCAGCGCGCTCTGGCAGGCGTTCGAGATCGCACACCACAAGGCGAATCTGCCGGGGCAGCTTGCGCTCCCGATGGAATCCTTCGCGCGGGCGGTCGAGATCGTGCTCAAGGATAGTGAAGAGAAGGACGATCCGGGCTATCGTCCTGATCCTGCCTTGTGGGCCTATGCGGTACGGCATTCCGGCTATGTCCAGTCACGTCATGCCACCGGTCGCGTGCTCGTCGCTGCCTAGCGGAATGTTGCTCAGCACGCCGAGGTTTCCGATTCTCACGCTCGACGAGGCTAAGCTGACGCCGGCCCTGGGTTACCTCTTCCACCGAAGGTGGATCGATCCATACGAGTCGCTCGTTTCGATCCTGTGGAAATTCGAGAAGGCAAATTCGTTGTCGGGGAGGGTGCTTGCGCATTTGATGGGACCGGACATCGACCCTTATGAGGGCCTCGTACCGGAGCTCGGGGTCGTCGATATCGATCGATTGCATGCCGTACTTGGCTTGCCGAAAACAACGTTGCGTGAGGCGCTGCTCGCGCCGACCAGCGGCGACGCTTCAGCGCGACATTTCGTCACTGTCGTTGCTGTATCGCGCATGGCTATCACAGTGTCGTGCATCAGGTCGAAACTGTCTATCGGTGTCCAGCGCACCATTGCGCGCTCGAATCGGCATGTCGGAGCTGTGGGTATGAAGCGCCGTATCGCGTGAACGTGCAGCTTCTCGAAACACCATACCGTTGCTCGCAGTGCCGTGCAAGCTATGGTGGGCATGGGTGGCGGCCCACCGAGGCTCGGCCAATGACAGCAGGGTACCGCAAAGCGCTGGCGCGGAAATATGTGGGGAGTGCGTTGGGGTTGTGATCGTGCCCCTTCGACTTGGACGCTCGCTCACGCGTACTCGGTGGAGCGCGGTCGGGGACCCCATCGGGCGTTCACATCGGCGCAGAAAGCTGGCGCATCCAGGCCGGTGGGTACGGCAGCCGGTGACACTTTCGCTTCGTTTCATCCAAGTTATTGAACCGTAAGGAAAATTTTCCAGTGCTGTGCCCTTGGCGGGCAGAGGTGGCACTTTTGCTTGCGAACCGGTGGCACTCTTGCTTCGGTATACGGGACCAGAGTTTCCGCGAAGTCGACAGCACACGCTACCACGGTGTTAGCGGCGGTGTAAAAGCGCGCTTTTTTGGCGGCACAATGTTGGGCGGATCTGTCAACACTAAAGGGGCTCGTTGAGCCCCTTTATTGCCGGCATGGGTAGTGTCAGAAGGGATCGTCGACGGTGTGATGCGGTGGCTGCGTGGGACCGTTGTACCAGGGTACGCGGTAGCGCCGGATCTGCGCGGCGTAGGTGCGACTGAACCAGAGGTAGAAGTCCTCGAGGAAGAACTCGATCATGTAGGCAGCCTCATCGGAGAGTTGTGGCAACGGCAGCCGCTCATGCTGCCCAGTGTATTTAAGGGCCGGGTTAATAACCTTGGCCTGAACAACCGGAGCCGAGGGGATGAGCGCGCAGATCATTGATGACGAGCTGTGGGCACTGATAGAACCTTTGCTACCGCCGGCGAAACCGCGACGCAGGAAATACCCAGGGGCGACGCCCGGTTTCGAACCGAGCTGCACTGAACGGCATCCTGTTCGTGTTCAAGACTGGGATACGCTGGTGCGACCTGTCGACCAAGTTGGGATTCGGTTCGGGGCCCACCTGCTGGAGACGCTTGCGCGACTGGCAGAAAGCCGGTGTGTGGTAGCGATTGCACGAGCTACTGCTGGCGAAGTTACGCGAGGTCGGCGAACTAGATTTCTCGCGAGCAGCCGTCGATTCATCGTCGGTGCGAGCCGTTGGGGCGGGCGAAAAACTGGTTCGAACCCCACGGATCGCTCGCGACCTGGTTCCAAGCATCACATCCTCGTCGATGCGAATGGCGTCCCCATCAGTGCAATCCTGACCGGCGCGAACCGCAACGACGTCACCCAATTGCTGCCGCTCTTTGACGCGATCCCACCAATTCGCGGCGTGCGCGGTCTGTCGCTTCAGAAGCCCAAAGTCATCTGCGCAGTCAGCGGCTTCGCGAGCGCGGCATCAAACCGGTGATCGCCAGGCGCCGGACCGAACACGGCAGTGGTCTGGGCAAATTCCGCTGGGTTGTCGATCGTACTCATGTGTGCCTTCACAACTTCCGCCGTCTTCGTATTCGCTTCGAACGTCGGCCCGACATTCATGAAGTCTTCCACGGCGTTGTTGCATAAGTCGAGTTTAAAAACATGAGTTCCCACGGGTGGCAAAACTCAGGCGATGCGGACGGACTGCGGGCGTGCAAGCTCGACCATGCGGTTGAGCACGCCCACGCGGATGGACACCTCGGTGGCCTGGGAGCCGTTCTCGCGCGCCCACAGGCTGTGTCCGGTGAGCGTCTTGAGCCGGTACATCAAGTTCTCGGCCAGCGAGCGCTTGTGGTATCCCGTGGCTTGGCTGCCGCGACAGCCTCATCTCGCGCATCCGCTTCTTGAGCTCTGCGCCGAGATCCGGAAGAGATGCGCGGGGGCAAGTGTTTGTCCGCCAAGCAGATCTACTATTTCGCGACGCTGGGCCGCCTATCGGAAGGCGGGGGCGGCGAGCAGTGCGAGAGTCCAACGTCCGCTCAGCAAATCGTCTCGCGTGTGTAAGACCACGGTTCTGAACATGACGGAGATGAATGCAACGGAGCGCGAATGGGCGATTGTGAGGGTCCTACGTCCGCTGGGGACGGGTCCCCTCTCGGGTCAGCAAGCTAAGAAGGCTGGCGAACTGCTGGGAGTCCATAGGTCTACGATTTACCGCTTGCGCCGGCTATTTCTCGCGAATCCTGTGGCGAGCGCGTTGATACGTCATGACCCAGGTCCCAAGGGTGGGGATCGGCGTCTAGCCGCGGCGGTCGAGAAAATTGTGAGTGACGTGCTTACCGATTGGCTGCCGCGACAGCGTCATCTCGCGCATCCGCTTCTCGAGCTTTGCGTCGAAATCCGGAAGCGATGCGCAGGAGCAAGTGTTAGTCCGCCAAGCAGACCTACCATTTCAAGGCGTTGGGCCGCCCAACGGCAAGCGCAGGCCGAGAGCAGGGCGAGAGTCCGGGTACGTCGCCGCGTCACAGAGAGTACGACAGGAGGTATAGGCCATGGTCTTGCCGATCCTTGTGTTGGAGCTGGCTGAGCCCGACCCCGAGTATGTGCCGATCCCGCGCGAACGCGAGGCATTTCCACCGCCAACGAGCAAGCGCGATAAACTCATCCGCTACTGGCGCCAGATTCTGGGCCGCCGAGCGTTTATCGCCGACAGCGGGCGCTATCAGACCCGTGCCTCGGGCGGCTGGACCTGCGAGGCGATGGCCGGCTGCGACTCGAGTGCGTTGCTGCAGGACAGCGAGCATTTGACGAGATTATTGCTGCGCCGGGCCTGGGCAAAGGTGCCGCGTCGCCAACGGATAATGATCCGTCGCGCCGTTCGATGTTTCGATCCGAACAAGCCCGCCATCAAGGTGGCAGCCGCTCAGGTCAACGCTGTGGCGTGGCTGCTCGCCGCGATGCACTGGAACGGCTGTCGGCATCCCAACGCTCTTTGGTGCAAACCTCTGCATCCGCATACCGGAGTGGTGCGTTGGCTCAGCGGCTTTGACGTTGTTGAACAGCATGAGCATTCGCGTGAGATCCTCACGAAGCTGGCGGAAAGGGTGGGGTGCGTCGAACGGCAACCGCCAGATCGTTGTTGCGATGAAGGCCGACCGGCAAGTTGTCGCGTTGCTGCGTGAATTGCTGCAGTGAAGATTTTTAGTCGTGAGAGAAGAAATGGGCGCTTCCCGCGGCGCGTACTAGCATTACTACGTAAACGTACTGCCTTTACGGGTCTCCCGCACTTTGTGTGACGGCCGAATCGAGGGCTTGATTTCCGGCCGGTTTGGCCGTACGTTGATCGTTACCATGAGGCAAGTTCTCGGTGGCATCGATCGTATTCTCGCCCGTGTGGGCAAGCGCTTCGTCTCTAGCGACGCGTGCGGGGAGACCATTACTGTCGAAGCTTGCAGTACGGTTCGCGCGGCACCTTGTCCTGCCTGCCATCGTTGGAGTCACCGACTCCACGGCCGCTATGTGCGTAGACTGGAAGAACGTCCGGTGCTCGAGCAGCGGGTCGTTCTCGCTATTGAGGTGCGTCGCTTCAAATGTACGAACGCCAATTGTCCCCGTCGTACGTTTGCCGAGAACATCCACGCCTTGGCCGGTCGGTATCAACGTCGTACGCGATCGCAAGCTCGGGCGCTACACGCGCTGGGCCACGCCCTCGGTGGTGAGGCGGCGGCCCGGCTTGCTGGCTTATTGGGCTTGCGCACGAGTGCCGACACCGTGCTGCGGGAATTGCGCAGAGCACCTGAGCACAAACCACTACCACCATACTTCTTATTGAAGAACGTGGGCGAGCCCGTCAGCTCGTCCCTGCCGCACGAACTCACGCGCCCTGCGATGGCGGCCGGACTCGCAAATCCAGCAATACAAGCAGACCTGTCATTCAGTTCGGCTTCAACACCCGCAGCCGCAGAAGCTCAATATTCGCGCGGCCATACATTTGGCGCTTGAGAAGCTTGAGCCGGTTGACATGACCCTCGGTCTGGCCATTGCTCCATGGCAACTTGAATGCGGCCCGCACCGCCGGGAGGTCGGCGCGCAGGCTCTGCGCGAATCGACGCATTTCCGCAGCGTCGCAGCACGACAGACGTCCCAACCATCGATCGAACTGCCGCAGCCTTCGCCGGTGCATGAGTCCAAGAAACTCTCGCGCGAGGCTGCGGACCTCGCCCACCACTGGTTCGATCTTGCACAGCGCCTGCACGAAGCGCTCGTGGTCCGCGCTCTTTGGCTCCTCGACGGCGAGGTTCTTCCATCCAACAAGCCATCCGAACACGCGCCGGGCCGACGGAATCGGCATCGTACGCGCGGGTACTTGGACAAGCGGTGCCTTGCCCTGCGGAAAGAGAAGCCGGGTCACGCAACTCTGCACGGTGGCGGGACTGCCCTTATAGCCTCGCTGCTTGAGTTCTTGCCAGATTAGCTCAGGAAAGCGACAGCCCTGAGCGACTCGTTCCTCGATAGTCGCGATAGCGATCCAAAGGCGTCGGACCCCGCGCCTTCGGCGCGCGCTCGGGGAATGCCCCCGCGTGGACGAACTTCAGCACGGTTGCACTGCTCATTGAGAATTCGCGCGCGATTCCTCTTATCGTGCAACCTTGGGCACGTAGCGCCATCACCCGCCATGACCTCAGTGCGTTGAAGCGGCTTAGCCCGCCGCCCCGCCGGCCCAGGGCCACCCTACCGACCTCGATTTGCTGCGCGGCTTGGCGCAGTTGTGGCCCGAGTCGGTAAAGCAGCCTCTCGACGTTGTCGCGCAAATTGCTCAGCAGATGCCAGCGATCCGAAACTTGCTTGGCTGCCGGCAGCGCGAGGTCGGCCGCCTCAGAGTAGGCCCCGGCCCGGTCCCTGGCGACGTCCCTACCGGCGAACACTTCGATCGGCTCACGTCGCTCCAGGTCGACGATGATCGTTCCGTACTGGTGGCCGCGCGCGATCGCCCAGTCATCGATGCCGACGACCCGCGGTGATGGTTCGCGCTTCGGGAAAGACGAGGGCAAGGTCCTCCACGCGAATTCGCCATCGTCACACAAATTGCGGAAGACCCGCGATTACTACAGTTCACGTCGGGGAATGCTCCGGCCTTGACGTACTTCTGCACGGTTGCTGCGCTGATTGAGAGTTCGCGCGCGATTCCTCTGATCGTGCCGCCCTGGGCGCGCAGCGCCATCACCTCCTTATACAACGCTAGCCGCTTGGCGCGTCGCTGAGCGCTCAGACGCTCCCATGACCGTTGTGAGCTTCGGCGCAGACCCTGCCGGCCCAGGGTCACCTTACTGACGTTTACTTGCTGGGCGGCTTGGCGCAGTTGTGGCCCGAGTCGGTATAGCAGCCGCTCGACGTTGTCGCGCAGGTTGCTCAGCAGATGCCAGCGATCCGAGACTTGCTTGGCCGCCGGCAGCGCGAGGTCGACCGCTTCGGAATAGGCCCCGGCCCGGTCCCTGGCGACGATCTCGATCGATGGGTGCGCACGCATCCACGCAGCCACCGTAATGGCGTCCCTACCGGCGAACACTTCGATCGGCTCACGTCGCTCCAAGTCGACGATGATCGTTCCGCACTGGTGACCGCGCTATCGCCCAGTCATCGATGCAGACGACCCGCGGTTGTGGTTTGCGCTTGCGCTCAGGTACTCTGCGCAATTCTCGCAGCACGGTGTCGGCACTGGTGCGCAAGCCCAAGGCGTCGGCAAGCCGGGCTGCTGCCTCACCACCGAGGGCGTGGCCCAGCGCGTGCAACGCCCGAGCCTGCGATCGCGTACGACGTTGATACCGATCGGCCAAGGCGTGGATGTTCTCGGCAAACGTACGGCGAGGGCAGTTGGCGTTCATACACTTGAAGCGACGTACCTCAATGGCGAGAACGACCCGCTGCTCGAGCATTGGACGTTCTTCCAGCTTGCGCACATAGCGGCCGTGGAGTCGGTGACTCCAACTATGGCAGGCCGGGCACGGTGCCCTGCGAACTGTGCTGCGGGCTTCGAAAGTAATGGTCTCCCCTTGCACTTCGCTGGAGACGAAACGCTTGCCTACACGGGCGAGAATACGATCGATCCCACCGAGAACTTGCCTCATGGTAACGATCAACGTAGACCAAACCGGCCGGAAATCAAGGCCTTGACTCGGCCGTCACACAAAGTGCGGGAGACCCCTCTCTACTACACTTCACGGCAGGTCAGGGTCGCGGCTTTGAACGGGGAACTCTCACCTGATCGCATCTCGGCGCTCGAGCTCGCGGCCTCGCGTCACAGCCAATCCATCGGGCCAGCATCGCCGAACTGGCACCAGGCGCCGCACCGAAAAAGCCGCGACATGCTCGCGGAAAGTTGGGGCGCCTAACGAAATCGGCCTCCCCAACATTTGCACGCTCTCAATAAGTACCGAGATTAATTACTACAGTTCACGGCTGGCAAGCACAGCCCCGTGAACACTAATCCCCGGATGGGAAGTCGCCAGGTCCTGGGCCATCGAGGACGCGGGCCAGCAAGTCCCGTGCTGGGGCGGTCCCGTCCAGGTGGCGGTTGACCCGGCGAACGACGCGCCAGCCGAGCCCCACGCCTGGCGTGCGTACGAGCGACAGGCGCGAGGCAGCCAGGCGCACCATCTTCACTCCATCCTCCTCCTGCGCGAACACGGTGAAGTGCTGCGTCGCGATGGCGCGGTCGCCATTGATGACGACATGTGGCAGTGTGCTTGCGTGGGCGGAGCCTCCGCCCAGGAGACCGTGGTGGAAATCGCTGTCGAACGCCTTCTGCAATCCGGCATGGCCGTGGAAGGATCCGAGCGCATTCTCGTAGGTACAGTCCTCGCGCCAGAGTTTCCAGATCACATCCATCGCGCTGGCATCGGCCGCCAGGCCGTAGGCCGAAATCACCTGGTAGATCGTCAGTTGATCTTCGATGCGGGCCAGGCGTTCTTCCTGGGTTTGGCCGCCCTGTCCTGGACTTGCCACGGACGTCGTGACGTTGGATGCTTCAAGCATGGAGTTGTGTTCCTTTGAGTGGGCCGGACGGCGGAAGCAGTCTCCGCCGGTGGTCTTGTTCGATGCAGCCACAAGGGAGCGGCGCATGTCGAAGGTACGCCGATCCGAAGCCTTGCACAGTCCCTCAATCGGGGGACCGGTTCGCTGGCCCGCAGAGCCGCGTGGTGCGCGCACCTTGCGTGCATTGAAGAGGGAGGCGAATGGATCCGGAGATCACTGGAGACGGCTTCGGGCTCATCACGGGCCGCTTCAACAAGGCGCCGCGTTCTGGTCGTGGCGCTTCAATGCACCGCTACCCACGCTGCGGCGGCGTAAAGATAGCCGCGCCAGGCGCTCCACTGCTCCAGGTACCAGTGCATCAGCTCGCGTTCGCTGCCGATCTGCAGCTGTGAAACAAGTATGTCACTCCGGAATCCGGCTGGAACCCACGTCGAATATGGCACCGGACGAATTCGTCGCGATGGATCGTCGTGCTTCCATTTGATTGGCTTGGGATCCGTGTTGTGTTGACGGATATAGCGCATGAGCTTGCAAGCCAGATCCTTCACCGAGGCGGAGATCCCACGTGCGATGACATCGCGCTGAATGCGCGCGAACCAGTTCTCCACTTGATTGAGCCAGGACGAATAAGGCGGCGTGTAGTGCAACCGGACATTGCAATGCTCACTGAGGAAGGTACGTACCAGGTCCGTCTTGTGACTGCTGACGTTGTCGCAGATCAGGTGGATTTCCTGCTCCGCCCCTGACTGGCGACAACGTCAGTCAGGAACGCGACGAATTGCTCGCTGGTATGGCGCGGTGCGGTCTTGCCGATTACCTGCCCGTTTGTCGGTATTGAGTGCGGCAAACAGACTGAGCGTGCCGTTGCGCTTGTATTCAAAGCCATGACTTTCGGCGCGCCCAGGCGACAGCGGCAACATTGCGATCCTGGGCCTGAATGGCGGCTTTTCCCGTCCACGCAGAACGCCACTGCATGCGCTGGCGGGCTCAGATACAGCCCAATCACGTCCTCAGTCTTGATCTCGAAGTCCGGATAAGTGTCGACGGATTGAATGGCATGGCCGAGCAATTGTTTGGTCTGCGCGGATCAGCTTGACGCACTGCGCCGGCCACGACGACGCTGGCGCGTTAATTTCGCTTCGCTCCGCATCAGTGAGCGTCGATCCGACGCGGGCTCGTCAGCGGCTGATAATAGCAGCCGTGCCAGGCGCTCCACTGAGCCAAGTACCAGGTCAGCAATTCGCGCTCCGTTCCGATGTGGATTCGCTGGTACGCGCGTTTGCGATAGGTCTTGACGCTCTCTTCGCCGATCCCGAGATCCAGCGAGATGCCGACCGAGGACATTCCGTAGAGGATGCGCGCGCACACTTCCATTTCACGGCGCGGTAGGTCGCACTTCGAGACAAGGCACTGCTCGATCTCCTCCAGCGATGTGAGCGCCGCTGCCACATTCGGCCTTTGTGCGGTCACGTCGGCATGCTTGGCTAGCATGGCAAGCAGCATGTCCGCCACGGCGGCAACATGCTGGATCGACTGGGCATCGAACTCCAGATGCGGGTCGGAGCGCAGTATGCTGATGCTGTACGACTTATCTTGTTTGCGGCCGCACATCAGCAGGCGGTCACACACATACGGGTATAGGACTGGCCGGATGTCTGCATACATCCGGTGTGCCAAGTCAAGGTGAATGATGTTGCTCTTACCGTGCTGCCGTAGCGACGCCTGAACTTGCGCCATGGCAGGATCTCGGCGCCAGAAGTCCCCGACATAACGGTCCACGAACGCCCCCGAGGGCCGGCTTGAGTCGGAGCTGCCGAAAGTCAGTTGATGAATGCCACCATCTTCAATCCGGAATGCCGCAAAATGGTCGGCGCCGCACACCTCATTAAGGAAGCCGATCACCGCGTCGCCAAACCGATCGCTGCCAATGGCTTCGATCACCGTGGGCAGCACATTGAAGGGGGGGGCGGTGGAGCGATGCGCCTGATTATTCAGCATGGTGGTTCAAAAGCACTGCAAAGAGCAGCTATCCGGCATAGCTTCCGTGCATCGTAGGTCAATTTCCGACGCCGGCAAATGCATGCTAACCCTAGCAATCGCCCGTGGCCCTCCCTCAGTCGTATCGATTGCGTACGCTCCTGATCATGTCGATCAACGCAACATTGACATCTCGACCTTCGGCGCGGGCAGTTTCCTTGCAGTCGAGCCAAAGCTTGAGGTCTGCGTAGCCCTGTTCGGTGTGGCGATTCCATTCCGCGTCCAGCGGTGTTGTGATCTCGAGCCGCAAGCCGGCTGGGTCATGGAAGTAAATCGAGAGGATGAGTCCTTTGTGATCGGTCGGACCGATCACGTCCACGTCATTTGCCCTGAGCCATGCATGCCATTTCATCACCTCGGCACGGTCCTTCACCTGCAGAGCGACGTGGTTGAATATGTCGTGTGCGGGGTGCGTCGCCTTGGCCGGCGCCGGGACTCCCGGAGCCTCGAAGAATGCGAGCGTCGAGCCATCGCCCATGCGGAAAAAGATGTGGAAGTAGGGAATCCGGTCACCCGTGGATGGCACATGGTCATCAAACACGGTACTGGCTAGTTCCATGCCCATAATGCGGGTATAGAAGTCGGCAGTGGCGGCCACGTCTGGGGTCAACCAGGCGGCGTGATTAAGCATCATTGGTGTGAGCCCGGGATTAATTCGGGCGCCAGTCGGGCGCGACGGGCTCGGGGCGGGGGCTTGCATGGTAGAGGATCTCCAGAATTGCGCGTGGTAGCTATTGGCTTCCCACAAGGTGGTTGCGGATGAACCGTAGTGTCAGGACGTCGGCACCAGTCGTCTGTCCCCTGTCAGAGGTACGCAGAGACCTCCGGCCGGGTCGGTGCCGTCTGATGCCGAACAAGCGGCTCGCGCTTTCAGTTGGTATCGCTCTGCCAGATCGCGCGGCATGATAAATCCTGCGCTTTTTCGCGGCCCCAATCTGGGGCGCTGACATCAGTCCCCTTGTGAAGGGACTGACCGGTGCGTCGCGATCGATGACTATGGATTCACTGGGACGAAAGCCCGCAATCTCTGGAGCAGGGAAGGCGGATGGGTGTGGCATCTGCGGTGCGACTTGCTGGGTAGGTAACTAGCATCTGCCGCCGCGTTCAGCCAACGTTCGATCCCGGAAACACCACTACAAAAACTGGAGACACATCATGCCCCGGCTGCTTCCTGCACTCGTCACTGTCATGGGCTCGCTAGCTGTGAGTCCGCTGGCCCATGCCCAAGACACGATCAAGCTGAAGATCGCCGACTACATGGCCAGCAGCCACTATCTCACCGAGAAGGCACTGAAGCCGTGGATGCAGGAGATCACCGCGGCGACCAACGGTAAGATTGCCTTCGAGCACTATCCTTCCCAACAGCTTGGGAAGTCCACGGACTCGATGCGTCTTGTCCAGACGGGGGTCGCGCAGATCGCCAACATTAACCCATCCATGGCCGGCGACAAGCTCGAACTCTCGGGCGTCGCCGAGCTGCCAGGCCTCTTCGAAACGTCGTGTCAGGGCACGATGGCCTATATGAAGGCGGCCAAGACCGCTCCGCTCGCCGAAGAATTCAAAGCGAATGGCATCCACCTGCTATACGCCGTCGTCTTCCGTGATTTGCAGTTGTTTTCGCGCGGCAAGGCCGTTGACTCGCTAGCTGGCGTCAAAGGGGAAAAGATTATGGCCCCGATGAGGGCCACGGAAGTGATGCTGAACAAGGAGGGCGCCGTGGCGCAAAGGCTATCGAGCGGCGCCGAGGCCTACCAAGCGTTGCAGCGCGGCTCCGTCGATTCCGTCGTCATGAATCCTGAGTCGATCTATGTCTATGACATGGTATCGCTCACCAAATTCGCGACCGAAAACGGCAAGTTCGGGCAACTGGTGACACTCTACGGCATCAACATGCAAACCTGGAACAGCCTTGATGCTGCCACACGGGCCGCAATCGATGCCGCATCGGAAAAGGCGGCCAAGCGCGGCTGCCAGGCTGTCGATGACGGCTTTGTCACCGTATTTAAGCGATTCCGGAAGGACGGCGTCAAGGTAAAGGTATTCGATGCCACCGAACTGGAGGCTTTCAAGAAAGCCGCTGACGAGACCGCGAGGCAGTGGGTGGACGGCATGAGCCGGCACAACAAGAAGGGGACGGAGGCCCTTGCTGTCATCCAATCCTCCATGACTGCTGCGAAATGAGAAACATGGGCACCATCCAGATGGTAGGGGAGCCTGCCAACCATCCACCGAGCGCGTTCGAGCGGTCGTTGTTAGCAGCGCATGCATGGCAGCAGCGACTCGAGCACCTGTTTGAATTGATTGCCTTTCTAGCCTTACTGTTTGCAATGCTATTGATTAGCGCAGATACGTTAGGGCGCTATGCGTTTCATGCGCCAGTCCGCTGGGCCACCGAGAGTTTGCAGCTTTACGTGCTGCCGGCCATCTTTTTCTTCGGCCTCGGCGTGTCGATCGCCAGGCGCGGTCATGTAGTCGTTGATCTGCTGGTGAGCCATGCGCCAATGCGGCTGCGACAGGCGTCCGGATTGCTGGGCAGTTTGCTGGGCGTCTTGCTTTTCGGACTCATCCTTGTGGTAAGTGTTCAACAATTGCAGGAGGTGGTCGCCAGTCGCGAAGTCAATCCGGGCGTATTCGACTGGCCGGTATGGCCGACGTTTGCGCTCTGCTGTGCCGGTTGTTTGGTCGCCGGTCTGCGCCTGGCACTGATGTCCGTATTGCAGTTCGCGGCGATGCTTGGTTTCGCACCGGCGCTGCATCCACTTGTTGCTCCCGTTGCCCATGAGGTGTTCGAATGACTCCTGCTATGCTTGTATTCCCAATGCTGGCCCTGATTGCCGTTGCCGTTCCGGTGGGGGTGGCAATGGGTGTGACCGGCATAGCCGGACTGTTTCAGAGCGTGGGCTGGACCGCATTGAAGGGTGTGCTGTCCACCGCTCCGCTGAGCGCGGTCAGTACGTATGAGCTTCTTACCATCCCGATGTTCCTGCTCATGGCGGAGTTCATCCTGCTGAGTGGCGTCGCCGACGAGATCTTCGAAGCCTTGCGGGCTTGGGTAGGTCGGCTGCCTGCCGGCCTCGCCATCGCGACTACGTTTGCAGGTGCTGCGTTTGGTGCGATCTGCGGCACGAGCACTGCTTCCGCGGCGACACTTTCCTCGACCACATTGCCCGCGATGATCCGGCAAGGCTACGAGCCCAAACTGGCGTCAGGCGTAGTCGCCATCTCGGGGACCATCGCGATGCTGGTACCCCCGTCGGTAGCGCTGATCCTCTTCGGTCTGATCGCTGAAGTCAGCATCGGCAAGCTTCTGATCGCCTGCCTGGTGCCGGCCTTGCTGGTGACGCTAACCATTGTTGCCACCATCCTGTTCCTGGTCTGGCAAGAACCTTCACGCGCGCCCCGCGGCGAGGCGGTGCCTTTCTCGGTCAAGCTCCGGAAGCTCAAGGTCACCATACCGGTGCTTTTTCTGTTCGGGCTGGTTACCGGTAGCATCTACATGGGCATCGGTTCGGTCACGGAGGCCTCAGCAGTCGGGGCCTTGGGCGGCATGCTGCTGGTTGCGCAAAGGCGGCGCTTGACCATGCCGGGGCTGCGCACTGCGCTTAGCCGGTCGCTGGCCGGCACCTGCATGATCTTCATGATTATCATGGGCGCGTCCCTGTTCACCTATTTCTTCGCCGTGACGCAAGTGACGCAGGATCTGGTGAGCTGGACCGCGTCCCTGCCGGTCAACCGCTGGTTCGTCATCGTGATGTTGCTGCTTGGATATATCGTTCTTGGCTGCTTCATGGACCAGGTTGCCATCTTGGTGCTGACCGTGCCGGTGGTAATTCCAGTGATCAAGGCCCTGGGCTTCGACCCGGTCTGGTTTGGCATCATCAAGGTAGTGACCGCCGAGGTGGGAATGATTACACCGCCGCTCGGACTCAATTGCTTCATCGTTGCCAAGTATGCCAAGCGGCCAGTCGGCGAGGTTTTCCGTGGAACCTGGCCACACTTTCTTGCGCACCTTGTCGTCATCGCAGTGCTGACGGCGTTCCCGCAACTTACGTTGTGGCTGCCGCAACAGATGAAGTAGGAGAAGTTGGCGCAATCCGTAACCCACATCCGAGGGGGCGGGCAGTTGCCCATTCAAACCGGGAAGAGATAATGAAGATCACTAACATTGTCTGCACGCCGTTCGCCGTGCCACTGCGCAAGCCATTGCACTTCGCCCTGGCAACGATGACGGTAACCGAGCACGTGCTGGTTGAAGTACACACCGATGCGGGTATCGTCGGTGTGGCCGAAGCCCCGTCTAGTACAACATCCCGCAAATACCTTTAATAATTATTGGGCTGTAAATAGGGCTCCAGGAGCGTGACGATCAACTGGGCCATCTCGTCGAGTGTGCCGGTGCCAGGCAGTGGCTCCCAACGCCCACTGTGGGTACGAAAGGCGGCTCCATAGCGTTGGCGGCCGAGCTCGGTCAGTCGAGCCACCACGCTCGGCTCCTCGTCGTCCAGACGTTTGATCAGCAGGTGACGTCCGTAGGCTTGCGTGATGATCTGCTCGTGGCCGAGCAAGCTGCGCAGTTGCCGCTGCAATTCGGCAGCGTAGTGTTTGGCGGGTAAGGCTGGCATGTCGATTCTCGATTACGATGCGCCGGTTTGCAGTGGATAGCCCCGGAAGCTCCATTTGAACGGGCGGGCCACCTGATTGTGCGCGCCGACAAACTGCTCGGTGCGTTCGCACAGGTGCGCGATGCTGGTATGGCTCGCATGGCGCAGCACTCGGCGCGTGTAGCAGGCAAACCAGAGCTCGATCTGATTGACCCAACTCGCGTGCAACGGCGTGAAGTGGAAGTGAATCCGCCCATCGTGCCGCGCGTTGAACGCCTGCCAGACGGCTTCGGCGCGATGCGTGTTGAGGTTATCCCACACCACGTGCACCTGCTTGTCCGGGTACGCGCTTGCGACGCGCTCCATGAAGGCGACCAGATCATCCTGGGTGCGCCGGTCGCGGCATTCTGCCAGCACCTGTCCGGTATGGACGTCCAGCGCAGCAATCAACGCCTGCGTGCCGTGACGAATGTATTCAAACTCACGACGACGCAGCCGCCCCGGCACGGGCGCGCGTCCCGGGTACTTGCGCTCGATGGCCTGAATTCCGGTTTTCTCGTCGATACTGAGCACCACCGCGTTGCGAGGCGCCTTACGGTACAGCTTGCAAATTCCGTTGACCTTCTCGCGAAAGGCCGGATCCGGGCTGTGTAGCCATTGCTGGACCCGGTGCGGACGCACGTCGCCGGCCTGCAGAATGCGCTGCACCTGGCTGCGGCTGATCTGCCCGACGACACCGCGCTCCACGGCGCGGGCCACAATCTCGTCGAGCGTAGGCGTAACCCGTCCCTCAGGTTCCTGCGTTTCACACGCCAGCGCGATCAACTGTAGCCGCGCCTCGTGCGTGATGCGTGGCGGACGGCCACTACGCTCGCCCTCGCGAATGCCTTGGGCACCGTGCTTGGCAATGCGCTTACGCCACAGGCAGACCGTTTGTACCGATACATCCAATTCCCGCGCAATGACGGTATTGGAGTGGCCCTCGTGGGCCCACAACGCGATTCGTGCGCGCATGATATCTCGCTGCGCAGCCGTCTTGCGTTCGATCAGTGATAACAATTCCTGTTGTTCTTTCTTCGCCAGCTTCACTGGCGTTGCTTGGCGGCCTCGGCTCATCCCGCCATGATATCCGAGGCGATTAATTATTCAACCTATTTACGGGATGTTGTACTAGGCCCTGGGCGGGGTTCTACGGGGAATCGCTGGCGAGCATCATTTATGCGATTGAGCGCTGGTTCGCCCCGGGCCTAGTTGGAATGGACCCGTTCTCGCTCGAGCGAGCTTGGTCGGTCTTGTCGCTGGTCGAGCACAATAACGCTGCGAAGGCCGCGATCGACATTGCCTTGCATGACATTATCGGGCAGGCGGCTGGTGTTTCATGCCGCAGGCTCATGGGGGGCTGGGGGGACTCGTTGCGCATGGCCTACATATGTGGCGCGGGAGGGCCGGATCAGCTCGTGGAGGAAATCAGCGAGATCCGCGATCGATATGGTATCGATGCCTTCAAGCTGAAGGTCGGCGTCGACCCGGCCCAGGACGAACGGACGCTTCTGTATGTGCGCCGGAAACTGCCCGACATTGAATTGAATATCGACGGGAACCAGGCCCTCACCATGCAAGACGGATTGAGGCTGATGAAAGTTGCTGCCGAATGCTGCGTGGCATGGATTGAGGAACCCTGCTCGGTTCATGACCGTGCAGGGCGGGCTCGCCTTGCTGCTGTGGCGCCCGTGCCGATCCTTGGCGACGAAAGCTGCCGCACGCCGGAGGAGGTGGCAAGGGAATTGGCTGATGGAGCAGTTCACATGGTGTCGATCAAGACGGCCCGGACTGGATTCCGCCAGTCCGGGCAGTTGCTCGCCATCGCGGCAGCGGCACGTGCCGGTTGTGTGGTCGCATCACATGCCGACTCCGGCGTGGGCTTGATTGCTGGCTGGCATTTCGCGGCAGCCCACCGTGCGACCCACCAGCGCGCGACCGAACTGAGCTTCAATCTGCACTACACGGACGACGTACTTGCAGAGCCGCTGCGCATCAGTGGCGGACGCATGGCGCACCCTGAATCCCCGGGCCTTGGCATCGTTATCGATCGGGACAAGCTCGAGCGCTACAGAGTCCGATGACAACGGCGCTTCGCGGGCGGGTCCCCCTCAAAAGGGACTTCACCGCGTCCGGCTGCAGGATACCGTTGACGAACAGCCTTCGCGTACCAGCCCTAAACCAAACTCAGAACGAACAGGAGACATTCCTATGCTTCAAGTCAGACCACTTCACGAACGCTTTGGCGCCGAGGTCCTGAACTTCGACTTTTCCCGCGAGATTACGGAGGATCAAGCCAGAGAGATTCTTGACCTCAGTGACCAGTACTTCCTTCTCCTGTTCCGCGGCAAGGCGGTCAGCGAGGCGCAGCAGGTGGCCTTCAGCAAGGCACTCGGCCCGGTGGTTCCCCCTGTTGAGCGCGCCTTTGCGTCGGCAACGAACCCCCTAGATTCCTTGACTGAATTGATTGCGTAGTGATTGAGCCAAGTTTTTCTACGCGGCGATTTTGACCTGATCGCACCAGGTTTTGACGGCCTGTTCGGCGGTGCGGAAGCTGCGTTGCAAAGCCGCTGGCGAGGCCGCAGGCGCTTGAGGGCTAACCAATGCGAGGCCGGGCCGCAAGATGCGCGAGTAGACGCGTGTATAGAACAGGGCCGTGCGCAACCCCAGGTTCGTGAGGTGGTAGCGGTGGGTCTTAGGCACTCGCTCGATCAGGCCATGCAGGCGCAGGCGTCGCAACTCGTAGCTCA
>NZ_JBYSYC010000068.1:0-31051 GCF_058782875.1 Cupriavidus sp. FW305-F7 | reverse complement strand
CGCGCGGCGTTCCAATGGAACACGGGGCGCACCTGCAGATCGACCGTCTTGAGCGAACGGAAGGCCCGCTCCACCACTGCCAGCCCCTTGTAGGCCGTCACGGCCGCCTCAGCTGACAGGTCCGTTGCCGGCAGGCTCGTACGCACCACGTACAGGCCATCGAGTGCAGCCTCCTGCTGAATCTGTTCGGCCTTGCGCCCCCACGTGAAGCTCGAGTCGGTGATGCTCAGCTCGAAGTGCTTGCACATCCTGAAGTGATCGATGACGCGGCCTACGCGCAGGGAAATCGCCTCGGTGCCCTTGAGGCGGTTGCGGGCACGCGTGGTCGCGTCGGTAATCTTCATCAACTCGGCTTCGGTGGCCTGCAGCAGCGCCTCGCGTTTGCGGCTGCGCTCCTCGGCCAGTAGCGGATTGCGACACACGATGAGCCGCTCGCCGGGGAACGCCTCGCTGGTCTCCTCCAGCAGGTTGCGCTCATCGAACAGCGAGGGCTGGAAGGGGCCCTTCTCGTGAGCAAGCGCGGCCATCTGCGGCGCGCGCAGGCTGCTCACCCAGTCCAGGCCAGCCGGGCGCAAGACCGAGTCGATGCGCGCCTGCGTGAGCATGCCCCGGTCGCCCACCCACGCGAGCTTCTCGATGCCATAGCGATTCTTGAGCTTGTCCACCTGCGAGGCCACGGTTGCCGGATCGGCGGTGTTGCCAGCGAAGACTTCGACTGCCACCGGACAGCCCTCAGGCGTGCAAACCAGACCGAACACGATCTGGGGATCGTCGCGCTTGCCATCGCGGCTGTAGCCGTGGGCGGCAAGCTCGCAGCAGCGTCCCGTCACCCACGTGGAAGTGAGGTCATAGAGCACCAGCGTACTGCCGCTCAGATGCTGCCTGGCAAGCCGCTTCTCGATGCCTTCCTGAGCGTCTCCCAGCCAGTCGAGCGCGGCATAGACCTGCTCGAGTTCGACGTCGCCCAACTTCAGCAGTCGCGACAGCGAGTGGGTTGCGGTCTCGTCGCGCAACATGCGATGCGTGGCGAGCTTGGACGCGGGGGACACCACCCGCGCCACCAGCAGTGCCATCACCACCGAGCGCAGCGCGGCCGGCGCTGAGGACAACCACTGCTCGGCGCCGCAGGCGCGCGCCGCGCCGAGCACGGCGGCCACATGTCCGTGTGGCAGGCTGCGCTCGATCACGAAGGCCTCATCGGCGGACGACACCGCGACGCCACCGCGTAGCAGCACCTTCAAGCCTTCGATGACCTCGGCGGGCAGCGACGAGAGGTTGGCGAGGGTGCGTTTTTTGATCGTGTTGCCGTCGCGATAGGACTCGCGCAGCAGGATCGCGGGCGGCGAGTTGCGGTTGGGGACGTGTTCGATATACATGAACACGTATTCAAGCACAAAGCTACCGAGACACAATTGTTAAATACTAATTTACATGGCTACATAATAGCCTTGAAAAATAGCCGAAATCCACTGCTGATGCGGATTTCGGCTATTTGAGAAACCAAAGTTCGGTCTAGTCGGGCAATCGACCGGGGCGCGCCAGCGCGCCTCCAACAACGCGGAGTCACCCAGATGCAAGCCAATACCACGCAAGCCATTGAAGAACGCGTCAAGCCGAATACCGGCCTGGGCGTGCTAGTGCGCAGCGAGTACTTTACGAACCTGATCCCTGGTGTCCATACGCTTGGCGGACAGGGCAATTCCCTGGCCATCGAGACGGCGCGCGGCGTGGTGATCGTCGACGCCGGCCCAGGCGGTGGCGTGACGCGTGCCATGATCACGCGCTTGCGCGAGTTGTCCGCGGCGCCGGTCCTGGCCATTGTCTACAGCCATGGCCACAGCGGCTACAACGCGGGTGCCAGGCTGTGGCAGGAACACGCGGCGGAACGCGGCGAGATCCGGCCCGCGCTGATCGCCCTGGCCGGCGTGCCGGCGCGCTACCGGCGCTATACGGAGACCGCGCAGTTGCAGGCGTGGTTGAACAGCCGCCAGTTCCACAAGACCATGCGTCCGGCATCGGCAGACAGCTACCCGATGCCGGACCAGACGTTCGACAGCCGCATGGTGATCGACGGTGGCGACCGCCGCATTGAGCTGATCGCCGCACCGTCCGAAACGGACGACGCGCTGGCAGTGTGGCTCCCCGAGTCGCGCTTCCTCTATGGCGGCGCCTCGATGATCCGCAGCATTCCCAACGTTGGCACGCCGCTGCGTACCATCCGCGACCCGCTGCGCTGGGCAAACACGCTGGAGCGCCTCTATGCACTGAACCCGACACAGGTTCTCCCCGAGTTTGGCGACCCGATTACCGATCCGCAGGAGATCCATGACGCGTTCCAAGTGCCCATCCGCGCGCTGCGGTACTTGCGCGATGCGGTGGTAGCGCGCATGAACGCCGGCATGAACGAGCGCGAGATCCTGCACGACATGGTGTACCCAGAGGCGCTGTTTGGTCACAAATGGATGCGGCCGATCTATGGCGATCCCGAGTACATCGTCCGGGAAATCTGGCGCATGGAGAACGGCTGGTGGGATCGCAATCCCACCCACCTGCACCCGGCCCGGCCTGCCGAGACGGCGAACGCCGTGCTGTCCGCCCTGGACAACCCGGGTCACGTGCTCGATGAGGCCCGCAGGCTGCAGGCAGAAGGCGATACCCAGCTCGCGCTGCATGTCATCGACCTGCTTGCGCTGGCGGATCCGGTTATCCCGGAAGTGATAGCTGCGCGCGCGCTGAAGGCAGCGCTGTGCCGCCAGCGCGCCGAGCAGATGCGCTCGATCGTCTCGCGCCAGATCCTGCTTAGCAGCGCCGAAGACTTGCTCGAGATATGCGCCGAATCCAATTCCCGAATCATCGCAGCAACGCTCTTCGCATCGAGATCCGTGCCATGTGAGAGCAGTGTGGCGTACAGCGAAACGAGGTCACGCGCGTCTCGCGCGCGGGTCGGCTTTGGCGTGTTCGATCGCCGTAAGTGTTTCTGAGTCCAGCACTGCCTGGGCGTCGGACGAAATGGCAAACAGTTTGCCGTCGATGTCATGGACGTGTAACTGCTCATGGGTGACAGCATCCGTCACCAGCGCGCGGCCGGTCAGGCGCAGGGCGGCTTGGAGATGTGATTGTCCCGAGACGATCCGGTAATTACGTCCTTCTGATCGTCTCACCAGCGCGTCAGTGGGGATCTCGCTGAGCTCGATAGCGCCGAATCCGGGGAGCGACATTTCCTCGATGCGATTCTTGATGCAGGCGACCATCACGGCGGCGCCGGGGCGCTCGGTTGCCGCAAGCCGTTCATATTGACCGAGGAGGATGTTGGCCTTCTCGATTGAGGGCGTCGTATAGACAAAGGATTGGATGGCGGTCGGCGGGCGAGTCAACCGGGTCGCCATGATTGCGAATGCCCAGTCCCTTTTGTAGTTGCAGTGTGGGCAAACCCAGCCGTATTTGGTGGCAATCAGGATGCCAAGGGCGCCACCTTCGACTCCGTGGCGATGATCGGCGCTGTTCCTGCAAGTGAAGGCGCGCAGAACCGGGCCGCCGAGGCCAACCTGGTTCTCGTTGAGCTTCTGGACCTGATCGTCGGTGAACGGTGCGCGAATGTAACTCATGGCATTTGAGACGGCAGCTTCCGCGTGGCGTGGCTATCGCCGCGCAGCCGGCACCCGCAACGCTCGGGGGTCTGCCCGGCGGCTAACAGAAACTCTGGGCGCCAGGACACACTGCGGCCGCCGCCTCCTTCCAGTTTATGCCCGGGAGAAGGTCTATGTTGCTTTGGCCGGGCCCGAACCTTTTGTGTGCTGCCCGACCTAAATCCATTCCGCTTCCTCGAATCGATGCAGCCAGGACAAATCTGCCCGTCCTGCTCGTGGCGCAAACTGCCGACCATCGATTTTGTGCACGTGCAGCATTTTTCCGGTGGCTGCGCGACCGGCCATGCTCGGCGGCCTCCCTGGCATATCATTCGCGCAGTTCGTTGGACTACAGTTTGTCCAGCAGTGTGCAAAAGTGGAACCAGGGCAATTGTGCAGCAGCCTGCTGCACAAATTCCCCGCTCGGCCAAGCCTCGGCAAGCGCGCGCATGTACTTGAAGTTGCGCGGCGAAAATCCCTCATGTCCGGAAACGTCGCCCGCAGATCGCGTGCGGGCCGGTCTAGCGCCCAGGCTGCGCATCCCTGCTGTGCTGACGCTCGAGGATGTTACGTCCGATCTGCCAATAGAGCGTCACGAGTTCCCGGTGACCGAGAGGACCGCACGCTGGCGTGACCCGAGTTTTCAACCCAGCGAGCCAAGCGGTGTAATCGGGGGAAGGGAGCGTTGCGTCCGGCATTCAGTTGGTTCCGTTTCGGATTGCGGGCCGGCGGCGCCGGTCTCCCCCCTCATTATCCGGGTCGGTCAGCTGGCGAGCAATGCAAGGTCCAGGCCGTCCCATGGGATGGTATCGCCGCGAGAATACTACCCAACCTGGAAATGTTCCACGTTCTGCCCGGCGTTGATCGCCCGCTGCAGCCAGTCCGGCATGGCGCCCCGACCGTCCCAGCCCTGCCCCTGCGCGTTGCGGTAGCGCTCCGCCCCAAGCGATGGCGCCGGCGGCGGCTCGGCAAAGCAGCCGGCGGCCTGCAGGTCGGACAGGCTCAGCCCATGCTGGGCCATCTGGATGCGGATCCAGGTGATCGCTTCCGCGCGCTCGATTTCGATCGACATGATGCAGGTGAATAGATTTGAGGAGGCGCAGGATCCAGCATCGCGCTGTCGTTCGGAATTAGACGTCAAGCTTGTTCCGGGGATTGCTGCTACGAAGATCCGCGCGGCGGGAGGACAAGGTGGCCTCTCTGCTTAAATTTTAATCAAACCCACAGATCGCGCGCTGGACGAATCCTCGCCCTCAGACGCCCCCCTCAGGCTGGCCCCGGCTTGAACTTCGTGCGCATTTTACGCTGTCGAGCAGTTCGAGCGCACCACCCGTTTGATCACATTTTCGATAGTGGCTGCTGGTATTGACCGCGCTCCACGGGTCTTGGGTGCGACGGTATTCATCAGCGATTATTCCTTGTGGCGAGCCGGAGCGAGCGTCCTCTGATGCGACAGCTTTCCCAGCGCCGGCACGTTGCCGCAGAGTCGATCATCGACTTCTCGGCAGCAAAGTGGTCCCCGGTGAACAAGCCCGGCCGGAGCGACAAGACGCTGGCCAGGGTGGAAGCCGGCCGCGCCCGGTACGGGTAGCGGTTCGTGATGCCCTACTACGGCAGCGGCTCTGGCACCACCGGACGCAGCCTGGATCGCCCCATCGGCACGATCACTACCTTGGACCGCTGGGCCGTGGTGGACGGCGACCGCATACGCATGCTGAGCGCCGACGAGTGCCGCGCGGCGATGGGCTTCCCGCGGGAGTACAAACTGCGGTCACAGCACAAGACGGCTGTGCACATGCTGGGCAATGCGGTATGCCCGCCGGTCGCGCGCGACATCATCAACGCAATCATGGAGGCGGCGTGAGCTTACTCGTCTACCCACGTAAACGCGGCGCCCGAGTCAATCAGTTGGGTTGCATAGGCTCGCGCGGCAGCCATGGCGTCGCCATCGGAACTGGAAACGCCAGGAGCAGCGAGAAGAATCGTCCTCCGATCGAAGATGTTCGTCGGGGAACTAGAGCCGTAGATTCGCACGTCGCTAGTCCACTGACCTGGTCCTTCGGACGTAGCGGAGGCCTCATACCCGAAATCTCCGTGTCGATAGATCGGACCAATCTTCGCATCGACCCAGCGCATCCCAGCAGATGCAGCTACCTGCGATGCCTCTTGCGCAGTCTTGTAAATGTGTGCACCGAGATCAATGATATGGTCAATTGCCACATCACTTTGGTGCTCGGTTACTACCAGACGGGAGCTGTACCCCCCATCAGCCAGCAGCTGCGGATCGCAATTGATGGTGTGCCGCCTGTCTGTCGTACCCATCTGACGCTCCAATTTTCTGGAATCCTAGCATGACCAAAGAACGCCCTATCCTCTTCAGCGGCGCCATGGTGCGCGCCATCCTGGACGGCCGGAAGACGCAGACGCGGCGGATCATCAAGCTGCCGGAAACGCTCGGCACCTGGGAGCCAACCACAATAGGGGGCGGCACATCGACTTTCGCCGACGGCACACCAGCGCCGGAAATGGCGGCGATCTGGCACACACGCACCGGCGCTACCCTGACCTGCCGGCACGGCCAACCAGGCGACCGCCTGTGGGTGCGCGAAAGCGGCGTCATCAGCAAGCTAGCCGGCACCCACGACAAACCAAGGATATTCCGGCATGACGTGCCAGCGACGCCCGAGACCGGCTACTACTGGGTGGAACGCACCCGCGACACGGGCGCCAGCTACAACGTGTCCGGCTGCTCGCGAGAGGCCGCGCTGCTGTCACCACCGCCAAGGCTTGCCCGTCGATTCACATGCCTCGCTGGGCCTGCCGCCTGGTGCTGGAGATCACCAGCGTGCGCGTCGAGCGGCCTAACAACTGCGGTGAAGCGGATGCTATCGCCGAGGGCATCGAGCGCCGTCCCAGCGCGGATGGTGACTGGGCACACTAGGAAAATCGGGGGCAACGACGACGTTCGCCGGCTGAGGATCGACTAGGTAGCTCATTGGCCTCTCAGGAGCGGTAAGTCCAGGGAGGCCTGGAGGCGCTCGATGGGCGGCAGGGCGGGCATGGCTGAGGGAATTGGTGGTGGTTCGCATTGCGTCGGCAGATAATGAGCAGGCGGGTCGTTCCGCAGTGCGCCGCACCACAATCAGGTACAACGTTGCCCTGGACGTCCGTGCGGAAACGCTGACAGTGCAATGCCTTGGCGAAGCTGCGCTGCACGCGCCACACGGAGGGCCAGACGAGGCCCGGCGCGCCGATGGCGCGGATGTTGCATCGCCCGCATGGCTTCACCCAAGCGAAAGGAGCCTGTCATGGCCGAGTTCAAGCCAACGCGGTTTTCCCACGTCCGTCCCCAGGACACCGCCTTTGTCGACCAGGGTTTGCGAGATTTCTTCCTCTACCGCGATCTCGGCATTGCCGAGGCCACCGGCGGCCGGGTGCTGGCGCAGTTGGTCAAGGCCAACCAGCCGCCCGAGCATGGCACCGGCTGGCATCGTCACGAGGCCGACTTCCATATCGTGCTGATGCTCAAGGGCTGGGCCCGTTTCATGTACGAGGACAAGGAGACCAAGGTGGCTGCCGGGGATTGCGTGCACCAGCGGCCAGGCATCGTCCACTACCTGTTCGATTACTCGCCGGACATGGAGTACCTGGAGATCGTGGGGCCGGCCGACTTCAAGACCACCGATGTGGAAGGGCCTTGCGCGGTGCCTGCGGTCACGCCCTGGCCAACGGACCGTCCGGCGCCATAGGGCGTGCCGCCCACGCTGATCACTGCGTGCTCCCCATGATGGTGTTGCGCACTGTGGAGAGCGCGCCAAAGCGGGGGCTGACAAAACGGCGAGGCGGCGGTCTTCTCCGCAGGCGATGGAGGGATACCATCGTTCAGCGTGCGATCGGAGCTGGTCATTGAGCACGGCCGTCCGGACTTGTAGCAGTGCGTGGGCGTGCCGCGGCCGCCAGGCCATCTGCTGCCGTTTGACGAACCGCTTGCTGATTACCTGGTTGACGGCTGACTCGACAAAACCTGATGCAATGGGCTCCCCATGCCGATAGCGGTCACCGTAGTTCACGATGAAGTGCCGGTTGTTGTCCAGGTAGACGATGAACTCCTCGAGTTTGCCGAGGAGTTTGACCTCTTCGGGGCTGGCCTCAGCTTCCAGATCCCAGCCCAGGCTTTCCAATCGGCACAACGCTGGATAGGGGCAGCCGAGCCACAGGTGCCACTTGGCGCCATGCAGCGCCTTGATCAATGTGGCGTTGCTCGGGCCGTCGCTGTGTGCCGGGCGGCCCTTGATCATCTGTTCGAGGTTCTGTACCCGCATGGCGACGTGGAACCAATCGAGAACGTACTCACCGCGGTCACCAAAGCCGAGCTGCGCAAACCGTACGGTATCGCCTCCATCCGACAGAAAGGTCACCGGTTGACTCTAGGCTGCACACCTTCACGTAGCAGGAAATTCAACATACGATCGGCTGGTCGGTGCTCCAGTTTGTGCACGTAGGGCAAAACTATGCCCGACATCTTGGTCCCGCAGGGACTTCCCGACGATCACTTCAAACCAGCCGTCCTGCCGGCGCCGGTGGCCGGCCAGCCGAAGGTAGCCGCCGTCAATGCCGACGGCGCGGACCGGACTGGGCTCCGGGATCTCGGGCGACCGGCCGCTCGCCGCCACCTCCGCCTGCTGCCGGGCGTCGGTGGCCTGTTCCGCTTCCAGCCTGCGACCGAGCGTGGTGACCTGCCGCCGGATCGAGCTGGCTGCCAGCACATGATCGAGCGGCAACACCTCTTGCAGAACGTTGATGGTCAGACCATACGACATCAACGCTGCAAACTTGACCTCGAGATACTGCAGTTCTGGACTGACCCGCTCAGGCAAGCAGTTGGCGACCGGACTGAAGGTGGGAGCGTCGCCCTGGCATTGCCGACAGGGATACAGTCTGGGACTGTCAATCGACAGTCGCCCGAACGCGCTCCGGAAGACCAAGTGATGGTGGCCCTTGCAAGCCAGTTGCGCCCCGCACGTGGGACAAACGCTGGTCCGGGCAACTGCCTCGGCAACCTGTGCCGCGACCATCGTGCGCTGCAGCCGACCCAGCAATGATTTCGCCTCTTCCATATGCAGGCCCAGTGAGCCCACATCAAGGCCGTCTCTCTCGAACTGGGCAATCTCGGTGACGGTGGCTGGCGCGCCTCCATCGTCCTGCACTACAAGTTGCAAGCTGATACGCATGGCCGCCCTCCTCCCTCGGCAGTGGTCGGTGGTTTGCCCCCGTTTTGGCGCGGTCTCCTGGTGGTGTTAGAACTTGGCACGATCTGGCCGATGCGATACGTCTTCGTCATAGAGCTCTCTGGTGTTACGGGTCGGCAGAGTGGCGCACAAGCAGTGGCACAATCATGAGAGGACACGTTTGTCCACCATGACGCTGCGCTGATGTGGGTACCGATGTGGGAACATTACCCGCGGGGAGATAGGCCAGACAGGTGCTTTGCGGCCATCATCATCCATAGTCCAGGACACGGACCGTCCAGCCAAAAATGGTGGTTCGCCTCGCCCGCAACTCAGACAGGCGTGCAAGTGGAAGCAGTGCGGCCTTGAAAAAGCCTGCTCAATTTGAGCCACCAGTGTCGGTTGCGGCCGTCGGCGCCGTTGCGACGAAATCGCTTGTCGCGCGGCACCAGAACGGCGCCGACGTGACCGCGCGCGCGAATGCCCTGCCCGGTCGCCTGCGCTCGCTAGGCACAATGGCGTGTACTGTTGTCCGACGGCATAAAGCTGGCCGCGCGCGCCAACGACGAGAGCGTGCTAGTTTGGCCGCGCGAAAAATGAGGATAGTCCGTTACGTACTACGGTGCTGGGAGCGAATGTCTCGACAAGCGATCGCAGCCCTGCCAAAGGGCCACTACTGGGCTACACGTCACATGCCCTTTGCGATGGCAGTCCAGGCACCCAAGATTAGGTTTTTCCCGCGCTTACCGTCTCAGTGACAGCAACTAGGTCACCTTAGGTGGTGAGGATGTGTGGGCGCATAACACACTGTATGCCGTCACCCATTTCGATTATTGCTCGCGCACACCAACGGCTGCGCGCCAGCCAATTGAGAGGCGGATGGTCTCCTAGATTCATGGGCCGTTCCGTGTCCAGCAGTTGTGTCGCCATATTGATGAAGTTGTCTAGTCTACAAAGTAAAAACAGAGGAATTACCCGTAGTAGCTCCTGATTTATGCATCATGATGTTGACGTATATCTCTCCATCGACCATATTTCGTTCCATCGGCGTTAGCGTCGTTGCCCGTACGGTGCCACGCCGGGAAGCCACGAACGCGATTCCAAGGGCGTAACTGATGGAGGAGACACCCATGCAGCACATCGATGTACATAAACTGGCCGACGAAGCCAGGTTCAATAGCTTCCACGCGCGGGTCCTGGCCTGGTGCCTGCTGGTGATCATCATTGACGGCTACGACATTGCCGTGGCGGGCGCCGCGCTGCCGTCGATCATGAAGGAAATGGGCGTCACCGCCTCTACGGCCGGCTTCATGGCGAGTTCTGCGCTGTTTGGCATGATGTTCGGCGCCATCTTCCTGGGCGCCCTGTCCGACAAGATCGGACGCCGATGGACCATTTCGCTGTGCGTGTTCCTGTTCAGCGTGTTCACCGCGGCAGCGGGCCTCACCAGCGACCCGGTCACGTTCAGCGTGATGCGCTTTATCGCAGGTCTCGGGATCGGCGGTGTCATGCCAAACATCGTTGCGCAGATGACCGAGTATTCGCCGCGGCGGATCCGCAGCTTTATGACGACCGTGATGTTCTCCGGCTATGCGATCGGCGGCATCCTTGCCGCCGTGATCGGCAAGCAGTTCATCGCCGGGTTCGGCTGGCAGGTTGTCTTCTTTGCCGCGGGTGTGCCGGTGATTCTGATTCCCTTCATCCTGAAGACGATGCCGGAGTCGCTGTCGTTCCTGGTGTCGCGCCAGAACGAGCGCGACCTGCGTGAAGTCGTGCGCCGCATCGATCCGCAACTGAGGCTCGATCCCGGCGCCACCTTCCAGGTACCGCACCAGGACCGCGCCGCCGGCGCACCGGTGGCGCGGCTGTTCCAGGAGGGCCGCGGGGTCAGTACGATCATGTTCTGGATCGCCTTCTTTACCGGCTTGTTCATGGTCTACGCGCTAAGCACGTGGCTGACCAAGCTGATGGCGATGTCGGGGTACAGCCTGGGCTCCGCGCTGAGCTTTGTGATCGCGCTGAACCTCGGCGCGGTGGTCGGTGCGATCGGTGGCGGCTGGCTTGCCGACCGCTTCCACATCAAGTGGGTGCTGGTGAGCATGTACGCGCTCGGCGCCTTCTTCCTGTACCTGATGACGTTCAAGACCTCGACTGACGTGCTCTACCTGCTTATCGGTGCCGTCGGCGCTTGTACCACCGGCGCGCAGATCGTGGCGTATGCCTACAGCGGGCAGTTCTATCCCATGTCGATCCGCTCTACGGGTGTCGGCATGGCGTCGGGAATCGGGCGCCTGGGTGCCATCGTGGCACCGGTGCTGATCGGCCTGATCGTCTCGCTCAAGCTGCCGCTGGAACAGAACTTCCTGGTGATCGGTGCGGCGGGTATCGTGGGCGCCCTGGCGCTGGCCTGCATCAGCCATCGGCTGTCCGCATCCGGACAACGTGTCGATACGGCGGTCAGTTCTAGCCCGGCGCCGGCACCAGCGGCCGCGGACGCGCGGATCTGAGCAGGGTGGCGCATCGCGAGGTGCGCCACCGTTCACGCTTACAGGCTCACGTCCTCGGGCTGCACGCCAGCGTAGCCTTCGACCACCACGACATCCCCGGTCGATCCAGCCTTGCGCAGGCTGGCTGCGATCTGATACTCCGGTGACCGGTAGCATGCGAGCGCGGTTTCGTAGTCCTCGAACTCGATCACCACCAGGCGCGAGCGGAAACTGCCTTCCACCACGTCGGCATTGCCACCCCTGATCAGATACCGCCCCCCATACTTCCGATAGGCGATCTGATTGGCCTCGCTATACGCCGCGAACTTCTCCGGGTCGGTAATCTCTACCTGACCGATCCAATATCCCTTGGGCATCTGTTGCTCCTGGCTGTTTGCGGTTGGATGTTGCTGGTGTCTACGGAATCAATATGCTGGATCCGGTAGTTTTCCTGCCCTCGAGGGCGAGGTGAGCCTGTACGGCATCGGCGAGTGCATAGCGATTGCCGATGTTCGCCTTCACCGTTCCGCTTTGCATCATGGAGAACAGGTCGGCAGCCATCTCGTCGAGGTCGCTTCGGCGGGCGGCATAGTGAAACAACTGCGGCCGCGTGAAAAAGAGCGAACCTCGCCTGGTGAACTCGAATGCCTCAATCGGCGGCAACGGCCCGGACGAATTCCCGAAGCTGACGAACGTGCCGAGCGGGGCCAGGCAGTCGAGCGATCCGACATAGGTGTCCTTGCCGACGGAGTCATAGACCACCGGCACCCCTTCCCCGTTGGTGATCTCACGCACTCGGCTGGTGAAGTCTTCGCGGGAATAGACGATGGGAAAGTCGCACCCGTTGGCCAAGGCCAATTCCGCCTTCTCATCGGAGCTGACCGTGCCGATGACCCGCGCGCCCAGCGCCCTGGCCCACTGGCAGACCAGCAAACCCACCCCTCCTGCGGCGGCATGGATAAGGATCGTGTCGCCGGCCTTCACGCGATAGGCCCTGCGCAGCAGGTATTGCGTCGTCAGGCCCTGCAGCGTCATCGCGGCAGCCTCTTCGAAATCCACGCTGTCCGGGATATGGATCAGTTCGCCCTCCGGAACCGCGCATTCCTGCGCGTACGAGCCCGGCACGCTGCCCGCATAGGCCACCCGATCGCCAACGCGGAAGCTGGTCACGCCATCGCCGACGGCGGTGACGACGCCCGCTGCCTCCATGCCGATGCCGCCGGGAAGCGGCATCGGATACAAACCCGTGCGGAAATACACGTCGATGAAGTTGACCCCTACGGCGTGATGCCTGACCTGGACCTCGCCTGCGCGTGGCTCGCCAAGGTCCACGTCTACCCACTCCATGACTTCCGGTCCGCCGGTCTCGCGGATCCTGATCGCCTTTGTCTTGCTCATGCGGGCAGCCCCTCATATCCTTCGATCACGACGATGTCTCCCTGCGAATACGGCTCGCGCAGAGCCATCGCTGCCCGATACTCCGGCGACCGATAGCATGTCAGGGCCGTCTGGTAGTCCCTGAACTCGATCACCACCACGCGCGAACGAAGCGATCCCTCCACGACTTCCCTCTCGCCGTTGCGGATGATGAAGCGCCCGCCGAATTTCTCGAACACGGCCTTGTTGGCCGCGATATAGCCTTTGTAGCCGTCGACATCGGTGACGTCGACCAATGCGATCCAGTAGCCTTTACGCATGGCTTCTCCTCACTGGACTGCCGCGACCGCATCAGCCGGCTGCAGCGCGCGGAGATGGCTCGCGACCAGCTCGCCGAGCCTGGCGATGCCCTCTTCGATCTTCTGCGGCGGCACCGTGACGAAGGCGAGCCGCAGCGTGTTGTTGCGTGGCGTGATGGCATAGAACGGCGCGCCGGGAACGAAGGCCACGTTCCTGGCCACCGCTTCTTCAAGCAAGGCCATGGTGTCGATGGCCGCCGGCAGTTCGACCCAGATGAACATGCCCCCTTCCGGCCTGCTCCACCGCACTCCCTCGGGCATGTGTCGCGACAGCGCATCCAGCATGGCTGCGCAGTGCTTGCCATAGAGATCGCAGACCGAGGCGATATGGCTGTCGAGCATGCCGGTCTTCAGAACTTCGTAAGCGACGCGCTGCGTGAAGCTGGGCGTGTGCAGGTCGGAAGCCTGCTTTGCCTGCACCAGCTTGGCGTGGATCGCCGGCGGCGCCAGCATGTAGCCAAGGCGCAGGCCCGGCGCCAGGACCTTGGAGAACGACCCCATGTAGATCACGCCTCCCGGGTTCAGCGAATGCAGCGACGGCAGCGGCGAGCCGCTGTAGCGCAGCTCGCCGTAGGGGTTGTCCTCGACCAGCAGCACGCCAAGCTCCCCGGCTCGTGCCACCAGTTCCTTGCGGCGCTCTAGCGGCAGCCGGCGCCCCGTCGGATTCTGGAAGTTCGGGATCGTGTACAGAAACCTGGCGCCGGCCGCGAGCGCTTCGGTCAGCGCCTCCGGCTGAAGGCCCTGGTCGTCGGTCGGCACCTCGGCGTAGGCCGGTTCGGAAAGCGAGAACGCCTGCAATGCGCCAAGGTAGGTCGGCGCTTCCACCAGCACCTTGCTGCCCGGGTCGATGAAGACCTTGGCCAGCAGGTCCAGTGCCTGCTGCGAGCCCGTGGTGATCAGCACATTGGCAACATCCACGCCGTGCTTCTCCGCCACCCACTGGCGCAGCGGCTGCAGCCCCTCGCTCGGCGCATACTGCAATGCCGCAGCCGGAGCGTCGGCAAATAGGCGCTCACATGCGGCCTGGAGAGCCTCCACGGGGAAGGTTTGCGCGGACGGGAGACCGCCGGCGAAGGAGATGATTTCCGGCTTCTCCGTAAGCTTCAGGACTTCGCGGATGACGGAACTGGTCAGTGCCTGCGCCCGGCGCGAGAACTGGATGTCGTTGCTTTTCATGTCGTGGTTTTCCTTGTTTCCTTGGCCGCCTTGGTCAAGCAGCATTGATGCTGCTGAGTTGTTGCCTGCCGCTTTCACTGCCGGCACCGTCCATCAGCCCCGCCAGCGCCGCGGCACGCCGCCCGGCATGGATCTCCATGGCCTGCGCCTTCACCGGGCCGAAGCCGCGAATTTCCATTGGCATTGCCGCAAATTCGACCGCCTGCTGGAGCGTCTGCGGCGTGAGCCGCGCGCAGACCTTACGGACATCGTGGAAGTACTCTGCGATGAGGCGCCGCTCCGCGCCTCGCTCGGCGGTGTAGCGGAAGACATCCAGCGGCGTGCCCCGCAGCCCGCGAAGACCGGAAACGATCTTGAGCACAGGGAAGATCCACGGCCCGAACTTGCGCTTCTGCGGCCGGCCGGTCTTCGGATCGGTACGGGACAGCAGCGGCGGTGCCAGCCAGAGCGATACCTTGTCCGCCTGCGAGAACTGGTTCTGCAACGATTCGCGGAAAGCCGGCGCCGTGTACAGGCGGGCCACCTCGTACTCGTCCTTGTAGGCCATCAGCTTGTAGGCGCTGCGGGCCACGGCCGTGGTCAATGCCTCGCTGCCCGGCTTCGCCTGGGTTTCGGCGGTCCTCACCAGGGCAATCAGGTCGAGATACTTCTTTGCATAGTCGTTGCCCTGGTATTCGACAAGCTGGCGCCGATACATATCGATCAGCGCGTCCAGCGAGTCCGCTTCCGGCTTCGATGCAAGCGGCTGTTGGCCGATGGCATCCAGTGCATCCGGCCTAGCCGCGGCGATACGTCCCCAGTTGAAGGCCGACTTGTTCATCTCGACAGCCGCGCCATTGCGCTCGATCGCTTGTTCGATCGCTTCGCGGCTCAACGGGACCAGCCCCTGCTGCCACGCGTAACCGAGCATCATGGTATGCGTCGGCAGGGTATCGCCGAAGATGCGCTGCGCCAGCGCGCCTGCATCCATGGCATGGAACGATGCGCTGTGGCAGCGGCTGCGGACCCGGTCATGCATCAGCCTGACCGGCAATGCGGCGTCCCGGTTGCTGATCACATCCGGCGTGGGCGTTTCCGCCAGGTTGAGGACAGCGGCGGTGCGGCCCGGCGCCAGCCGGGTCAGCGAGTCGACCGCCGCGGACACCACCAGGTCGGCCCCTAGCAACAGGTCGGCTTTCCCTTCGCCGATGCGCGACGCCGGGATCTGGAAGTCGGCCATGGCGATACGCACCTGGCTGACGACGGCGCCGTTCTTCTGCGCCATGCCGGTGAAGTCGAGCACCGTAGCCGCCAGGTCATCGAAGCTTGCCGCCGCGCCGAGCAAGGCGCCCATCGTCAGGACCCCGGAGCCGCCGATGCCGGTGATGTAGATATTGAACGGCTCGTCCAGCGCTGGGAGTGCCGGTGCAGGCAGTTTCGCAACCAGTTCCGCCTCCGTGGCGGCGAGCCGCCGCTTGTCCGGCTTGCGCAGCGCGACACCTTCCACCTCGACGAAGCTCGGGCAGAAGCCTTTGACGCAGGAGAAGTCCTTGTTGCAGGCGCTCTGGTTGATGGTGCGCTTGCGGCCGAGCGCGGTCTCCAGCGGCTCGATGGAGATACAGTTCGACTGCACCGAGCAATCGCCGCAGCCCTCGCAGACCTGGTGATTGATAAACAGGCGGCGGTCCGGGTCCGGCATCTCCTTGCGCTTGCGGCGCCGCCGCTTCTCGGCGGCGCAGGTCTGCTCGTAGACGATCGCCGTGACGCCGGCGATCTCCCTGAGCTGGCGCTGCACCGCATCGAGCTGATCGCGATGGAAGACCTCCACCCCTGGTGCCAGCGCCTTATCGCCCTGCCAGCGCGCGGGATCGTCGGTGACCAGCGCAATCCGTCCCACACCCTCCGCGTGCAGTTGCCGCGTGATGCGGGCGGGATCGTTCACGCCTTCCGCGGGCTGCCCGCCGGTCATCGCGACCGCGTCGTTGTACAGGATCTTGTAGGTGATGTTGGTCTTCGCGGCGATGGCGGCACGGATGGCAAGCAGGCCGGAGTGCTGGTAAGTGCCGTCGCCGAGGTTCTGGAACACGTGCGCCGTCCTGGAGAACGGTGCCGCGCCAACCCACTGTGCGCCCTCGCCGCCCATGTGGCTCATCACCTTGGTCTTCAGTTCCGGCTGCGAGATCGCCATCACGTGGCAGCCGATCCCGCCGCTGCTGATCGAGCCGTCCGGCGTGCGCGTCGAGGTGTTGTGCGGGCAGCCCGAGCAGAAGTACGGACGGCGGATGGGGATGACCGCGGCGGAAGGCTTCTTCGCAGCGGCGTCGAGGACGGCAAGGCGATCCTGCATCCACGGCGCGTCGATGCCGTTGGCCAGTACCCGTCGCACCAGCACGCCGGCAACCAGGTGGGCACTCAGCTCCGATATCTCGGGCAGCAGCGCCGCGCCATCCCGGTCGGTCTTGCCGGTCACGACGGGGCGGTCCGACGCGGGCCGGTGGAACAGCGCCTGCTTGAGCTGGGCCTCGACGTTGGCGCGCTTCTCTTCCACCACGAGCACTTCCCGATGCCCCGCCGCGAACGCGCAGGCGCCCTCGGTTTCCAACGGCCAGCTCATCGCCACCTTGTAGACGGAGACACCCATGGCGCGCAGGTCGGCATCGGCCAGGCCAAGGTCGCGGCACGCCTGCATCAGATCCTGGTGCGCCTTGCCGACGGTGATGATCCCAAGCCGCCTGGCGTGCGCCTCGACCACGACCCGGTCGAGCCGGTTCGCCCTTGCCCATGCGCGCGCGGCGGGAAGGCGTTCTTCGATCAGGCGGCGCTCAAGTTCCCCGCGCTGACCCGGCCATGCCACGCTCGGGTCCCAGTTAAGTCCGTGCGCGGGCACGGCGAAGTCGACAGGTTCGACGAAGGCCGGCCAGGCACCCAGGTCGACGGTGGCGGCGGTTTCCACCACCTCCGCGATCGTCTTCAGCGACACCCACAGCCCGGAGAAGCGCGACATCGCGATGCCGGCGAGGCCGAGTTCGATAACCTCGCGCACATTGCCCGGCTGCAGCACGGGAATCGATGCCGAATGAAAGATGCCGTCGGTCTGGTGCGGAAACGTGGACGACTGCGCGGCGTGGTCATCGCCGGAAACGGCGAGCACGCCGCCCAGTTTCGACGTGCCAAGCATGTTGGCGCAGCGGAAGACGTCGCCCGTGCGGTCTACGCCAGGCCCTTTCCCGTACCAGATGCCAAAGACGCCGTCGGCCTTGGTTTCCCCGAAGGCGCGGTGCATTTGTGCACCCCATAGTGCCGTGGCGGCGAGGTCTTCATTGAGACCCGGCTGGAACACCACATCATGGGCAGCGAGTTGCTTCGATGCCTTCCACAGTTGCTGGTCGTATGCGCCGAGCGGCGACCCGCGGTAGCCGGATACCAGGCCGGCGGTACTGAGACCGCGCGCACGGTCAAGCTCGCGCTGTATCATCGGCAGGCGAACCAGTGCCTGTATGCCGGTCAGGAATGTTCGTTGCTCGGCTGCTGCCGAACCCAATGCACTGGGCAACGTCGCTTGATTAACCACGCGGGCCTCCGGGGGGATTTCATCTGAAAATGGATGAGTTAGTTTAGGTTTCGCCCCGGATCGATCTGCACCAAAGTGCATTACAGGTTGGTCGTTTTGTAGTACGTTTGAACTATCTCCAGCCGAACGTAAAGATCAAATGAACTATGTCCACAATCTCGACAAAGCCGACCTTCAAATCCTGCGGGAGCTGGCGCGCGACGGGCGGCTGAGTTGGCGGCAACTGTCGGAACGGATCGGGCTGTCGCTGACCCCGACGCTCAAGCGCGTCCACAGGCTTGAGGAACAGGGCTATATCCGCGGTTACGTGGCGCGGCTCGACGAAGGCAAGCTGATCGGCGAACTCAATGTGTTCGTATCCGTCACGCTGGAGAACCAGTCGGAGGCGGCGATCGCCCGCTTCGAGAAGGAGATTGTTGTCGCACCGGAGGTCATGAGCTGCTTCACCATGACCGGCGATGCGGACTTCATTTTGCGTGTGGTGGTGCCGGATATGGGCTCGTATCAGAACTTCCTGACCCGGACGCTGACGCGCATCAAGGGCGTCGAGCACATACGGTCCAGCTTCGCCCTCAAGGCTGTACTGAACCGTACCTCGCCGATGCTATAGCGCGCTGGACTGTCAGCGGGAGGCCGGCTCGTCATCGCGAGCCTCTTCCATCATGCTCAGCCGCTTGTAGAGGTAAGAGCGGGAGATACCGAGCTCCTCCGCCACGCGCTTCTTGTTGCCGCCCGTGCGCCGCATGGCCTCGAGGATCAGCTCGCATTCCACCCGCTCCTTGGCCTCCCGGATGTCCGCCTTCCCCTGTCCGGCCAGGCTGTCGGTGCCTGCCGGGCGCCTGCCCGCCGACTGGTCGGCACCTTCGAGGCTGCCGAAGTCGGCGATGGACAACGCAGGACCATCGCAGAAGATCGCCGCACGCTCAATCGCGTGCTGTAGCTGCCGGATGTTGCCCGGCCACGCGCAAGATTGCAGGTAGCGGATGGCCGATTCGGAAATGGCCTTCTTGGGGGCACCGTGCCGTGACGCGAATGCCTCCAGGAAGGTGTCGGCAAGTTCCGGGATATCTTCCAGGCGATCGCGCAGCGCGGGCAGGCGCAAGGTGACCGCGCTGATCCGGTAGAACAGGTCCAGTCGGAAAGTCGAGCTGGCGATCATGGACTTGAAGTCCCGATTGCTGGCGGAGATGAGGCGGAAATCGGAATGCCGGGCCCGTTCGCCGCCGATGCGCTCGAACTGCCCGTCCTGCAGCACGCGCAGCAGCTTCACCTGCATGTCGATCGGCATGTCGCCGATTTCATCCAGGAACATGGTGCCGGTATCCGCCGCCTCGAACTTGCCCTTCCGCCCCTTCCGGTCTGCTCCCGTAAACGCCCCGGGCTCATAGCCGAACAACTCGCTCTCCACCAGATTGGGGGGCATCGCCGCCGCATTGACGAGGATCAGCGGCTTGTCGCTGCGGGGGCTCAGCATATGGATGGCATGGGCGACCATCTCCTTGCCCGTGCCGCTCTCCCCGGCCAGCAGGACCGGCACGTCGAGCGGGGCGACCCGCAGGATGTCCTCCTTGAGCCTGCGTACCGCATCGCTGCTGCCGACAATCTGGTCCAGGCCGTAGCTGCGATTGCGGATGCCGGAGAGCTCGCGCTTGTAGAAGTCCAGCTCCTGCTTGACGCGCGCCAGCTCCCCGGTCAGCTCGCGCATCGCCTCCGGTCCTTTGAACATCACCTGTCCGATGGCGGCCACCACCCGCTTGTTGCTGTCGAAGATGGGCAGGCGCGAAACGACGCGCGTGACGCCATTCATCTCCTGCAGTTGTGCGACCTGCGCCTTACCAGTCTTTACTACCTCCTGGAGCTTGCTGTTCTCGATGACCTCGGTCACCGGACGGCCGATTGCCTCGCCATGCTTGAGCCGGAAGAACCGCTCATGGACCGGGCTCATGTAGGTGATCTTGCCCGCGGTATCGACCACGACCATGGCCTTGTAGGGGTCGGTCACAAAGTGTCTGAGGATGTCCTCGGCCGAATCCACGCTGGCCAGGAATTCCGTCAGTTCGTCGGCTTCCTGCACGGCAAAGATCAGGAAGCAGACGGCATCGCGCGTAGGAATGGCCGCCACCGTCAGCGGGCGTTCCAGTTCCGTCATGGCTGAAAGCCGCCTGACGGGAACGCGGGCGCGGTTCTGCCACATGCGGCTCAGCGAACCGGAGACCAGCGTGTCTCGGCCCAGTCCGCTTGCAAATGTCGTCTTGCCCTCGTTGTCCAGCACGAGGATGCCTTCCGATTCTCGTTTCATGTCTCCACCACATGGGGAGCGTGGCCGGCGGTGAGTGTCTTTGCCGAAGACACAAGTGCCTTTCCGACTACGCTCGAGTACAGCTCGAATACAGTCCAATTCTAAGACCTGCTGCGCTTGTCTGCCGCACTGATGCAGGCCTATCGCGGCTTCCAGGCCAAGCGGGAATTGGGTCTCGGGAACTCGCAAAGGATCACTGCAAAGTGCATGCCAAAACACTGGCACGCCCTTTGCGGATACCGGTGCGACCTTGTTCACCCGACCCGAAATGGACGCCCTGAATACACTCCCACTTATGCCCCAGGGTCCTGGAATGCGATGCCTCGAAGGCGTGCGCGTGCTGGACTTCACCACCTCAGTCGCCGGCCCCTACGGCACCTTGCTGCTCGCCGATCTTGGCGCGGAAGTCATCAAGATAGAGAAGCGCGCGGGCGGCGACGACACGCGCAGCTGGGGCCCGCCTTTCCTGGAGGGCGAGTCGCTGTGGTTCCTGAGCATGAACCGCAACAAGCAGAGCATGACGGTCGACCTGACCCGGGCCGAGGGTCGCGGCATCGCCCATCAACTGGTGCGCCAGGCCGATGTCGTCGTCCTGAATACGACGCAGCGGGTGCAGGAAAAGCTCGGGCTGGACTACGTCACGCTCAAGGCGATCCACCCGGGGCTGATCCATGTGTCCGTGACCGGCTTCGGCCTGCAGGGCGAGCGTGCCGACCTGCCCTGCTATGACCTGATCGCCGAAGGCTACTCCGGCGTGATGCATCTCACCGGAGAGGCAGGCCGGCCAGCACAGAAGGTCGGCACCCCTGCGGCCGACCTGCTGGCCGGCCAGGATATTGCCATGGCCACGCTCGCCGCGCTGTTCGAGCGGCAACGCACCGGTGCCGGCAAGCGGGTCGATGTATCGATGGTTGCCACAGCCACGCGCTTCATGGCACCGCGAATCGTCCCGTTCCTCGGGTCCGGCGAGCCGCCGATACGCTCGGGCGGTACCGACTCGGTCATTGCCATCTACCAGGTGTTCGAGACGGCTGACTTCCCCATCACGCTCGGCTTGGGCAACGACGCCATCTGGCAGCGCTTCTGGGACGCCGTTGAGCACCCCGCCTACGGCAAGCAGGCCGGCTTTGAAACCAATGCGAAGCGTCGCCAGGCACGAGACACGATCGTGGCTGCTATTGCCGAGATCCTGGCCACCCGACCGCGCGAACACTGGCTGGCGCTGTTCGCACGGCACCGGATCCCGGCCGGCCCGATCAACAGCATCGACCAACTGGTTGACGACGCGCCGTTGCGCGACGCCGGCATGTTCTTTACCGGCCAAGGTGCCGCGGGCCGTGTCCCGCAGGTTGGCCTGGGCATCGGCTTCGACGGCGCCAGCGCCGTCTATCGCACCCCTCCCCCCGCTCTCGGGCAGGACACCGAACGCATTCTCGCGGAACGCCTTTCCATGTCCGCGACGTGTATTGCAGGCCTCATCGACGCAGAAATCGTCTAATCAGGAGACACAATGAGCTACTCGGAAATCCTCTACGAAGAAGACGGCCCCATCGGCACGATCACGCTGAACCGGCCGGAAGACGGCAACATGTTCACGGAGACCATGTGCCACGAGATCCGCGATTGCATCAACGCGATCCGCCGTGAAACCCGTACGCGCGTGATCGTGATCACCGGCGCCGGCGACAAGTTCTTCTGCACCGGCGGCCGCAAGGACGGCATGCAGGACACCACGCTCTATGCCGGAGTGCTGCCGACGCTGGAGATGTACGAGAGCATCGACCGGCTGCAGAAGCCCGTGATTGCGTCGGTCAATGGCTTCGCGGTTGGCGGCGGCAACGTGCTGCAGGTCGTCTGCGATCTGACCATCGCGAAGGAGTCGGCGATCTTCCGCCAGGTGGGCCCGATGGTTGGCAGCTTCGACGCTGGCTATGGCACGTGGTACCTGGAGGACCTGGTCGGAAAGAAGCGCGCCAAGGACATCTGGTACCGCAATCCCAAGATCAGCGCGAAAGAGGCGCTTGAGATCGGCCTGATCAACCGGATCGTACCGGATGACCAGCTTCGTGCCGCCACGCGCGAGTATGCCCTTGAGGTCGCCGAGCGCGGCGCGTTCGCCCTCGCCTCACTGAAGAGCGCCTTCAATGCGCGCCACGGCGGCGTGAGCGGCCTGTCGCGGATGGCGCACGACCTGCTGCTGCGCGGCTACCTCGAATCGGACGAGCACGACGAGCTGGCAGCCGCCTTCGCCGAGCGCCGCAAGCCCGATCCGTCGAAGTTCGGCCATTGAAGTACGGGTGACCATCATGCAGAACATCCTGACCCTTCACAACCCGCAGAATGCGAGGGACTACTACCTGTCTGGCATCTGGCAGCAAGAGACGCTGTACACGCTGGCCCGGCGCCATGCGCGCGAGCGTCCCACCTCCTGCGCACTGCGCGATGCCGATGTCAGGCTGACCTGGCGCGAAGTGGTCGACTGGATCGACAGCGTCGCCGAAACGCTGCATCGCCAGGGCATGAAGCCCGGCGACCGCGTCGGCATCTGGCTGCCCAACGTCGTGCACGCGACCATCATTTTCCTGGCGTGCTCGCGCAATGGCTACGTCTGCTGCCCGTCGTTGCACCAGAACTACACCGTCGACGAGATCTGCACGCTGCTGAACCGCATCCAGTGCCGCGCGCTGTTTGCGATGCCGGGCTATGGGGCGGACTCGGACCGCAACTCCATCTTCGCTCGGGTGGCGGATATCCCGACGCTGGCCTGCGTGCTTGCGCTGCCCAATCCGGCTGCCGGCGATGCCGCGCTGCCGGAGGGCGCCCTGCCGTTCCCGGACAGGCAGCCTCCTTCTGCCCTCTCCACGCCGGACCTGAACCCGGACAAGATCGTCTATCTGGCCTTCACCTCTGGCACCACCGGCCTACCCAAAGGCGTCATGCACAGCGACAACACGCTGCTGGCGAATGGCCGTGCCCTGGTAGAGGACTGGGGCCACACGGCCGACACCACGCTGCTGACGCTCAGCCCGATGAGCCACCACATTGCGACGGTCGCGATGGAGCAGATGCTGGTGGCCGGGCTGGAGATGGTGATGACCAACCTGCGCGCCGGCAAGCACGCGCTCGACTGGATCCTGGAAACGGGCGCGACCTACGTGATGGGCGTACCCACCCATGCGATGGACATCCTGCAGGCGGTACGCGACCGCAACATGACGTCGCTGGGCGAGGTCCGCACCTTCTACATGGCCGGTGCGGCCATCCCCCGCGAAGTCGCGCAGAAGTTTGTCAGCCTGGGCGTGACGCCGCAGAACGTGTATGGCATGACCGAGAACGGGTCGCACAACTACACCGTTCCGACCGACACGCAGGACACCATCGTGTCCACCTGCGGACGCGCATGCCGGGGCTATGAGGTGAAGCTCTGGAAGCAGGACAACATCGACGAAGAAGCCGAGGTCGGCGAAGTCGGCGAGATCGGCGGGCGCGGCGGCCTGCTGATGCTCGGGTACTTCAGCAACCAGGTCGCTACCGAGACTTCGTTCAATATCCATGGCTGGTTCATGAGCGGGGATCTCGGCATCGTCGACGAGAACGGCTGCGTGGTGATCGTCGGGCGCAAGAAGGACCTGATCATCCGCGGCGGCCACAACATCCACCCGGCACGGATCGAGGAACTCGCCATGCGCCATCCCAAGGTGGAACGCGCCGCGGCCTATCCGGTGCAGGACGAGCGACTGGGCGAGAAGGTCTGCCTAGCGGTCATCGTGCGCGCCGGGCAAGAGCTGCCCGCGAACGACATGCTGGAACACCTGGCTGGCTGCGGCTTGTCCAAGTACGACATGCCGGAGTACTTCCTCGGACTCGACAGCTTCCCGCTGACTGCCAGCGGAAAGATCCTCAAACGCGAACTGGTCGACATGACCCTGCGCGGACAGTTGAAGCCGACGGCCGTCCGTTATCGGGCACGTGCAGTTGCAGGAGCATAACCATGGCGATTGACATCAAGTATGCCGGCCCGTATGCGGTCCTGACCCTGAACCGGCCCGACGCACTGAACGCATTGCAGTTCGCGATGATCGAGGCCTTGTCGTACGCCCTCGACCAGGTGGCGGCATCCGACGCGCGCGCGCTCATCGTCACCGGCGCCGGCCCCAAGGCGTTCTGCGCCGGCGCCGACATCAAGGAGCTGATGGACAGGGACCTGATGGCACAGCGCCTCGGCGCCCAACTGGGCCAGCGCACCTTCGCCAAGCTGGCGGCGCTGCGGATTCCATCCGTGGCGGTGCTGCACGGCTACGCCTTCGGCGGCGGCCTCGAACTGGCCATGGCCTGTACCTTCCGCATCGCTACCGTCAAGGCGCGCTTGGGCCTGCCCGAGATCAAGCTTGGCCTGATTCCCGGCTACGGCGGCACCCAGCGGCTGCCGCGCCTGGTGGGCGAAGCGCGCGCCACCGAACTGGTGATGTCGGGTCGGACGGTGGACGCAATCGAGGCCGAGCGTTGGGGCCTGGTCAACCGTGTCGTGCCGGAAGGCGAACCGGAGGAACTCGGCAAAGCCTTCATGGCCGATTTCGTCGGTTACAGCCGGTGCGCATCGCTGTTTGCCCGCGAGGCCGTGGCACGCGGCATGGCGACCACGCTGGACGAGGGCCTGGACATCGAGGCCGACCTGTCCACGCTTGCCTACCAGACCGCCGATGCGGCGGAGGGCATGCGCGCCTTTCTGCAAAAACGCACTCCGGAGTTCAAAGATGCCTGAGATCAACGGTACGGTCATCGTGACGGGCGGCAGCCGCGGTATCGGTGCATCCATCTCAACCGAGCTTGCCTGCGCCGGTTTGCACGTGGCGTGCCTGTCCCGCTCCGGCGAGCTTCCCGATCTGCAAGGACTGGACGAAGCAGCGCAAGTCCGGGTGCGCGCCATGCGATGCGATATCACTGCCCCGGAATCGGTCCAGGCTGCGTTCGCCGCGGTGCCGGGGATGTTCGGCACGCCGTTGGTGGGCTTGGTCAACAACGCAGGCATCCATTTGCAAGGCGCGTCCGCAACCTTCCCGCTTACAGACTTCGAGCGGGTGATGACGACCAATGCCACCTCGGTGCTGCTGGCCAGCCAGGCCGCCCACCCCTACCTGTGCGAGAGCGGTTCGTCGCTCATCGTCAATATCGGCTCGTTCTACGACAAGCTGGGCGTCAAGGGCAACGCCGCCTACTGCGCATCCAAGGCCGCGGTGGGTGCGATCTCGCGCTGCCTTGCCGTGGAATGGGCACGCAACGGCATCCGCGTCCTCAATATCGCGCCCGGGTATATCGAGACGGACCTGAACCGGGACGAGCTGAATGGCGAGGCGCTGCAAGCGTTCCTGAAGAAGCGGATTCCCGCCGGCGGCCCGGGGCAAGCCGCCGATATTGGCCGGCTCGTCGCCATGCTGTTCCAGTTGCCCGGACGTTTCCTGACCGGCGAGACGCTCTATGTCGACGGCGGCCAGGGCATGGCCCTTTGAACAAGGATGCACTCATGAACATTCTGGAACGACTGGACGCCCACCTGCCCCTCTCCGATGAAGAGCGGATGATCCTGGACAGCGTCAGGGACCTCTGCGAAACGCAGATCGCACCGCGCGCCGCCGAGTATGACCGCACCGGCGCCTTCCCGTGGGAGAACGTGCAGGCGATCAATGCGCTGGGGCTGAACGCGATGTTCATCCCGGACGCCTATGGCGGCGCGCAACTCTCCTATCTCTGCTACCTCGCTTGCGTACGGGAGATTTCCAAGGCGTGCGCATCGACCGGCATCGTCTGGGCGACGAATTTCCATGCCATCAAGCCGCTGATCGAATACGGCAGCGAGGAACAGAAGGCCCGCCTGCTGCCGCGGATTGCCGAGGGCGGTCTCGCTTCACTGGCGATCACCGAGCCGTCGGCCGGCTCCGACGCGACCGGCATGCGCACCAGCTTTACCCCTGACGGTGACGAGATCGTCATCGACGGTGGCAAGACCTTTATCACCAACGGCGACGTCGCCGACCAATACCTGCTGTTCGGCAAGTGGTCGGAGATCAGCGATCCGAAGGCAGCCATTTCGGTGCTGATCCTGGAGAAAGGCACCGAGGGGCTGCGCGTGCTGGGCACCGAGCACAAGATGGGCACACGTGCCTCCAGCACCGCCAGCCTGGCGTTCGATGGCTGCCGCGTGCCGCGCGCCAACCTGATCGGCAATCCCGGGGATGGCCTGCGCATCCTGTTCGGTTCGCTGAACCGCTCGCGGCCCAGCGTCGCGGCGCATGCGCTGGGCATCGCCCGTGCCGCCTTCGAGGACGCCGTTGCGTATATCAACGAGCGCCGGCAATCGGGCAAACGGATCCTGGAATTCCAGGGCATCCAGTTCATGCTGGCCGACCTCGCGTCGGAACTGGCGCTGTGCGAATCGTGGCTATGGCGCGTCGGTGAGATGGTCGACGCCGGCGAGAAGGACTTTGGCGTCGAGGCCTCAATGCTAAAGCAGCGCGCATCGGATGCCGCCATGCGGATCACGACGGACGCGGTCCAGCTTCTGGGTGGCTACGGCTACTGCAACGACTATCGCGTCGAACGGCTGATGCGCGACGCCAAGATTACGCAGATCTGGGAGGGCACGAACCAGGTGCACCGCCAGCTGATCGGACGCAGTTTCTTGAAGAAGTAGGAGACAACGGTGACAACTATCCAAACCGTCGGCGTGGCCGGCGCCGGCACCATGGGGGCCGGGATCGCCATTGTGGCGGCCCGCGCGGGATTCCGGACCATCGTGTTCGATGCCAGGCAAGAGGCGCTTGACCGTGCCAAAGGCCAGACCGAGGCTTTCCTGAAGAAATCGGAGGAACGCGGCAAGCTGCCGCCGGGCGCCGCCGCCGCCGCGCTGGACCGGTGGCAAGGCACCACCGAGCTGGCGAGACTGGCAGAGTGCGACATCATCATCGAGGCCGTCTTCGAGGATCTTGCGGTCAAGCACCAGTTGTTCCAGGCGCTCGACCCGGTCTGCCCGGAGAGCACCATCTTTGCGTCGAACACCTCCACGATCTCCATCACCGAGATCGCCGGCGGCTCAGGCCGGCCGGACCGCTTCGTCGGCATGCACTTCTGCCTGCCGGCGCAGCTGATGAAGCTGATCGAGATGTCCCCCGGGCTCGCCACATCCGATGAGACCTTCCAGCGTGCCTGGGCCTTTGCCGAAGCCATGGGACAGAAGCCGGTAACCACGCAGGACACGCCGGGCTTCATCCTTAACTACTTCCTGATCCCGTTCAACAACGACGCCATCAGGCTGGTCGAGCAAGGCGTGGCCGAGCCCGCCGATATCGACCTGGCGATCAAGACCGCCCTCGGCTATCCGATGGGTCCGCTCGAACTGCTCGACCTGGTCGGCATGGATACCCAGAAGCTGCTGTGCGAGGCCATGCATGGCCTGACCCATGAGCCGCGCGCCGCCTGCCCGCCGCTGGTACGGCGCATGATCGCCGCCAACCGCCTTGGCAAGAAAACCGGCAGAGGTTTTCACGTCTACGGCGATACCAAGATGTTCGGAGCCTGATATGCGATACGAGATCGTTCGTGCCGGCGAGAGCCGCTCCTTCCCAGCCCCACACGCCTTCCTGGAACAATCCACTGCGGACGGCGAGGGCCTGGTCTACCTCGGTGCCAACGCCGGCGCATCCTATGCCAGCGGTACCGGCCACGAGGCCAGGACCTTTGTTGCCGTCGAGCTCGATACCGAGTGCCTGGGCTTCCATACCGGCGAGAACCGCGGCCTGGAAGGGTCGAATGTCGTTGGCTTCGCCCGCTTCCGGCTGGGCAATGCCGATCCCAGCCCGCTGGTCGAACTGGTGCGGCAACCGGCCACGGATCCCGCAGCGATCGAGGCTGCCAAAGCGGCATTCCAGGCCAGCGGCCTGGTGGTCGCGGTCTGCAATGACTTTCCGGGACGCATCGTCGACCGGCTGATCCGGCCCTACTTCAACGCGGCACTGCGGCGCCTGGACGAAAAACTGGCCACCGCCGTGGACCTGGACAAGACCCTGTGCCTGGGCCTCGGCTATCCGGAAGGGCCGATCTCGCTGCTGGAGCGCACCGGGCTGGCACAGCACTACGCTGTCACCCAGGCGCTGTACGAGGCGCTGGGTCAGGAACCTTATGCGCCTGCACGCCGCGCCCGCGTCGCTGCCGAACGCGCCAAGGCAGGCACGCCATGACACAACCATTGACTGGGGTGAAGGTGCTGGACTTCAGCACCCTGCTACCCGGGCCGCTGTGTTCCTTGCTGCTGGCCGAGGCCGGGGCCGAGGTCATCAAGTTCGAGCGGCCCGGCCGCGGCGACGAAATGCGGTCGTATGAGCCCAAGGCCGATGCGGACAGTACCAACTTCGTGCTCCTCAATCGCGGCAAAAAGTCCGTCGCCATCGACCTGAAATCGCCGGCCGCGATCGACAGCCTTGTGCCGCTGATCCAGGAGGCCGACGTCCTGCTCGAGCAATTCCGGCCGGGTGTGATGGACCGGCTGGAGCTAGGCTACGCGGATGTCACGAAGATCAATCCTCGACTGGTCTACTGCTCGATCACCGGTTTTGGCCAGCACGGTCCGAGGGCGAACGAGGCCGCACATGACCTGAATTACGTCGCCGCTGCGGGCATGCTGTCGCTGACAGCCGGCGCTGACGGCAAGCCAGGGCTGCCGCCGGCGCTGATCGCCGACATTGCCGGCGGCGCGTATCCGGCCATGATTAATATCCTGCTGGCCCTGCGCCAGCGCGAGCAGAGCGGCAAAGGCATCCATCTGGACATCGCCATGGCCGACAACCTGTTCGCGTTCCAGTATTGGGGGCTTGGCGCCGGTGCCCGGGGCCAGTGGCCCCGCCCTGCCTCAGACCTGGTGACCGGGGGTTCGCCGCGGTATCAGGTCTACCGGACCGCCGATGGCGCTTTCCTCGCCGCGGCACCGATCGAAGAAAAGTTCTGGGGCAACTTCACCACGCTGATCGAACTGGATGCCGCCGCACTCGACCGGCTCGCGCCGGCAGATGCGACCGAGGCGATCGCCGCCGCGGTGGCAAAGCGCACGGCTGACTACTGGATGGACCGCTTCGCGGGACAGGACGTTTGCACCAGCCGTGTGGTCAGCCTGGAGGAGGCTGCGGCGGATCCGCATTTCGCTGCACGGCATTTGTTTGACCGGACAGTGAAGACCGCGGCGGGCACCACATTGCCCGCGTTACCCGTTCCGGTGGACGCGGCATTCCGCAGCGCGAGCCCCGAGCAGACCTCGCCCGCCCTCGGCGCCGACAACCATCTTCTCGAATCATAAGATCGTCGATATGAAGGCTATCGTTATCCAGGAGTTCAATGAGCCCGAGCATCTGTCCATTGGCGAGCTGCCGGATCCGGTGCTCCCTGCCGATGGTGTCCTGATTGAAGTCCGGGCCGCCGCGGTCAACTATCCCGACCTGCTGGTGGTGCGCGGGAAATACCAGATCCTGCCCGAGCGCCCTTTTGCACCGGGCAAGGATGCCGCAGGAGTCGTGCGCGCGGTCGGCAGTGATGTCAGGAAGCTGCGTCCCGGCGATCGCGTGGTGGCACAGCTCGAATACGGTGCGTACGCGGAACTCGTCAGTGCCAGCGAGAACGCTTGTTTCCGGATCCCGGACAGCATGTCGTTCGAAGACGCCGCGGCAATGGGGCTGGTCTATCAGACTGCTTACTTCGCTCTGGTCGAACGAGGGGGATACCAGGAAGGTGAAACGGTGCTGGTGACCGGCGCCGCCGGTGGCGTCGGCTCCGCGGCGCTGCAGATCGTGAAGGGGCTTGGTGGAACTGCGCTCGCCGGCGTCAGCGGCGCCGGGCATGCGAAGGCCGTCACCGAGATGGGCGCGGACGCTGTCATTGACCTGGCAGCGCCGAACCTGCGGGATTCCCTGCGCGACCAGGTCCACGTCGCAACGGGAGGGCACGGTGCGGATGTTCTGCTCGACACGCTTGGCGGTGACGTATTCGATGCGGCCTTGCGCGCGATGGCATGGTGCGGTCGTGCGGTGGTCATCGGCTTTGCCGCTGGCCGCATTCCGGAAATCAAGGCCAACTACCTGCTGGTCAAGAACATCAGCGTAGGCGGGCTGCAGTGGAGCGACTATCGGGAACGGCAGCCGGGGAAAGTCCAGGCGGTGCAGGAGAAGCTCTTCAGCCTGTATGAGCAAGGGGCTATCCGGCCGCCGATTGCCGGCGTGCTGCCACTGGCCCGTGCTGGGGAAGCGCTGGCAAAACTGGCATCGGGGCAGGTCGCCGGCAAGTACGTTCTCACGCTCGACTGAAATCAAGCTTCGGGATACGGGGCCGCCTGCGTCGCATGGCGGCCCCGATTACTATCCGGTTTCTCAGTAGCAGGACGTCCTGATACTTCGATATGAACCGACAAATGAACGCCATTTCCAACTCAACTATGCGGATCGAAACCGTGGGCATCGTCGGCACCGGCGCCATGGGCCGTGGCATCGCGCAGATCGCCGCGCAGGCCGGCCTGACCGTCAACCTGTACGACGCCAACCCGCAGGCCGTGGCTACGGCCCGCCAGTACCTGCAGGACACGCTGGCCAAGCTCGCCGACAAGGGCAAGATCAGCGCCGCCGACGCCGACGCCACGCTGGCCCGCGTGAAGCCCTGCGGCGCGCTGGACGACCTGGCTGGCTGCGACATGGTGCTGGAAGCCATCGTCGAGAAGCTGGAAGTCAAGCGCGACCTCATCGCCAGGCTCGAAGCCGTGCTGCGCGAGGACGCTATCATCGCCTCGAACACGTCCTCGCTGTCGATCACCGCGATCGCGGTGGGCGCGAAGCAGCCGGGCCGCATCGCCGGCTACCACTTCTTCAACCCGGTGCCGCTGATGAAGGTGGTCGAGGTCATCGACGGCCTGTCGGGCAACCC
>NZ_JBYSYC010000067.1:0-33686 GCF_058782875.1 Cupriavidus sp. FW305-F7 | reverse complement strand
TTCGCCATTCTCTTCGGTGACCGCTTCACCAACGCCCTACGCTGAGATTTATTTAACCGACCTCAGCACACAGAATTTCTGACACCTCCGAGCCCCAGGCTGAACGTGAATACTCTTCACGGTGCCGTTCGCCTCCGCCACGACGCTCGTCTCCATCTTCATCGCCTCGATGGCCGCCAAAGTATCACCCTTGGCAACTGACTGCCCCTCCTTCACGCTCACGGAGATGACACTACCTTGCATGGGGGACGCCACCTGCGACGGGTCATTCGGGTTGGCCATCCGCTCACCTTGGTCTGCCTTGCCTTCCTGTCGTTTCACAGCGCGGATAGGACGCGGCTGGCCGTTGATGTCGAAGTACATGCGCACGACGCCCTGCTCATCTGCTTGAGCCTGTGCATTCAGGCCCACATACAGTGTCTTACCCTTCTCCAAGTCAACCGAAATCTCCTGGCCCGGCTCAAGTCCGTAGAAGAACACAGGCGTTGGCAGAATCGAGACATCATCGTACAGGTCACGATGCGTGCAGAAGTCCCTGAAAACTTTCGGATACATTAGGTAAGACGCCAAGTCGTTATCGGACAGGATGCGGCCGACCTCGCTCTCAGCATGTTTGCGGGCATCCTCCAGGTCGACCAAGGGGATATGCGCGCCGGCCCTACCCTCAATGGGTGCAGCTCCTCTCAGCAATTTCCTCTGTAGCGCCTCGGGAAAGCCATCCGCCGGGTAACCCATTTCACCGCGGCACATCGAGATTACCGAGTCAGGTACAGAGACCTCCTTCGACGGGTCAAGGATATCGGCCGTCGACAGCTTGTTGGCAACAAGGTGCAACGCCAAGTCCCCCACGACCTTGGAGGATGGCGTCACCTTGACGATGTCTCCGAACAGCACGTTGACATCGGCGTAGGCCTGCGCGACCTCTGGCCATTGAAACTCCAGGCCAAGCAAGCGTGCCTGCTCGCGCAGGTTCGTGTATTGGCCGCCCGGCATCTCATGCCGGTACACGTCAGAGGTGCCTGCACGCATGTCCGCCTCGAAAGGCTGATAATTCTTGCGTACCGATTCCCAGTAACTACAGAACGGCTGGAGTTCACGGTAGTCTACTGCTGGCTTTCGCTCACTATGTTCGAGCGCAGCGCAGATGGCACCTAGACTTGGCTGTGAAGTGAGCCCGCTCATCGAATCCATGGCGCCATCCACTGCGTCCACGCCGGCTTCAATGGCCGCCAGAATGGAAGCCACTGACGCACCGCTGGTGTCGTGCGTATGGAAGTGGACGGGCAGTCCAACCTCTTCCTTCAGCGCCTTCACCAGTGCATGTGCCGCCTGAGGGCGACATACGCCGGCCATGTCCTTGAGGGCGAGGATGTGAACGCCAGCCTTCTCAAGCTCCTTGGCCAACTCGACGTAGTACCGGATGTTGTACTTGCCGCGCGAGCTGTCAAAGAGGTCGCCGGTATAGCAAATGGTCCCCTCGCAGAGCGCCCCAGCATCTAGAACCGCATCGACTGCAACGCGCATGTTCTCGACCCAGTTGAAAGAGTCGAACACCCGGAACAGGTCAATCCCGGCTGCAGCGGCCCGCTTGACGAAATACTGAACCATGTTGTCCGCATAGTTCGTATAGCCGACGGCGTTGGAGCCCCGCAGGAGCATCTGGAACAGGATATTCGGCACTGCCTCGCGCAATGCCTCGAGCCTTCGCCACGGGTCTTCCTTCAGGAATCGCATCGCCACGTCAAAGGTGGCGCCACCCCAGCACTCCATTGAGAACAGGCCCGACAATTGCCGCGCATAATATGGCGCGATGGCGGTCATGTCCTTCGTCCGCATCCGAGTGGCCAAGAGCGACTGATGAGCGTCACGCATGGTAGTGTCGGTGAGCAGGACGCCCTTGCTGGCCTTCATCCACGCAGCGAATTCACGGGGCCCGAGACTTGCTAGCATGGAGCGCGTGCCCTCCGGAACCACGTCGACAGTACTCGAGGATGGCAGCGGGTGTGAAAGGGCAATGTTGGTGGGGACTGTGCGGCCTTTAACGTCCAGGTTACCGTTGACATTAACTTCCGCTATGAAGTTCAGCAGCTTCGTAGCGCGGTCGCGTCGCTGTCGAAAGCTGAAGAGCTCTGGCGTGTTGTCGATAAAGCGGGTGGTACAACGCCCCGACCGGAACTCCTCGTGCGCGATGACATTCTCAAGGAACGCGAGATTGGTGGCGACGCCCCGAACACGGAACTCGCGCAGAGCACGGCTCATGCGCTCGTTTGCCTCGTCCGCATCGCGACCCTCGCAGGTCACTTTGACGAGAAGCGAATCATAGTAGGGGGTGACAACCGCTCCGGTGTAGGCCGTTCCGGCATCCAGACGAATGCCGAATCCGGCGGCGCTGCGATAGGCAGTCACCTTGCCATGGTCAGGGGCGAAGCCATTCTCCGGGTCTTCTGTGGTGACGCGGCACTGCACGGCATGCCCACGGAGCTTGATGTCCTTCTGGCGTGGGACGGACGACGAAGCCTCGCCGATTTTCGCGCCCTCCGTGATGCGAATTTGTGCCTTTACGATGTCGACCCCGGTGACCTCTTCAGTCACAGTGTGTTCAACCTGGATGCGCGGGTTGACTTCAATGAAGTAGAACGCCTCCGTGTCGGCATCCATCAAGAACTCGACCGTACCGGCATGGGTGTACGAGACCGCCTTGGCAAGCTTCAACGCTTCCCCGCACAAGGCTTGGCGCTTGGCATCGTCCAGGTAGGGGGCGGGAGCTCGCTCCACTACCTTCTGGTTTCTCCGCTGCACGGAACAATCGCGCTCGAAAAGATGCACGATGTTGCCATGGGTGTCGCCGAGAATCTGCACCTCAACGTGCTTGGCTCGCGCGATGAACTTCTCGAGATAGACCTCGTCGTTGCCAAAGGCTGACTTCGCTTCGCGACGCGCTGCGGTAATAGCTTCCGCCAGGTCGGCTTCTTTATGGATGGCACGCATGCCCCGCCCACCTCCGCCCCAGCTAGCTTTCAGCATCAGCGGATAACCGATATCTGCCGCCAGCTTCCTGGCTTGCTCTAGGTCGTGTGGGAGTGCACTCGTGGCAGGAACCACCGGTACACCGACCCGTTGCGCCAGCTCTCGAGCGGCAACCTTATTCCCGAGCTCGCGCATCACCGCCGGTTGCGGCCCGATGAACGCGATTCCCTCTTGGGCGCAGCGCTCTGCAAAGTCGGGATTCTCGGAAAGGAACCCGTAGCCTGGATGGATGGCATCCACGCCAGCCCCCTTGGCCACTCGCAAGATGTCCTCGATATCCAGATAGGCATCAATCGGCTTCTTGCCCTCGCCTACCAGGTAGCTTTCATCGGCCTTGAACCGGTGCTGCGCGAATCGGTCCTGATAGGAGTAAATGGCGACGGTGCGGATGCCAAGCTCACTGGCAGCCCGCATCACGCGAATCGCTATCTCACCACGGTTAGCAACAAGTAGGCTTCGGATACTTTGCATTTTCTTTGCTGAGGGCGTCGTTATGGGAAGTGCAAACGCGGGAGGTCAGGACGTAATGCGGCCTGCTTGCCGCAGAAGGTCAGCAGCGCGTGCAATCACGGGCGCATCTACCATTTCGCCATCCAATTGGAACGCGCCAGGGCTCGACTTTGCACCCTCAATGACCCTCTCCGCCCACGCCAGCTGAGCTTCGGAAGGACGATATGCCTTGTTCACATCCGCTACCTGCGCCGGATGGATGCAGAGCTTTGCGCCAAAGCCAAGCCGGCGGCCACGCGCGCTGGCATTGCGCAGTTCGTCGACATCAGAAATGGAGACGGTGACCCCGTCCACAGGCGAAGCAATGCCCGCAGCCCGGGAGGCAAGAACTAGCATGGAGCGGAAGAAGAGCAGTTCCAGGTCGTCGCCCTCGATGCCGAGCTCCGTGCGGAAGTCCACAGTGCCGAAAATCAGGCGTTCGACCCCGGGTGCGGCAGCAATCTCCGCTACGTTCGTCATGCCTGCTGCCGTCTCAATCAGCGGCAGCACGTTGACCCCTGATGGCAAGTGCCGGGCAACCAGCGTGATTTGTGCAGCACTCTCCGCCTTTGGCAGCACTACACCCTGCACGCCTGGCTTGAGGCATACACGCACGTCATCCTCGAACCAACGCGTCTGCGTTGAATTGACGCGTACCAGTCCGGTGCCGCCTGAAGCCAGGTAGTCCGCCAGCTGATGTCTAGCGCGGTCCTTGTCACCTTCAGAGACGGCATCCTCCAGGTCCAGGATTACCTGGTCAGCGCCGGACGCGTGCGCCTTGGCGAAGCGTTCTGGTCGGTTTGCCGGCACGAAGAGATAGGAACGGGCGATAGCGGTGGTTGTCATGGGAGTCTGGGAGTCGATGTGCCAAATGGGCGAGCGCCTCTTCCCGGCGTAATAACTGGGAAGAGGCAAGACGCAGAAAGACTGAGGCGAACGGCGCGCGTCAGCAAACTAGATAGCGCCTTCCGTGCGCAGCCGCGAGACGTCTTCGCTAACGTAACCGAGCTCGCGCAGGATGCTCTCGCTGTGTTCGCCAAGGGCTGGGATTGCGTCCATGCGCGGCTCGAAGGCGTTTGACAACCCCGGGGGCAGTAGCGCGGGAATCACGCCAACAGGAGATTGGACCGAAGTCCATCGGTCCCGAGCCTTCAGTTGGGGATGATTCCAGACATCCTGCATATCATTCATGCGAGCGTTGGCAATCTGAGCTCGCTCCAGGCGCTCCACCACTTCTTCGATAGTCAACGAGGAGAAAGCGTCTGTAATAATCTGCGTCAGTTCCACACGGTTCTTTGCCCGCAGGGAGTTGGTCACGAATCGCTCGTCGCTGGTGAGCTCAGGACGTTCCAGCACGACGCGGCAGAAGGCATCCCATTCGCGTTCATTCTGCAGGCCGAGAATGATGGTCTTGCCATCGCCCGCGGTGAACGGGCCGTACGGGAAGATGGTTGCGTGCGAAGCGCCGGCACGCGGTGGCGGCGTTGCACCGTCGAATGCGTAGTAGAGGGGATAGTTCATCCACTCGACCATGCTTTCCAGCATGGACACATCAATGTGTGCGCCTTTGCCTGTTTTTCCGCGCTGCAGCAAAGCGGCCAAAATATTGGTGTACGCATACATGCCGGCGGCGATGTCCGCAATCGAGCAACCGGCCTTGGAAGGGCTCTCCTGAGTTCCGGTGATGGAGACAAATCCGGACTCCGCCTGGATGAGCAGGTCGTAGGCCTTCTTGTCCCGGTAGGGGCCGTCATTGCCATAGCCCGAGATGTCGCAGACGATGATGCCCGGATAGCGCTGGGAAAGCGCTTCGTAGGACAGACCAAGCCGGTCAGCGGCGCCCGGCGCAAGGTTCTGTACCAGTACGTCTGCCTTGTCCAAAATCTTCTGCAGAATGGCCGGCGCCTCCTGGTGCTTGAGGTCCAGGGCAAGGCTTTCCTTCGAGCGGTTGGTCCAGGCGAAGTGCGACGACATTCCATCCACTCGCTCGTCGTAGCCCCGGGCGAAGTCACCAACCTTCGGTCGCTCAATCTTTATCACTCGCGCGCCCAGGTCGGCCAGCTGGCGGGTACAGAACGGCGCAGCAATTGCATGCTCTAGGGAAACAACGGTAATGCCATCGAGGGGACGCATAACAGCCTTTTCGAGATGGGATTGCGTTCGAACTGCCGGCGCAGAAACAAACGACCGGAATTCGGTCGGCGACGCCGTTCGAGACAGGAAGTTGCCGTGCTCAGCAAGGGCTCCGCGCGTGGGGAAGCGGTGCTTCCGCGCATCCAGCGATTGGCCCGCTTGACAGTAAGTCTCGCAGCGCGGGGAACCTCGGTAAATCTCGTTTTCTCGAAGCAGCCATTCGCCTGCGCCGAAAGCACGAGACGTGGTGGGCAGCATGCCCTCCGCCGGGGTCAGTTTGCGACACAAGGGATGCCTTGATACAGTTAGGGCGAAGGAGCCACTATGCATTTTGACTTTGCCGACCTCAGGCTTTTTGCACGAATCGCCGAGGAGGAGAACCTGTCCCGTGGGGCGAAGAAAGCCTTTTTGTCGCCCGCAGCGGCCAGCGCCCGGCTTAAAGCCCTCGAGGACCAGCTAGGCACCCGCCTTTTCTATCGGGAAAGCCGAGGACTTGCCCTGACGCCGGCCGGAGAGCGCCTCTTGCGGCACGCACGCGTCATCGAACGACAGTTCGAACATGTCCGAAGCGAGTTCGAGGAGTTCTCCAAGGATTCCGTCGGCCATATCCGCATCTTCGCCAATACAACAGCCGTAACGGAGTTCATGCCGGAGGTGCTAGCTCGCTTTATGGCCGAACGTCCAGCGGTGACCGTAGACCTTCAGGAGCGCTTGACGCGAGATATCATCCGCGGCGTTCTGGACGGCAGCGCAGACCTTGGCATCATCTCTGGCCCGCTGAACTCGGAGGGGCTCGAAGTCATCCACTTCAGCACGGATAAGCTTGTTCTAGCGACATCGTCGGGACATCCGCTCACTCAGAAGAAGGAAGTCTCCTTTTTCGACACTCTCGACTACGAGTATGTCAGCCTGCACGAAGGCAGCACACTGCATGCCTTTCTCACCGAGCTGGTTCGAGACGAGAGACGCAAGCTTCAAATTCGCATTCAGATTCGCAGCTTCGAAGCCATGTGTCGGATGATTGAAGCCGGCGTCGGCATCGGGGTGTTGCCGCTGTCCGCAGCACTGCGCCACCGCCAGACGATGAAGATTGACATTGTTGAACTCCGCGAGCCTTGGGCGATACGCGAGCGAGCGGTAATAGTGCGAGAGATGGAAGGGCTTCCCGGATGCGCCAAGGCTCTTATTGATGAGCTTATCGAAGTCGCGCAGGCTGCGGGCGGCAGCCCTAATGATGCGATTGCCTAAAAGCCGGTGAAGAGAGCAGAGGTAAAGCTCGTACCCTGCTGCTCTTCCACGACCTTCATCCTTGCGGGACCGTTGCTCGGTATGAGGCCTTTTAGTGGTCCCGAAGGTCGGCCAAGAACTTCTTCGCCCGGTCGCTCTGGGGATTGGAGAAGAACTCTCCCGGTGCCCCGCTCTCGACGAACGCGCCCTTGTCCATAAACCAAACGCGGTCTGCCACCTCTCGCGCGAAGTTCATCTCGTGAGTCACACACATCATAGTCATCCCATCTCGCGCCAGGCTTTTCATCACCTGCAGGACTTCCCCCACCATCTCGGGGTCCAGCGCGCTGGTGGGTTCGTCGAACAGCATGGCCGGTGGCTCCATCGCCAATGCACGCGCGATAGCCACACGTTGCTGCTGGCCACCGGAGAGCTGACCAGGGAATGCATCTGCCTTATTGGCCAAACCCACACGCGCTAACAGCTGCTCTGCTTTCTCCCGTGCTTCCGCCCTTTTCATCTTGCGCACCGTGACTGGTGCAAGCATGATGTTCTCCGCTACGGAAATGTGTGGGAAGAGGTTGAAGCTCTGGAACACAAATCCAACCCTGCTACGGAACTTGTTAACGTCCACCGCCGGTGAGTTGACGTCCTGCCCATCGAACTCGATGGTGCCGGACTGGATGTCCTCCAGACGATTGACCGTGCGAATCAGCGTGGACTTCCCTGAGCCAGACGGGCCACAAACCACGATAACCTCACCACGCGACACCTCAGCGGAGATGTCATTGAGCGCGTGGTAGCCGCCGTACCACTTGTTGATGCGCTTGAAGTTAATCATTGCGGTCTTCGATGCTGTTGCGGTTTGCATTACGAATCTCTCCAAGTAGCAAGCGTCACTCGACGGCTACTGCTGCCGTCACTGCAGGTTCCGTGGCTGCGCCACCCGCAGTACCAGCGCGTTTGCGTGCAATACGACGTTCGACATAGCGTGCGAGGCTAGTCAGCGCAAAGCCGAGCACGAAGTAGACGGCTGCCAGGATGACGAACACCTGGAATGGCTTGGTCAGCAGGATGGTGTTCACTTGGTTGGCCGCGAACGTCAGTTCGTTGACGCTGATGACATATGCCAGGGACGTGTCCTTGATGATGGAAACGAATTGGCTAATCATCGACGGAATCATGTTGTAGAGGGCCTGCGGAAGAACCACCTTGACCATCGTCTGCATGTAAGTCAGGCCTACCGCACGGGCCGCCTCGGTCTGACCCATTGGTAGCCCTTCAATACCCGCCCGCACAATTTCCGCCAGGTACGCCGCCTCATACAGCACCAGCGTGACCAGCATGGTAGTGAAGCCACTGACTGGCCGCCCTATCAGTACGGGCACGAAGAAATAGACCCAGAAGATGAACATAATCAACGGGACGCCGCGGACTAGGTAGATGAACGATATGGCGGGCGTACGCAGCCAGCGGAATGGTGAGACTCGTGCGAGGGCGATGGCCACACCAAGTGGAAAAGCGAGGGCAAGGCCGAGCGCGGACAACAGGAGCGTGATTGCAAGACCACCAAGCGGACCGTGTGGATACTGCCCGACGAGCAGCATTTCACCGTTCTGCCGAAGTATCGAAATGATAGTTTCCACCGCTCACCTCGCCTTGATTTGGTATCGGCGCTCGAGCGCTGTTCCACCAGTCATGATTAGCAGGGACATCCCCAGGTACACGATCGTCGTGAACAGATAGACCTCGACGGTGCGGAACGTATCGCTCTCTATCTGTCGCGTGACGTATGTCAATTCGAGCACCCCGATGGTCATGGCCAGACTGGTGTTCTTGAACAAGAGGACCGTGTGGCTGATGAGCGGTGGTAACGCGATGCGCATGGCTTGCGGAATGATGACCTTGCGGCAGGACTGCAGATAGGTCATCCCCAACGCACGAGCAGCCTCAAGTTGGGCTTTTGGAATCGAGCGGATGCCACCGCGCAAGTCCTCCGACATGTAGGCCGCCATACACAGCCCGAGGGCGATGAAGGCGAAGACGAACTCGCTGTGGTTTTTGTTGAACCAGTGCTGGACGGAATCCGGCAGAAGCGTGGGGATGCCGAAGTACCAGAGGAAAATCTGAACGAGAATCGGAACACTTTGGTGGTATTCCACGTAAGCCGCCACGGCAGCCTGTGCCCAACGGACATTGCTCAGGCGAATGACCGCGAGAAGCGTTCCCAGCGCTAGCGCAAGCGCCCACGCGAGGACTGCAAGCTCGAGCATCTTCACCACTCCGTCTGCGATGAGCCGGGGGTAATCGCCTTGCAGCAGAATTGAAAAATCCAGTTTCATGCGCGACGTGCAAATGACGTGTGTACAAGGGCCGGCAGCAAGCCGGCCCGCTTGGTGTTAGCCCTTGATTGGCTCAACCTTGAAGTCCCGACGCAACTTGTACTGCGTGCTGCCACCGAGCCATTTGTCGAAAATCTTCTGCGCTTCGCCGGACTTCTCCATCGACTGGAGAACGCCGTTGACATGGCTGGCGAAGGCCCCTTCGTCCTTGCGCATGCCGAGACCCCATTGCTCGTGCATCACCGGCGGCTCCAGAATCTCGATGGGAGTAGCCGGGTCCGCCTGCAGCTTGAACTTGACCAACATCATTTCGCCAAGTGCCAGACCTTCGACGCGGCCTTGCTGGAGCGCCAGGAACGCCGTCGGGGCGTCCTGGAACGTCACAGTGCTCGCCGTGGGAACTGCTTTCTTCACCGCCGTCTCCGAGGTCGAGCCCTTGTTCGCACTGACACGCTTGCCCGCTAGGTCCGTGACCGTCTTGAATCCCTCGGAGCGCTTTACCGCAACCTTTGTCAGGCTCACGTAGTATTGGTCGCTGTACGAAATCTGCTGGGCCCGCTCCGGCGTCCAGCCAAGGGCGGCGGCGAGAATGTCAACACGCCCTTGCTGCAACTCGGGGATGCGCGCCGCGACGGCGATTTGCTTGAGCTCGAGCTTCACGCCCAGGCTTTTGGCGATAGCGGTGCAAAAGTCAACGTCATATCCCTGCACCTCACGCGTTTGCGGATTGCTGAAGCTAAACGGCTCGATGGTTCCAAGAACCCCGCAGACCAGCGTGCCACGCTGCTTGATGTCTGCGAGCTGGTCGGCAAGAGCACTGGTGGCGGTCACAGACAAAGTCAGTGCCGCGATGGCGACGGCTGTAAACCTACGCATTTTCTATCTTCCTCCTGGTCTATGTGGGCAGAACGACCCTCCGCGTCCACAGCTGTTTGCTGCAACTGCCAGAGGGTGAGTGAAACCTGACCTCGTGCGCGGCACTCAGCCGCTAAGGCAATGCGGACGTTGCATTTTCCGCTCGGCGGGCCATCTAAACAGGCCGTACTATTCACCCCTCGCGCAGGGGGATTGGGATCTTCTCCAAGTATTTGCATCGAATTGTTGTCCGAAATTTTGATGGCAAATTACAATTCCAACAAACGACTTTTATCGATGCGAGTCGATGAAAATTAGCAATGCGTTTTACTGGTTTTCCCTAACGAGGTGCATGTTTTGGTTACGTTCAAACAACTTGAGGCCATCTATTGGGTCGTACAGGCAGGAGGATTCGCGCAGGCTGCACTAAAACTGCACACGACACAGTCTGCGGTGTCAAAAAGGGTGCAGGAACTCGAGCAGCTGTTTGACACGCCACTCTTTGACCGAGGCATGCGTACGGCCAGGTTGACTGAGAAAGGCGAAGAGATGTTCGTGCTCGCCCGTGAGTTGCTCGAACACCGCGACACTGCGATGGAGCAGTTCATACGTCACGATGCCCTCGGAAGGCGTGTACGAATCGGTGTTACCGAACTGACGGCAATGACGTGGCTACCGAGGCTGGTCGACCAGATTCAGCATCATTACCCGCGTGTCATCATTGAGCCCGATGTGGATATGAGCATCAATCTACGGGACAAGCTGATGGCTGACGAGCTTGACTTGATGGTCGTGCCTGATGCATATCCTGACCCGCGATTTGCCTCGAAGTTACTCCGTTCAGTCGAGAATGCGTGGATGTGCAAGCCAGGCCTCTTGGATTCCAGGCGGCAGATTAGGATTCACGAGCTTGCCGTACGCCGTCTAGTCGCAGACAAGTCCGGGACCGGCTTGATATATGACAAGTGGTTCAAATCAATAGGCTTTCGTCACAACAATGTCATCGTTAGCAACAGTCTTGTAGCGCTTATTGGAATGGCAGTTTCTGGGCTCGGCGTCAGTTATTTTCCCAAAGATTGTGTTAGCCATCTCGTCGGCGCTGGTAAACTCGAAGTTCTGGATGTGACACCGCCCCTGCCGGATGCAAATTACGTTGCCATGTACAAGGCGGACCAGCGCAGCACGCTCATCGGTTCCATCATCATGCTGGCCCAGGAATGCTGTGATTTCTCCACGCCTTTTCAGTCGACATAGCGGGCTGCGTAACCTTACAAGAACGGCGCTACTACCTCTGGGTCAGGCAAATTATTCAGATAGACCGTGACCACGCGCTCCAGCTGACCAAGCTTTCCAGTAAAGAAGTGATTGGCATCTGGCACCACGACGACAGGTAGTCCCTGCGGCCTAGCCCAATCGAATACCGCGCCGAGTGTTACGCGTTCGTCCTTCTCTCCGTGAACCACCAGAGCAGTTGATGGAACCGGCGGGGTCGCGTAACTTCTCTGTCCTTCAACGGCTCCCCAAGGTGTACCCGCAAGAATGATATGTGGGCATCGGATGCCCTTCGCGTCAAGACTTTGTACCGTACGTGCAATGACGTAGGCCCCGAAGGAAAAGCCGGCAAGAACTAGCGGCAATCCGGGGTACGCCTCACGCAGGTGGTTCACCACTGCGACCATGTCGACGGTCTCACCGTCTCCCCCGTCGTGCTGGCCATCTGAGAAACCCACACCTCGAAAATTGGGACGTATCGCCAGATAGCCTCGGGCGGCAAAGGTTCTCGCCAGCACGTGAGGGACCTTGTGCTCCGCCGAACCACCTTGCAGCGGATGGGGATGAGCGATGACCACGACCCCACAAATCGGCGCCTGGGGCGTATCGACCAGAAGTTCGATGTCGCCCACCTCACCTGGTATCAGAACCCGCTCCGTTCCTGAATGTCGAGCCATTGTCTTCATGCACGTATGCATCGTTCACACTTGAGCGGCAGCTCACGAGACCGTAGCCATCCGCAGAGCTCTTCCCGACCACGTCGGTCGCCATGCTGCGCCAGCACCGGTCCTGATATCGTGCACCACGGGCGCCCAATAATTTCCTTGCCCTTTTTGACAGCCTCAATCAATCGACGTGGGCGCCTGAGTCTTTAACGACCTGCTTCCAGCGTACCACCTCGTCCTTGATGAGCTTGGAGAATTCGGCTCGACTCTGCGGTTGAGCAACGATACCTTGCGCCTCAAGCTGTGCTTGAATCGACTTGTCCATCAGCGCCTTGTTCGTTGCATCATGCAGGGTATCCAGAATTGCTTCCGGCGTTCCCGCTGGCGCGAAAAAGCCGTACCAGGGAGTGACACCAAAGCCGGGTAGGGTCTCACCGACTGTCGGCACATTAGGTAGAGCCTTGAGACGCTCTTTGCTCAGCACTGCTAGCACCTTGAACTGCGCGCTCTTCACGAAGGGCAGAGACGAAGCGAGCGCTTGAAATCCGATAGGTACCTGCCCTCCCATCACTGCTGATGTCATTGCCGGCCCTCCTGCGTAGGGAATATGGACCATCCGGATGTTCGCAGCCTTCTCGAACATGACTGCAGAGAGATGGTTGACGCTTCCGTTGCCTGCAGACGCATATTGCACAGTCTGTGACTTCGCTAGCGCCATTAGCTCCGGCACAGTACTCGCGCCAAAAAAAGACTTGGCTATGAGAAGTAGCGAGCCATCGGCGATTTTTGCAACCGGCGCGAAATCTTGTAGGGGGTCAAATCCGGCATTCGAATAGAGCGCAGGGTTGATGGCATGCCCTACGCTATTCATGAGAATCTTATATCCGTCTGCCTTAGAGCGCGCGACATACCGAATTCCAATATTTCCACCAGCTCCAGGCCTGTTCTCAACTAACACGGGCTGCTTCAACGATTGCGCCATGTGCTGGGCTACGACTCGGGCAATAATGTCGCTCCCTCCTCCCGCCGTTTGCGGGACCACAATCGTTATGGCCTTAGTCGGATACTTCTCCTGTGCTTGTGCGCCAGCGGGGGTCAGGCCGAGGGTGCCAACGATACCGAAGGCGAGCAAGCCAATGGCAAAGATTTTCATTGTGGTCTCCGTTCTTATAATTAAGGGCTATCGTGGTGAGGCAGCCGGAACAGCGGTGCCGATATAGCCGCGCGATAGGGGGCACACATGCTCTGCTTGGCATCTGCGAAGATGCATAACTAGATTGGCTTCCCCAAATGGAGGAGACAATCGCCGCGCTCGCAAATCGCCATAGCACGTTCGCAAACTACGATGCCGTCTGCGGTGAAATGGACTGCCTCAGAGCTTCTCAGCGGACTCTCGGGGAAATAAATGTGGCCCGCCAAGTCGCCCTGCTTGACTAGGTCGCCGAGCATGACGTTGGCCTCGAATAATCCATTCTCGTGCGCGTAAACAAAGCAATCCTTGTCTACGGAGAGGAACTTAACCTCTGGTGGCGGCGGAAGACCTTCCGGCGAAATTACACCGAGCCGCGCAAGTACCCGTAGAACGCCCGACTCGCAAATCTCTCTGTACTCAGGGTTAACCCAAGCACGACCGCCAAGTTCCGTGCCGAGACGTGGGATATTGTTTCGCGCAGCTGCTTCGGAAGAGCTGCCACTGCCCGGGGCGCTCGAGAACATGAGGCCGTAGGGCGCACCGAAGGCCAACAACAACTCTCGCCGCTCTGTCTCAGAAGCGGTCCCTGTTGAAGTGACCGAAGTGGTCGAGGGTAGGTAGTTCAGCGAGGAGCCGCCACTGTGAAGGTCGAACACGAAGTCCGCTCGCGCCATGAGTTCCGATTCGATGAAGTGCGCAATCATTTCGGAGGGGTGGCCGTTAGGATTTCCTGGGTATAGCCGATTCAGATTTCCATCATCTATCGGTGACACACGATGTCCAGCCTTTGCTGCTGGATAGTTCGCCATTGGCACGATGATGAGCTGCCCCTGAATGTCCTGTGGCTGTAGCTTCTGAGCGAGACGCGTCAATGTGACCTGACCTTCGTACTCGTCCCCATGAGTTCCTGCGAGCATCAAGACTGTCTTGCCTGTCCCGTTCTTGATGCTGACAACCGGAATGGGAAGCCATCCATACGCAGAACGGCTTACTGAGTATGGAAGCCTCGCAAATCCCGCGTGCTTGCCACGCTGTTCCAAGTCGAAATCCAGAGAGATTCTGCTCTTCGTCATGACTATGATGTCGTTTTGATGTCGACCGTGCAGAATCGACTCTAATTTCTTATGTGGCCCCGCGGAACTGACTGCATCGAATGGAAGCTTCGCATTTGCCACCGAGCTAAAACTGGCCTAGTCATAGCTCAGCGAATGGTAAACGGATTGCCTGTGGCTGCACCCGTGTTAATCCACACACTCTTCGTTTGCAAATACGACTCAATCGCCGCGATGCCGTTCTCTCTGCCAAGGCCAGAATCCTTGTAACCACCGAAAGGCGACATGAAGCTGACGGCGCGATAGGTATTCACCCATACCGTACCGGCTTGAATCTTCTCGGACATCCGGAATGCGCGACCTATGTCGGATGTCCACACGCCGGCGCCAAGCCCATAGCAACTGTCATTCGCAATGGCGATGGCTTCGTCTTCGTCCTTGAACTTCAGGATGGACAGGACAGGGCCGAAGACTTCCTCTTGCGCGATGCGCGTCTTCGGCGAGACATTTGAGAAAATGGTCGGCTCGACAAACCACCCCTTGCCGCAAGCTGCCGGCTTGCCACCTAGCAGGAGCTGCGCCCCTTCATCCTGAGCAATCTTGATGTAGGACAGCACCTTCTCGAACTGCGCGGGAGTCGTGATAGGTCCCACTTGCGTGGATGCACTCATCGGGTCGCCAAGCTTTGCGGTACTGGCCAGTGCCAGCAACTTCTCGACGAAGTCATCGTGAATGTCTTCCTGCAGCAACAGCCGCGAGCCAGCGATACAGGTCTGCCCGCTCGCGGCGAAGATGCCCGAGACAGCGCCATTGACGGCATCGTCCAGCTTCGCATCATTGAAGACGATGTTCGGCGACTTGCCGCCCAACTCGAGGCTCACATGCTTGAACTGCGCCGCGCACTGCTGGTTGATGACGCGGCCAGTGGCATCGGAGCCCGTGAAGGTTACCTTTTTGACCAAAGGATGGGTCACGAGCGGCGAGCCAACCTCCGCGCCATACCCGGTCACCACGTTGAAGACGCCTGCTGGGAAACCCGCTTCTTCGAACAGAAGCGCAAGCTCCAGTGCGGACACGGACGTGAACTCGGACGGCTTCACGACGACGGTGCAACCCGCGGCGAGAGCGGGCGCGATTTTCCACGCCAGGAGCATCAACGGCGAGTTCCACGGCGTGATGGCCGCCACCACACCCAGGGGCTCGCGTCGCGTGTAGTTGAAGTAGCCCTTCTTGTCCAGGGGAATGACCGAACCTTCAACCTTGTCGGCCAAGCCACCGAAGTAATAGAACCACTGCGGCAGGTACCGCAGCTGAGCGCCCATTTCCGCCAGAAGCTTGCCATTGTCGTGCACCTCGAACTCGGCCAGCCCTTCGGCATCCCTGGCAATCAGGTCACCGAGCTTGCGCAGCAGAGCGCCACGCTGCGTAGCAGTCATCTCCGCCCACGGGCCGGAACGGAAGGCCTTGTCGGCCGCCTGGACGGCGCGGTCAACATCCGCCTCGGTGCCGCGAGCCACTTCGGCCCAGGCCTGCCCTGTATAAGGGTTCTGGGTTTCAAACCAGCGACCCTCGCTCGCATTCACGAAGGTGCCGTTGATGAACATTTGATACTGCTTCATGGCGCAATGCTGTCCGAGTTCGTTGGCAGACTAGAAGGGTGCGAAGCCGAGATGCTGGCGGAAGCGGTTCTTGACGAACGTGCCATCACGCGGCGGCAACGCGCGTTGCGGCTCCTCGGTCGAGATATAGACTTGCGCCACGGTCATGCCCTCAGCCTTCTTGATTTCTTGCGTGAGCTTGCCCAGCTCATCGATGTCCAAAATCTCCAGCGTCGTCGGCACGCCCACCGCTTTTGCCACCTGCGCAAGGTTGGTGCCCAGGCTGGTGTGGCTCTGCTGCATGCCAGTCTCACCGAAGTGACCATTGTCGAGAATCACGATGTTCAGGTTCTTCGGCTTCTGCGCAGCGGCCGTCGCCAGGCTGCCGATGCCCATTAGTTGCTCGCCGTCACCGGTGATGGCGATTACGGTCTTCTCGGGTTGCGCGATGGCAAGTCCGAGAGCGAGCGACGTGGAGCCGCCCATTGCGCCCCACAGGTAGAAGTTGCTAGGACGGTCACCTGCAGCGAAGACGTCGTACGAGGGCGAACCGAGACCGGTTACAACGAGTGCGTCAGGAAATTGCTTGAGCAGTTCAGCAACAAACTTGCGGCGGTCGATGCCTGCCTTGGAGGTCGAGGTAGTCATGTTCAGCGCATCCATTTTTTGCGGCCGATGAGGCTCTGGGACAGGAGAACGGCAACGCGGTTGCCTGCGTCAAAAGCGGAAACCAAGCCGGCGTCGACCAGTTCAGCGGCCTCGTCCGGCGAATTCACGCGATAGACCGTGATGCCCATCAGCTCCAGTGCCTGCTGAGTGGCCAGGCCCATCGGGTTCTGCCAGGGATTGAACTCGGCGTACTCGCCGCGCATGGTCACCAGAGTGAAGAACGGGAACTTGCAGCTCTCCAGCAGCGAGAACATGTTCACGCAGTTGCCGACACCGCTGCTCTGCATCAGCAGCACGGCGCGTTGGCCGCCAAGCCATGCGCCGCTGACGACGCCCACGCCTTCTTCTTCCGTGGTCAGCACCACGTCGCGGATTTCAGGGTCAGCCTTGGCCCGCTTGATGACGTGAGAATGGCCGGCGTCGGGCACATAGGCTACTTGTTGCACGCCATTTTGTTTGAGGACCTGGAAGATGTCCTCTTGCCAGGCAAGAGGCTCAGAGTTGTTTGTCGTCATAGTCGCAAGTTAGGAAAGGGGGACAACGTTTGCTATCATAGAATTGATTGCAACGCATGTTGAAATACAATTATTTGATGCCTGCAATCACAAAGCTGAATACCAATAAAGCGCCTCCGGAGGCATATGGATATCAAGCAACTTCGAGCCCTTCTCGCCATCGCCGAGACAGGAAGCGCCACAAAGGCCGCCGAGCTCCTGCGCATCGTGCAGCCGGCCGTTTCAAGACACGTGCGGCTACTCGAGGAGGAGCTTGGCGTCGAGCTCTTCGAGCGTGAGCGCCACGGCATGGTCCTCACCGACGCCGGGCGGACGCTGGTCGAGTACAGCAGACGAGCCCTGCAGGAGATTGACCGTGCGAAAGCGGAGATTCAGCCCGTAACGGGTCAAATATCAGGTACTGCTGCCATCGGGCTCCTCCCGAGTACATGCGAACTGTTGGCAGCAGAACTCGTTGCCACGGTGAAAGCCAAGCACCCACAACTGGTGGTCCGCATCAATGTCGGTTACGCCGGGAACCTGTTGCAATGGCTCGAGGCCGGCGACGTGGAAGTCGCACTGCTCTACGACACCAAGGGCTCAGCGGCACTGCAGGTTCAAGCTTTGCTCGATGAGCAGCTCTATCTGGTTGGCCCACCTGGCAGCCTCTCGCAAGGCGCGCCGCAAACTGTGGAAGGTTTCCGGGATCTGCCACTCGTTTTACCGAATGCACTGCATGGACTTCGCAGCGTGGTTGAGCATGCTTGCGCTGTCGCAGGCATCACCCCTACGATTGCAGTGGAGACCAACTCCCTGAATGTCCAGAAGAACCTGGTCGCCAAAGGCTTTGGCTACACCGTGCTACCAAGCTCCGCGGTCTCCGAGGAGATGGAGAATGGCATCCTTGCGGGCGCACCAGTCGTCTCGCCCAACCTCTCCCGCCGCATCGTGCTCGCGCGCTCCACTACTCGCCGGCTGACGCCCGCGGCAAGCTTCGCTTCTGCAGAGCTGGTAGCGCTGATGCGGCGACTGGTACTTGATGGGGCTTGGCCAGGTGCGTCATGGGTTAGTGCCTGACAACGCGGCGGTAACAGGTCAGTCAAGCTCGATGTTCGCAGCCTTGATGACCTCGGCCCACCGACGTGTCTCCGCCTGAACAAACTTGGCCGCCTTGTCCGCATTGGAATCCACAATCGGCTGCACGCCAATCTTCTCCATGCGCTGACGTACCTCAGGGTCCTTGACGGCCGACTGCAATGCAGCGCTCAGCTTCTCCACGACTGGAGCCGGCGAGCCTCGCGGCACCATCACCATGTTCCAGAGGGAAGTTTCATAGTTCGGGTAGCCCGGCCGCGCTAACGGGCAAAGCTTCACGTACAACTTTGGCCGCGGTATCGGGGCATTGTTTCCGAGTCTCGTGGGGCACCTCAGCCAATCTACCAGCCTTGCGACAGCAATCTTCATATTCGCAGGTGCGGCGTATGGTGCGGTCTTTCTGATGACCCTCCTCTTACCAGAAACGAAGGGGCAGGCACTTGAGTAGCATCCTGGTGCGGAGCCCCGTACTGAAGTTTCAGACCGCATAGGAAACGCGACGGCCCTTTCCTCGCTCTCAGCATCATGGCTAGTTGCAAGGGAGAGGGCACTTTAGCTTGGAGCAGCGGCGCTGAGCACATCCCGCGCTGCGATTGTCAGTAATGAGGGACGGTCTCAAGGTGCTATGGAAACGCCCTGATTGTCGAACGCTGGGGAGGCGAACGCAATCGCCTTCCCTCGCATCATTCCCAACTTAGTACAGCCCGTGGGGCTCGAGCACCTTGCGAAGCCACTCTTGCTCTCTCACGCCTGTCGCAATTTCGGCCATGATTTTTTCTTCGTTCTTCGCCGTTATGGCGACTGCTTCCAGGAGTGCCTGTGCCTGGGATACAGGAAATGCGACCACGCCATCCTCATCTCCAACAACGACGTCGCCGGGGTAGACAATTTGGCCGCCAATCGACACCGGAACATTCATTGCACCGGGACCCATTTTGTAGGGCCCTCGATGGCTGATGTCCCTCGCGAAGCAAGGAAAATCTGACTCATAGAACGCCGCGGTGTCGCGAATTGCCCCATCCAGAACAAAGCCGGCGCAGCCCCGCGCCGCTGCGTATTGCATGATGAGCTCACCCACCAGCGCATTCGTACAATCTCCGCCCCCGTCGACGACCAGGACATGGCCTGGTTGCAACTCCATCAACGCCTTGTAAATCAGCAGATTGTCGCCAGGTCGAGCCTTGACCGTGATGGCGGTACCAACCAGCTTTCGGCTACGGTTGAACCGCTTCAGACCCGTCACACCAGAAAGGCGCTGTAGGTTGTCGCTGATGTGCGGAGTTACCACGTTCCGAAATGCCTCGATAACTTCGGCGGGCGCGAGAGCCGGAACGGGGTTGACGGTTAGGCTAGAGGTTGCCACAAGAGTCTCCTGGTAAGAATCGGGGGGATATGCGAACTCTCGGGCAACATCACACGGCTGTAAATTCCAAATACCGGATTGATTCGATACGCCAAACCTATGGATAGGACTTGAATACCCTACCCAGCCTGGCGCTGCCGCCGTTGTCTCGACGTGGCGACTTTGCCACTCGACAGGATGTCGATAGCAGCTTCGACTGCAGGACTCTGTCTGCTTTTCGACCAGGCCATTGCAGTGGTAACTACATTGACCGCCTCCTTCAGCGGGCGGACAACAACACTCTCTGGAGCGGCCTTCTTCATGGATGACGGCACAAGCGCAATACCCTGCCCACATCCGACAAAAGCCACTTGCGTGGCAACGGTTCGCACTTCATGGAGTATTCGGGGAGAAAAGCCAGCAGCCCAACATGTCGCGATGATGCTGTCGAAGTACGTCGGGCTTACAGCACGAGAGAAGATGACAAAGGGTTCGTCAGACAGACTTGCAAGGCGAACCCTAGGCATGTCCGCAAACCTATGGGTCTTCGGCAGGGCAACTGCCAGCCGATCCTGCTTTAGTGGAACCGCACCAATTGTTGTCCCCATATCGCCTTCAAGGCGAGCAAAAGCCAGGTCGATGTCGCCCCGCTCCAGCGCTGGCACTGCATCGACGCTATCTATCTCCGTGACCGAGACCGTCAACTGAGGGAATCTCCTTCCAAGTTCGTCAATTAGAGCTGGCAGCGTATCAACGAGCGCAGAAGATATGGCGCCGATGGATAGCACGCCGGTGCTGCCTGCGATTGCCTCTTGCACGGCCAGTTCTAGTCGGTCCAGTTGCTCGGCAAACTTCCGAACCGCAGGCAGAATTGCCGCCCCAATTGGAGTCAGAGTCGCCCCCTTCCTGCCGCGCTCAAAGAGCTTCACCTTGAGTGCTTGCTCGAGCACCTGAATCTGCTCGGATAAAGGGGGCTGGGACATCCCCAGCCGCTTCGCGGCGCGCCCAAAATTTCCCTCTTCGGCCACCGCGAGGAAGAGATAGAGGTGGCGAACAAGCCGGAAGTTAATCATGACGATTGATAGGTTTGGCGTATGGAAAGGTTACTGGATTCGGAATTTACATTTCGAACTCTAGCGCCGACAGTAAGGCCATGGCAACCCAACACCCCCTCTCATCATGAGTACTCCGTCCCTGCTGGACCGCCTTGCATCGCTCGATACCAACACGGTGTCCGATGCTCTGGATTTCCTGAACCTCCCTGGCGCGACCTATGGCATTCGCCCTCTCTGGGATTGCCCAAAGATTGTTGGCCGTGCGAGCACCATTCAACTGGGCCCCAAGACCGATGCAAAGCCGACTGTGCATCTCATCACGCCCGTCGTTGCACAAATCCGGACGGACGACCGCATTCTCGTCATCGCCGGTGGCCAGGAAGGTATCTCGTGCTGGGGTGACATCCTCGCCAACGCGTCTGCGGCAAAGAAGGTACGAGGCTCGGTCATTGACGGTGTTAGTCGCGATATTGAAGGCAGCGAGTCCATTGGGTATCCCGTGTTCGGCCGTGGCGTCACGATGATTAGCGCGCGCAACCGCGTGGTGCAAGTCGACGCCGGAAAGCCCGTAACGTTCGCGGGTGTGGTGGTCAACGAAGACGACTATGTCATCGCTGACCGTTGTGGCACCGTGTTCGTCCCCGCAAATCGAATCGAAGAAGTGCTCGACCTGGGCGAACGCATTGCGCGTCGTCAGGACGGCATGGTGAAGGCCGTGCGTTCTGGACGCTCTGTCGAAGAAGTCATGCACGACAAGGAATTCGAAGCCATCAACAGCAAGGAAGCAAAATGACTGACAAGGAACTGGTAGCCCTTTTCGAGGGTCTGGACACCCCTGGCGTATCGGACGCGATGGACCGCCTTGGTCTGCCCGGTCAATGCCTGGGTATCGCCCCGCTGGACAACTACCGTAAGCCTGTGGTCGGCCCCGCCTTCACGGTTAAATACGTGTCGGCCAGCATCCCTCCCGGTACTGTCGGTGACTTCATCGACGATGTGCAGTCCGGGGACATCATCGTCATCGACAACGACGGCCGCACGGACTGCACGGTGTGGGGCGACATCATGACACAGTATGCTGGCGCTCGCGGCATCGCTGGCACCGTGATTGACGGCGTCTGCCGCGACGTGACGAAGGCTCTCGGCGACGGCTATCCGCTCTTTACGCGCGGCCGGTTCATGCGTACCGGCAAGGACCGCGTGCAAGTTGAATCCGTGAACACGCCTGTTTCCGTGGGGACCGCCCGCGTTTGTGCTCGCGACATCGTCGTGGCAGACGCCAATGGCGTTGTCGTTATCCCGCGCGAGCGTGCAAAGGAAGTCGCTGAACTTGCCCGTAAGATCGAGGACGTCGAATCGCAGATTCGCAAGCACATTGCCAACGGTAAGACGCTGGGTCAAGCCCGTGAAGCTCTTGGTTACCACACCTTGCAGAGGAAGGCGTGATGGCAGCCGAGCAACAGCGCTTAAACGTGAATCTTGCCAACGCCCAACCGTCGGCAACGTACCGCATGATGGACCGCGTCGCCGCCAAGCGTGCGACCGGTGCGAAAATCATCTCTCTGAGTGCCGGAGAGCCCGATTTCGACACGCCGAGTCACATTTGTGAGGCGGCCATCGGTGCCATTCGCAGCGGCCATACCCGTTACACGCAGGTAGCTGGACTGCGTGCCCTTCGGGAGGCCATCGCCGAGAAGTTCAAACGCGAGAACGGACTCGATGTCAGCTGGCAAGAGACGATCGTCTGTTCGGGCGGCAAGCAGGTCATCTACAACGCCCTGGCAGCCACGTTGAACACCGGTGACGAGGTCATCGTGCCCGCTCCGTACTGGGTGAGCTATCCCGAGATGGTCCAACTGTGCGGCGCTACACCGGTGGTCGTACCGTGCGGCGCCGACGTGGGCTTCAAACTGACGTCTGAAGCGTTGAGCAACGCTATCACGCCGAAGACCCGCTGGCTGATTCTTAACTCTCCATCGAATCCGACTGGCGCCGTCTACTCGCAAGCAGAATTGGCCGGCCTGGCCGAAGTACTACTGGCTCATCCTCATGTACTGGTGCTGTCGGACGACATCTACGAGCACCTGACCTTCGACGGTGCAAAGTTCCATACGATGGCCCAGGTGGAACCGCGTCTCAAGGACCGGACGCTAACGATGAATGGCGTGTCCAAGGCGTATGCCATGACGGGCTGGCGCATCGGCTTCGGTACTGGGCCAGCATGGTTGCTCGAGGCGATGGAGAAGCTTCAAGGCCAGCAAACCTCTGGCGCGTCCTCAATCTCGCAGCACGCTGCTCTCGCCGCGCTCCAAGGCCCCCAAGATTTCATCCACGACTCGAAGGCTGTATTCCAGGCTCGCCGGGACATGATGGTGGACCTGCTGAACAACACGCCGGGACTTGGCTGTGCTGTGCCGGGCGGCGCGTTCTACGCATTTGCATCCTGCGAAGGTCTGCTTGGCAAAACCACACCTGGCGGCACACTGCTGCGTACGGACGAGGACGTTGCGCTCGCTCTGCTCGAAGAAGCAAACGTCGCGGTGGTGCACGGTTCAGCTTTCGGACTGGGACCATACATCCGCATCGCATACGCCTTGGACAATGATTCCCTGCGCAAGGCGTGCGAAGCCATTCGTCAGTTTTGCCTGTCTCTTGATTGAGATAAAAGGGAGGGTCAGTGATATCTCTCGCCCTGCTTCGCAGTCTCCCGATGTCGTCGCACAGTTGCGCAGAGCCAATGACGATGAAGCCCGCACAGTTCCGTACTTTGATTGGCACCGATATTCGGAAGTGGTCTGAGGCCGTCAAGCTGTCAGGTGCCACAGTCGACTAAGAATCAAACTATCATCCCTACAATGACGATGAACAGAGATACCCGGAAGGAAACCATAGCACTTGAGGTAGACGGCGTAGCGCTCAAAATCGCGGCCATTGGTCGTCAGGGCGACCTCGCGCCAATCGTGTTCTTGCACGGGTTCGGCTCGACGAAAGAAGACTACGCGGACATCGCCATCAATCGTGCCTTCGCGGGCCGTCCGTTCCTTGCATATGACGCGCCTGGCTGCGGGGAAACGGCCTGTGGTGACCTTCGGAAGGTCAGCATTCCCTTTCTGGTTGAGACAGCCAAAGCAATGCTGGCTCATGCGGGTATCGACCGTTTCCACTTGGTCGGGCACTCCATGGGCGGACTCACTGCGCTGATGCTCGCACATGAACTGCCTGACCGCATTTTGAGTTTCATCGACATCGAAGGCAATGTCGCGCCGGAAGACTGCTTTTTGAGCAGACAGATTGTGGACTTCCCCGCTGACGACCCTCAGGCATTCTTCAACGAGTTCATCGACCGGAACTGGCACTCCTCTCAGTACTCTTCGCCGCTCTACGCCGCGAGTCTCCGTCACAAGGTTCGTGCACAGGCAGTGTCGGGCATCTTCACGTCAATGGTGCATTTGTCGGACCACGGTGCCCTCATGAACAAGTTCTTATCGCTTCCTTTCCCACGGATGTTCATGTACGGCGAGCAAAACAGTCATTTAACTTACCTGCCGCTGTTGGCAGAGTCTGGCGTAGAACTTGCTGAGATAAGTGATTGCGCACACTTTCCGATGTACTCTAACCCAGTGGAAATGTGGCGGCGCATCGATAGGTTTCTCACAGGCGCCGAGCGCAGCTGACACGCTCTGGCGCCATCGTCCCGCCACAGCGGCATGAAACCGAGCTCTGTCTTCATATGAACACTCGCTTTCTTGAGAGCTTCATCCTTGTTGTGCAGTTGGGTAGCTTTCGCGCCGCTGCCGACAAGCTCCACATTACACAAGCCACGATTTCGAATCGGATTGCATCGCTGGAGGAGGAGATTGGCGCCCGAGTCTTCTCCCGTGACGCAGGAGACTTGCGCCTCACACCGGTAGGGATGAGGCTGATTCCGCTTGGCGAGCGCGTTCTCGAGATGCAGAAGTACATTATGCAGCTCGGCCAGTCAGACCAGAACGTACTTGGCAGCGTCCGCATCGGCGCAATTGACACTGTGGTCCACACCTGGCTTGTGGGATTCATCGAGCACCTCCAGTCCTCCTATCCAGGCATAGAGGTCCAACTAAGCTCCGAGTCCACTGACCGGCTGAACAAGAGTCTCCGTGACGGCGACGTAGACATCGCTCTACAGACCGACCAATTGGCCGGAGACGGTGTGGTTAGTACGACCTGTTTGCCAATGGGTGTGGGATGGGTAGGGCCAGGTGGGAAAGGCGAGCGCAAAGTTGACGTCCGAGAGCTGCTCGCCCAACCCGTGGTCACAATGAGCCGTGGCTCACAACCTTACCTGGTCCTCAAGGACGTGTACCGGCGTGCAGGCGTTCCCATGGGAAAGGTGCACTGCGTAAATTCCGTTGCCGCACTTGCTCGACTGGTGCGGAGCGGCCTCGGGAATGCACTGATTCCACTGCCTCCTGTTCGTGAGGAGGTTGTTCGAGGCGAGCTGCGGATTATCGAAACTGACATGCAGCTTCCCCCTCAGGGACTTATTGTCAGCTATCTCGAAAGTCGTGAATCCGACGCTATCCGACTGGTCGCTGAATTGGCTTGCCAAGAAGCAGACCGATTTATGCGCTCGATGCCGGCACCTTTCTCGCCGCAATAACAAGCGCTACCTCTCCAACACCCAGCCTCTCCTCGGCAGTGCACGTCTTCATTCGCTAGGGAATTACCCTGAGCACCCCATGCCCCCTAATAGGAGAAAGGGCCTCCATGGTCGGGCCCAAATAGGGATTACCCTCATCGGACAAGCTCGGTGAGCCACTTTATGCACCAATAACGCCCAGCCTTACGACTGCTCTGGTGCATCAACCCTTAAGGGTCGAAAGAAATCCTATTGGACGGTCGAAAAAATTCCCGTTTGTCCCTGACCGGCTCACCTCAGTAGCATTCATATAACCAAAACGAGCGAGGTGAGGAAATGGCAGAAAGCGAGTTCGGCATGCTTTTCGTGGCATCGGATATTAGCCCCGATGACGAAAGTGATTTTAATGCCTGGTACGACCGCGAACACATCGAAGAGCGCGTTCGCATGGAGGGAGTTATTTCCGCAGCTCGTTATATGGCAGTTACGGGTCGACCGAAATACCTCGGGCTCTACTGGGCAGAATCGATTGGGGTATTCGCCTCAGCTGCATACTCCCACGCCTTCAAGAACCAAACTCCCTGGTCCGTGAAGGTCCTGCCGAAGATGCTCCGCCCAACGCGCCGCATTGGCGAAGTTTCCGCGGATGTCGGTCAAGGCAGCGGCGGTTGGGTTGCGGTGCTCCCACTGAACGCTGCATCTTCCGATGTTGAGGAGAAGTGCACGAACGTCGGAGCCCTCTTGGCGGAGGACATCGCCTTCGTCCGCTCGTACCTCATCACCCCGAATGACGAGCTTAGCCGCCCGCTTCCGCTGGAGGACCTTGCCACGCGTGAAATGCGTCCGCTCTACATCGTCGAAAGCAGCAGCTCCGCGTCAAACGAAGCCGCGCTGCGTCACGCCATCGAAGCCCTTCCCTGTTCGCCAGCTGATGCGGCCCGCTATCAGCTGACGTGGAAGCTGTCCCGTGAGGAGTTGAAGTAATGGACAACGCAACCACTTTTACGGCCACTGCCGAGTCGACTCATGATGCGGCACCGCGCCAGAAGATGCGACGCCTGGCTGCAGCCAGTTCAATCGGTACGACGCTGGAATGGTACGACTTCACGGTCTACAACCTCATGGCGGCGCTTGTCTTCAACAGCGTGTTCTTTCCGTCGGTGGACCCATTGTCGGGGACCATCCTGGCCTTCTCCACCTACGCCGTTGGCTACCTGTCGCGGCCGTTCGGCGGAATTGTATTTGGGCACCTTGGCGACAAGCTTGGCCGCCGCTTCGTCCTGGTTGCAACGCTGGTACTAATGGGAGCATCAACCGGTCTCATGGGTATGTTGCCGACCTATGAAGCGTGGGGCATCTGGAGTCCGATTCTGCTGGTGGCGCTTCGCTTTCTCCAAGGTGTATCGATTGGCGGAGAGTGGGCAGGTGCGGTCCTGCTTTCGATGGAGCACGGCAGTCAGCACCAGCGCGGGCGCAACGCGTCTTTCGCTCAGGTTGGACCTGCTTGCGGCACGCTCTTGGGCGCCGGCTTCATTACTTTCTTCTCATTCTTCCTCCCGACGGAAGCGTTCCACGATTGGGGGTGGCGCATTCCGTTCCTCTCGAGCGTAGGCCTGGTTGCATTCGGCCTCTGGCTGCGCCGCGGCGTGGATGAAACGCCGATGTTCGAGCAACTCGAGCAGGGTCACAGCAAAGCCGAGATGCCGCTGAAGGAGGTCGTTCAGATCCACTGGCGTCGCCTTCTGATTGCAGGTGGCGTGCGAATCGGGTCGGACATCGTGTACGGTCTGCTCGTCGTCTTCACGCTTACCTACGTGACGACGGTCCTGAACCTGCCGCGCTCGCTGGCGCTGACAGCAACCATGCTGGGCGCGGCCCTCCATGCCGTTGCGGTGCCACTCTTCGGAGCACTCAGCGACAAGCTCGGCCGGAAGATTGTTTATGGGGCAGGTGCAGTGCTGTCGATTGGCTGGGCATTCGCGTATTTCGCGCTGATGAACACCCTCAACCCCGTGAACGTCTGTATCGCTGTCGTGGTTGGCATGTTGTTCCAAGCCATGATGTACGGACCACAAGCCGCCTTTGTTACGGAGCAGTTCCCGACGCGCGTCCGATATGCGGGAGCCTCTCTGGCAGCAACGCTGGGCGGCATTATTGGTGGCGGATTCGCACCCCTGGTCTTCGCCAGCCTATACAAGACTTATCAGTCGCCCACAACTCTCTCGCTCTACATCGGAGCCGGCCTGCTGGTCACCCTGGCCAGCCTGCTCGTGGCCAAGGAGACGGCTCACAAGCCGTTGGAACACTGACCAGTCCCGGCCGCTGCATTACTGCGCGGCCGGACCCTGAATCGCAATCGGTATTTCAAGCATGACGCTCACCCTGGAACTGGCAGAGCCCGACAACACCGTCGCTGCCCGCATTCACCCTGCGGGCTCTGGCGCGCTCTTGCTCGACGCTTCCACCGGCGCTTTTGACAACGATGTCCAGTCACTCCTGCTTTCGCTCGCCACTAAGCTGCGTCAACGTTTAGGGAAAGCGACCTCGCGTGAAGTAGTGCTCGGCGTCAACAACCTTCTCCTTATGTTCGACCCGCTCCAGCTTCACCCACGGAAAGCGGAGTCGCTCATGCGCCAGCTATGGGAATCTGCGACCCCATCACACCGCACAGGAAAGCATTTCGACATCCCCGTGACATACGGCGGCGAGTATGGCGAGGACTTGCAGGACCTCGCAGACGGCGCCGCACTCACCATCGAAGAGTATGTCCGTCGGCATAGCGCCGCTGTGTACACAGTAGCGTGCGTTGGCTCGATGCCCGGATTTGCCTATATGACTGGCCTTCCCGAAGAACTTTCAGTTCCCCGCCGAAGCACTCCACGTATGAAGGTTCAAAAGGGTTCTGTGATTGTGGGCGGCAGCCAGGCCGGCGTCATGCCGTGCACCGCACCCTCTGGGTGGCATCTCGTCGGCATCACCCAGCGAGAGATGTTCGACGCAGCCCAAGACAGTCCGTGCCTGCTTGCCCCAGGAGACACAGTGAGGTTCAGCATCAAGGAGATTTTGGCGTGATAGAGATTCTTTCGAATGGCGCGCCGAACGTAGTGCAGGACTTGGGACGCTACGGATGCCTGAGTTTCGGCGTCAGTCGCAGCGGCGCCATGGACCCTTTGGCCTTGTCCATCGGCAACGCGCTGGTGGGGAATGACCGTGGGGAAGCAGGCATCGAAATCAATCTGTTCCCATTCCGCGTCAAATTCTACGAGGACACGCGTTTTGCCGTAACCGGGGCCGACGTCAAGGCAAGCCTGGACGAGCAGCGTCTCGCTCCCTGGTGGGGCCGCACAGCGTCCGCGGGGCAAACACTCGTCATCGAGCGCCCCCGCAGCGGGGCCCGAGCTTATTTGACCATCGGTGGCGGCATCAATGTCAAACCAATCATGGGCTCAAAGTCCACGGACCTCAAAGGGGCGTTCGGTGGCGCGGCGGGACGCGGCTTGATGCGTGGGGACCGCCTGGACATCGGCAATGAGCAATCGCGCACCGACCGACCCTGGAAGGTCGGACTCGGCGTGGTTCCAAAGGGCTTGCTCGAGTACTGGGACGAACTGAGCACGAAGTGCATCACCGTTCGTGTGCTGCCTGCAGCCGAGTTTGAGCGCTTTACGTCCGACTCTCAGACGACATTCCTCCAGGAAGAATTCAAGGTGACACCGGACGCAAATCGCGTCGGGTATCGATTAAGCGGCCCTGTGCTCACCCAGTCACAGCACGTCGAACTGCTGTCGCACGGCATCGTAGCGGGCACCATCCAAGTCCCGCCGTCAGGCCAAGCCATTGTTCAGCTTGCGGAAGCCAATACCTGCGGGGGCTATCCGAAGATTGCAACCGTGATTGAGGCCGACCTGTGGAAGCTTTCCCAAGCTCCTATTGGGTGCGGCATTCGATTCACTCTCACCGACATCGATACCGCCGTGGCTGCGCTTCAAACGAGACGCGACGAGGAACTAAGGATTCGGGACACCTTAGCCATGATGGCTGGGCGCGCCTAGTTGGCCGCCTCACAAACCTCAACAAGGAATCGAGAATCATGAACACACAGAGCAACGCTATCGAAGTTGACCTCAACTCGGACATGGGTGAGGGCTTTGGCGCTTATCGCATGGGCGATGATGCTGCCATCCTCGAGATTGTCACCTCGGCCAATGTCGCTTGTGGAATGCACGCCGGCGACCCCGAAATCATGGCAAAGACTTTCGCCCTAGCAAAGGCTCGTGGCGTCGCTGTCGGTGCTCACCCTGGCTTCCCTGACCTGTGGGGCTTTGGCCGTCGTGTCATCCCTTTCACGCACGGCGAAATCGAGCGCCTGGTTGCGTACCAGATTGGTGCAGCTCAAGCACTGTCGCGATATGCTGATCACCCAATTACGTACGTCAAGGCTCACGGCGCACTCGGAAACCTGACACAGACTGATGAAGCTGTAGCGACAGCTATCGCACGCGCAATCAAAGCAGTTGACCCGAACCTCATCTGTATGACCTTTGCCGGCGCCGTTATGGAGCGTGTGGCTTCCGAGATGGGCCTGGCTGTGCGGCGTGAGGTCTTCGCAGACCGTGCATACACCGAGGAAGGTAACCTCGTACATCGGTCCGTGCCCGGCGCAGTTCTACACGATGGCGACGAGGCGGCTGCCCGCATGCTGCGGATGGTCCAGGCCGGCGCCATTGAGACCGTTTCCGGAAGGCTACTCCCCGTCCAGATTGACACCATCTGCGTACATAGCGACACACCGGGAGCCATTCAGATGGCGGCAAAAGTCCGGAGCACGCTCAAGGCAGCCGGCATCGTCGTCAAGTCTTTCAGCTGAGGAATACATGGACCTGAAGTTCGTGGAAACGCTGGTCGGCGTCCTTGAACGCTCAGCGGCGCTCAGCGAAATCGATTACAGCGACGGCCAGCGACAAGTGACGCTGAAGCGGAGCTCATCATTCCCTAGCTCTACCGCCGAGGTGCCCCAACAACCTGTCACAGAACGGTCGCCTACCCCGGCGGAGACAGTCGCAGCCGCTAAGGCTTCTGCGGAGCCGGCAACTAGTCATAGTGTCCTTGCGGGGATGACTGGCACGTTCTACCGGTCTCCTGCCCCGAACCAACCCTCGTTCGTATCAATCGGCGACCTCGTCGAGGAAGGTCAAACCTTGGCAATTGTCGAAGCCATGAAGCTACTCAACCCGATTGAAGCCGACCGTGCTGGACGGGTTTCGGAGATTCTCGTTGATGACGGAGCAGCTGTGTCTGCCGACACGCCGCTCTTTGTCATCGAGGACGTGGAGGGAGCCCATGTTTGACACTGTCCTCATAGCTAACCGCGGTGAGATTGCACTGAGAATCCAGCGTGCATGTCGCAAGCTCGGACTCAAGACTGTCGCGGCACACTCCGAGGCAGATGCGACGTTGCGACATGTGGCCTTGGCTGACCAGACGATTTGCATCGGTCCCGCTCCGTCGTCGAAAAGCTACCTCAATCAGCAAGAGATTCTTCTCGCGGCGAAGGCTACGGGCGCGGGAGCAGTTCACCCCGGTTATGGCTTTCTGTCCGAGAACGCGTCATTTGCTGCGGCAGTAGAGAGCGCTGGGCTCATTTTTGTCGGACCGACCTCCGAATCCATTCGGCTGATGGGGGACAAAGTCACTGCCAAGCAGGCCATGGCAGAGGCAGGTGTTCCCTGCGTACCTGGCTCGGATGGCCCACTGCCAGACGAGCCTGACCGCGTTATCGACATTGCAGCCCGCGTGGGGTACCCACTGATTGTAAAGGCAGCGGGCGGTGGCGGAGGTAGAGGTATGCGTGTCGTCGAGAGCCCTACTGAGTTGGTCAATGCGGTAGCCATGACGCGGGAGGAAGCCGGCCGCGCGTTCGGGAATCCTACTGTCTATCTGGAGCGGTATCTGAAGACGCCGCGCCACATCGAAATCCAGATTTTGGCCGACATGCACGGCAATGCCGTCTGGCTGGGTGAGCGAGACTGCTCCACCCAACGACGTCACCAGAAACTCATTGAAGAGTCCCCGGCACCAGGTATCGCCCGAAGCGAGATTGCAAGGATTGGAGAGCTCTGCGCGCAAGCGTGCGTCCAGATTGGATACCGCGGCGCTGGCACGTTCGAGTTCCTGTACGAGGACGGTGAGTTCTTCTTCATCGAGATGAACACGCGTGTTCAGGTCGAACACCCCGTGACGGAGCTCGTCACCGGCGTTGACATCGTCGCTGAACAGCTTCGCATTGCGCGCGGCGAGAAGCTCAGTGTGAAACAGTGCGATGTCTCCTTTTCTGGCCATTCCATTGAATGTCGCATCAACGCCGAGCATCCGTGGAAATTCACGCCCTGCCCCGGCGAAATCCTCGACTGGATTGCACCCGGTGGGCCGGGTGTCCGGGTGGAGTCGCACGTGTACCCGGGATATGTCGTGCCACCGCACTATGACTCCCTCATTGCGAAGCTCCTGGTACATGGCGCCACTCGAGATGAGGCCATTGCGCGAATGAAGACTGCGCTTGACGAGGTTCAGATTGAAGGGATTCAGACAACCGTGCCATTACATCGCAAGTTGATGGAGGAATCAGCTTTTGCCGCTGGTGGCGCCGACATCCACTACCTGGAGAGACTGCTATCGCATTGGGATGCAGCTGCAAAGGGAGGCAGTCATGAACACTGAACAGCTTGACTCGCTGGTCGCGACACTTGAGCGAGCTGGGGTTTCGGAGTTGACATACGGTGACGGCGCTCGAACCTTGACACTACGCTTTGCCGACGTGGCCGAACCGCTGAGCGATGCACGTAGGACGACTGTAAAAACCAGCGCGGTCATCGCCTCCCAACCTGCGCAGCGCAAGGAAGTCCTATCTGCCGCAACGGGTACGTTCAGCCGAAGACACCCTCTCGCGGCTGACGCATCTATCCATGAGGTCAAGCAGGGCGACCACGTGGGCTACCTGACTATTGACTCGGTACTGAGCGCCATCATTGCTCCGGCCGATGGGATGGCTGGAAACCAGCTTGTGGACGACGGCGAAACTGTTGGGTACGGCGACGCCGTTCTCGAACTCCACGACGCGTAGTGCGCCCTCACACCATATCCTGCATCCCCTGAAAGGACGACGTCATGAAACGCCTTACCACTGCTTTAGTAGTTGCCGCTGCTTCCATAGTTTGCGGACCCATCATCGCCAATGCCGCTGACTATCCCTACAAGCCAATCCGCCTACTGGTTCCCTATCCCCCGGGTGGTTCTACCGATGGCGTGGCGCGCCTGGTCGGCCAGAAGCTGGCCGCCAAGCTTGGCCAGCCGGTCGTGGTCGATAATCGGCCGGGTGCCAGCGAAGCCATCGCGGCAAGCGCGGTGGCAAAGTCGGCTCCGGATGGGTACACGTTGCTCTTCGCAACGATGACTGGCTTGTCTGTCAATCCAAGCCTGTACAGCAAACTTAGCTACGACCCGGCAAAGGACTTCGCCCCAATCATCCAGGTCACCTCAATTCCGAGCGTGATGGTGGTGAATCCCAGCGTGCCCGTCAACTCCATGTCCGACCTTGCTCGTTACCTGAAGACCCGTCCTTCTTCCGAGGGCTACGCGTCTGCTGGGAACGGCACGCCCAGCCATCTAGGGATGGAACTGTACAAGAAGGCGACCAACACAAGCATTGTCCATGTGCCATACAAGGGCGGTGCTCCGGCGCTGCAAGACCTCATGGCGGGGCAGGTACAAGTCATGATGGCGCTCGCGCCTGAGGCGATGCCACTCGTCAAGGGCGGCAAGCTCAAAGCGCTGGCCATTACGACGTCAAAGCGGGCAACAGCATATCCCGAGCTTCCGACCGTATCCGAAAGCGGCTTGCCAGGCTTCGAAATGATTTTCTGGCAGGCGCTGGTCGCCCCGGCGGGCACGCCCAAGGAAATCACATCCAAACTAAACAAAACCATCAACGATATTCTCGCCGAGCCGGGGATTAAGCGTCGTCTTCTTGAAATGGACCTGGAGCCTGCAGGCGGTAGCCAAGAAGCGTTGGAAAGTCTGATGCGCACCCAGGCAGGAAAGTGGAAGAAGGTCGTCTTGGACGCCGGCATCAAACTAGATTGACACCTTCCACACCGGCGTGATGGCACGAGCGTTCCGCGCGCGAAAGTGACTCCTCTGCGACCATCCACGGTAGCGTAGAAGCAACTGCCGGTACGAGGACATGCCAGTGTAGCTCTTGGTACATTCGATTTGGTTATGCATGTAATACCCGATTCGGAATGCACATTCGAAGGAACGTCATAAAAACTTCCCAACGGATTTCTTCTGGCACCCAAAGGTGGGGACGGAATCCTTTGGATGGCGCGAGCGATAGAGCTTCTAAAACACAGAAGCTTGAGACGGCGGTGTCGTGTGGGGCGCCAGCCGTGGAGGTGTCAGGAATTCTGTGTGCTGAGGTCGGTTAATTAAATCTCAGCGTAGGGCGTTGGTGAAGCGGTCACCGAAGAGAATGGCGAACTGGTTGGCCGCTTGTTTCCAGGTGA
>NZ_JBYSYC010000066.1:0-35284 GCF_058782875.1 Cupriavidus sp. FW305-F7 | reverse complement strand
GACTACGTAGAGCATCACGTAGCGCCGTAGGAATCCTCGTCCTTTCCGCCGTAAGGCGGCAGCCGAAGGCTGAGGACCGGGAGGATGTCAAATACTCGATCGATCCGTCGATGACCCCATACAGCGTCACGCCGGACTGTGCATTGGCGCTGCCTGCGGCCGCGCCAAGTACAGCCAGCGTGATAAGCGATTTCTTCATGCTAAGTCGTCTCCTGTCGGTTTTTATGGAAGGCGCTGGCCGGTTGCTACGCCCGGCTCTGTTCCATTAGACCTTTGTGCGTGGTGTCAGGCCCCCTCCTAAAAGGAGTGAATCGGGGTCTGGGTGTTGCCGTGCCGCACGGATGATGGCTGGAGGAGAGTCCCTATTGACTTGAGGTGGGGAGGCGGTTGGCGAAGCAAAAAAACGGGGGCTCGCCAATGCGAGCCCCCGCTTCGGTGCGGCTGGATTTACTGCACGTTGCCGGCGACCGCGATCACCTGGCCGGTGATGTAGTTGGAATCCGGCGAGCAGAACAGGTACACGCCGCCCGCGGCTTCTTCCGGGGTGCCCCCGCGGCCGAGCGGGTTGCGCTGGGCGTGCGTCTTCAGCGCTTCCGGGTTCAGGCCCACGCGGATCTCACGGCCTTCGATGTTGACCGTGGCGCCGGCCTTGGCGTCGGCCGAGGTCATGCGGGTGTGGATCAGGCCGAACGCCACCGCATTCACGTTGACGTTGAAGCGGCCCCACTCGCGCGCCATGGCGCGGGTCATGCCGATCACGCCGGCCTTGGCGCCGGAGTAGTTGATCTGGCCGGCATTGCCGTTCAGGCCCGAGGTCGACGAGATATTGACGATCTTGCGGTACACCTCGCGGCCGGCTTCCTTGTCGGCGGCGGCCAGTGCCTTAATATGCGGGTAGGCGGCGCGCAGGATGCGGAAGGGCGCGGTCATATGGCAGTCCAGAATGGCGTACCACTGCTCGTCGCTCATCTTTTGCACCACGTCGTCCCAGGTGAAGCCGGCGTTGTTGACGATGATGTCGATGCACTTGAAATTGCTCATCGCCGTGTTGATGAAGCGATCGGCAAAGTCCGGTGCGGACACGTTGCCCACGCAGGCCACGGCTTCGACGCCCATTGCCTTCAGTTCTTCGACGGTCTGTTGCGCCGGCTCGGCGTCCAGGTCATTGATGACCAGGCGTGCGCCTTCGCGTGCCAGCCGCATGGCGATGGCGTTGCCGATGCCGCGGCCCGAACCGGTGACCAGTGCCACCTTGCCTTCAAGTGCTCCCATTTCAGACTCCTTGTGCTTGATTGGATTTACAGGGCAACGATGGCGTCGCCGAGGATCTTGCTTTCGCCATACTGGTTGGCGGTCTGGATTTCCAGCCTGACGCGTTTCTCGCCGTCGACTTCCAGCTTCTCCACCACGCGGCCGGTGCAGGTGATGCGATGGCCCAGGTGCGTGATGCCGACAAAGCGCACGCCGAACTGGCGCAGCTGGCGCTGGTCCACCCACTGCGTCAGCAGGCGGCCCAGGTAGGCCATCGACAGCATGCCGTGGGCAAACACGTCGGGCATGCCGGCCTTGCGGGCGTAGTCGGTGTCGATGTGGATGGCGTTGTGATCGTTCGAGGCGCCGGCAAACAGCGCCAGCGTGGTGCGATTGATCGGTTCCAGCGTCAGCGGCGGCAGGGTGTCGCCCACCTTGACCTGGTCGAAGCTCAGTTTGCTCATGGGAGTTCTCCGGTTCAGCCGTTGCGATGCACCAGCACGCTGCGCAGGTCCGCCACGTGCTCGCCGTCCTGGTTGGCGACGCGCGTCTCGCGCACCACGAACTCCAGCGCGCCCCCCTTCTTGTCGTAGATGTCGGTGATGGTGGTCTTGAAGTGCAGCGTGTCGCCCGCATAGGCCATACAGTGGTAGTCGAAGGACTGCTCGCCGTGCAGGATGCGGTCCGGCCGGATGCCGAGTTCCTGGCGCCAGGCGCTGGGCGGCTGCGTCAGTTCGAGCGAGAACAGGAAGGTCGGCGGCAGCGGCAGGCCCGGGTGGCCGGCGTCGCGCGCGGCGGCCTCGTCGATATAGACCGGGTCGGTCTGGCCGGTGGCCTTGGCGAAAAAGCGCAGCTGGCTGGCCGGCGCGGAGGTGCGGAAGTCCGCAATCACCCGGCCGATATGTTTCTTGTCGATCATGGATGGGCTCCTGTGTCGGGGTGTGCTCAGGCGTGCTTCTGGTACAGCGTGACCACGCAGGCGCCGCCCAGGCCGAGGTTGTGCGTCAGGGCCAGGCGTGCGCCTTCGACCTGGCGCTGGTCGGCGGTGCCGCGCAACTGCTGGACCATCTCGTAGCATTGCGCCAGGCCGGTGGCGCCCAGCGGGTGGCCCTTGGACAGCAGGCCGCCCGACGGGTTGACCACCCACTTGCCGCCGTAGGTGTTGTCGCCGTCGTTGACCAGCTTCTCGGCGCCGCCTTCCGGGCACAGGCCGAGGCCTTCATAGGTCAGCAGCTCGTTCTGCGCGAAGCAGTCATGCAGTTCGATCACGTCGATGTCCTGCGGGCCGACGCCGGCCTGCTCATACACCTGCTGCGAGCCTTCGCGCGTCATGTCGAAGCCGACCACGCGGATCATGTCGCGTGCGTCGTAGGCGCTGGGGCGGTCGGTGGTCAGCGACTGGCCAGCGATCAGCACGTCAGTCTTCAGGCCCTTCTTGCGGGCGAATTCCTCCGACACCACGATGGCGGCGGCGGCGCCGCAGGTTGGCGGGCAGGCCATCAGGCGCGTCAGCACGCCTTCCCACAGCGCCGGCGCGGCCAGCACGTCCTCGGTGGTCAGCACGTTGCGGAACACGGCCAGCGGGTTGTTGGCGGCGTGGCGGCTGGCCTTGGCGCGGATCCTGGCGAAGGTTTCGAGCTTCGTGCCGTACTTTTCCATATGGGCCTTGCCGGCGCCCGAGAACTGGCGGATGGCATTGGGTAGGTCCTTGCGGTCGACCAGTTCGTCCACCAGGCCGATGGCGCGCTCCAGCGCCGGGGCGCGGTCGTCCCAGCGCGACTTTAGCGCGCCGGGCTGCATGAATTCGAAGCCGACAGCGAGCGCGCAGTCCACCGCGCCGCTCTGCACCGCCTGGCGCGCCAGGAACAGCGCCGACGAGCCGGTGGCGCAGTTGTTGTTCACGTTGATGACAGGGATGCCGGTCATGCCGACCTGGTACAGCGCCTTCTGGCCGCAGGTCGAGTCGCCGTACACGTAGCCGGCGTAGGCCTGCTGCACGTCCTCATAGCCGAGGCCGGCGTCTTCCAGCGCCTGGCGCACGGCGGTTGCGCCCATCACGTCATAGGTGTCGCTGCTGCCCGGCTTCTTGAACGGGATCATGCCGGCGCCGGCGACGAAAACCTTGCGAGTCATGTGTGTGCTCCGATGAGTGTTTGTCTTGGGATCAGTGCTTACAGCTTGCGCGCGATCAGATCGCGCATCACTTCGCTGGTGCCGCCGTAGATGCGGGTCACGCGCATGTCGGCAAAGGCGCGCGCCACCGGGTACTCCATCATGTAGCCGTAGCCGCCGTGCAGTTGCACCATCTGGTCCAGAGCGGTGCCCAGCACTTCGGTCGCATGGAGCTTGGCGATGGCCGCTTCTTCCAGCGTCAGGCGGCGGCGGATGTGCTCGCCGAGGTAGTGGTCGACCAGCAGCCGCACTGAGATCGCCTGCGTCTTGATGTCGGCCAGCTTGAACTTGGTGTTCTGGAAGTCCCAGACGGTCTGGTTGAAGGCCTTGCGGTCCTTGACGTAGGCCAGCGTGTGTTCCAGGCAGACCTCCAGCTTGGCGGCGGCGCTGACCGCGATTGACAGGCGCTCCTGCGGCAGCTCGGCCATCAGGTAGCCAAAGCCCTTGCCTTCCTCGCCCAGCAGGTTTGCCACCGGCACGCGCACGTTGTCGAAGAACAACTCGGCGGTGTCCTGCGCGTGCTGGCCGACCTTGTCCAGCTTGCGGCCGCGGCGGAAGCCCTCGCGGTCGGCTTCCACCACGATCAGGCTGACGCCGCGCGCGCCGGCGGCCGGGTCGGTCTTGCAGACCATGATGATCAGGTCGGCGTTCAGGCCGTTGCTGATGAAGGTCTTGCTGCCGTTGATCACGTACTCGTCGCCATCGCGGATGGCGGTGGTGCGGATCGCCTTGAGGTCGCTGCCGGTGCCCGGCTCGGTCATGCCGATGGCCAGGATGCTCTCGCCGGAGCAGACCTTGGGCAGCCAGCGCTGCTTCTGTTCCTCGTTGCCGATGCGGGCGATATACGGCGCGATGATGTCGGAGTGCACGCCGAAGCCGACCCCGCTCAGGCCGGCGCGGGCATACTCTTCGGCATAGATCGCGGAATGGCCAAAGTCACCGCCGCCACCGCCGTACTCGGTCGGCAGCGTCACGCACAGCAGGCCTTCGCGGCCGGCCTTGAGCCAGGTCTCGCGGTCGACCTTGCCGGCTTTGTCCCATTCGGCTTGCCTGGGCAGGCATTCGCGTTCCAGGAAGCGGCGCACGGTGGTGCGGAACATCTCGTGGTCGTCACGATAGATGCTGCGGTTGATTTCCATTGAGTACTCCGGATGTCGGTCTGCGGGAGGTAGCCTCAGCCCAGCAATGCGGCCGTTGGTATGGCGCTAAGGTACCGGGGAGGAGGGGGCCGCGAACACCACCCGCATCAGGTGGCCGGAGACAGCAAAGAGGGGGCCGTGCTTGGGTCGCGCGGCCTTGGGGGGAGGGAGAGGGGGAGAGGGGGCGGCCGCGCCGTCAGTGCGGCACGTCAGGCGGCTGGGCGCCGCCGGCCTGGTCCAGCTCGCGGTCGCGGGCGCGGGCCACGGCCTCGTCGCGGCTGCTGACGCCCAGCTTGCGGAAGATGTTGCGCAAGTGCCATTTCACCGTCTCCGGCGACAGACCCAGGCTACGTGCGATCTTCTTGTTGGGCAGGGCCTGGCCGAGCAGGCGCACGACATCGGCTTCGCGGTCGCTCAGTTGCTCAAAGCGCGCATCGGCCCTGGCCGGGCTGCCGGCGGGCGCGGCAGCCGCGGCGGTGCCGGCTTCTGTGGCTCGCGGCGGCACGGTGGCCTGCAGCCGTTCGACATAGAAGGCCAGCACCGGGTCCAGCGTGGTGTTCGCGGCCACGCGCACGATCTGGCCGAGTGCGCCGGGGCAGGCATCGATCACGCTACGCATCAGGCCGAGCCGGTGGCCCCGGCGCAACCCTTCCAGTACATGCGCGCGTGCCGCCTCGGCGTCGCCGCGGCGCGATGCCACCACGGCCGCCAGCATGTGCATCTGCGCCACGTGGCGTTGCCAGCCGCGCGCCTCGCAGTACGCGATCAGCGCTGCGGTGCGGGCCTCGGCCCCGCACATGTCGTCATGCGCCAGGCTGAGCAGCAGGTGGGCGCGCTCGTTCACCATGTGGATGGCGTCCAGCGAGCCGCGCGGCGCGTTGCGATGGCGCGCGGCAATGGCGTCCAGGCGCGCCAGCGCCGCCTCGGCGGCAGCGATGTCGCCGCTGGCCAGGTGCAGCCGGATCTGGTTGGCCAGGCTCTGCGCCACCAGCCGGTCCAGGCGCAGTTGCGTGCCGTAGTCTTCCAGCCGCTCCAGCTGCGCGAAGGCATCGAGCCGGTGGCCGCAGATCCAGTGCGCGGCTGCCAGCACGGTGTGCACCCGCAGCACCGAGTCGGGGATCGATACCCGTTCGAGCACGTCGACCCGGTCTTCCAGCAGCCGGCGCGCGGCCTCCAGGTCGTTCTGCTCATACAGCGCCTCGCCCAGCAGGGCTGCGGCAAAGTACTCCGGCTCGGCGCCGGCGCCGCCGTGGCCCGCTTGCTCGACTTCGCGCAGCACGTCGCGGGCGACGCGCTCGGCCTGGATCATGTTGCCTTCCAGCGCATGGCTGAAGCCGATCATGCAGCGCCCGTTGAGCATGCCGCTGGCGGTGCCCAGCAGCGGCACGCCGTCGATCACCAGCGGCGGTGCCTCGGTCTGGATGCGGCGGGCGCGCTCGTAGTCGCCCAGGTGCATATAGAGCCACGACAGCAGGTTGTTGCGCGAGCCGATAAACAGCGCCGGCATGTCGGCGGGCGCGCTCTCGATCTGCGGCAGCAGCGCCAGCGCGCCCTGGCTGTCGTCGCGCAGCAGCACCAGGGAAAAGCGCAGCAGCGCCAGCCGGTAGCGCAGCGAGGCGTCGCCCGGCGGGATGTCGGCTTCGAGCCGGTCCGCGGCCGCGGCGCACGCGTCCAGGTCGCGCGAGAACATCTGTGTGCGCAGTGCCAGCAGGCGCAGTTCGGGGCGCGACTGCACCTGGTCGGCGGGGATGGTGCGCAGCAGCCCGAGCGCCTTGCGCACCTCGCCGCGCATGATCAGGGTGTCGGCAAAGCGCTGCACCAGGTCGGCGGCGGTGTCGGCATCGCCGGCCAGAACCGCGTGGCGCACGGCTTCTTCCAGCATGCGATGGTCGCGGAACCAGCGCCACGCCGCCGCGTGCACGGCGCGCTGCTGGGCCTCGCTGCGCGAGCGGAAACGCTGGGCCAGGGTTTCGCGCAGCAGCGGATGCAGCCGGTACCAGGATTCGCGCTCGGGGCCCTGCGCCGGGGTAATGAAGAGGTTCTCCTGTTCCAGCCGCGCCAGCAGCGCCAGAATCTCGCCTTCACCCAGCGCCTGCTCGCCCAGGGCCTCGCACAGCGACGCGGTGAAGCGTTCGCACGCGGCGGCACGCACCAGCAGCTCGGCTTCGTCCGGCGCCAGGCGCGACAGCACCTCGCGTTCGAAATACTCGGCGAAGGCGCCAGCATCCTGCACGCTGGCCTGCACGAAGCCGGTGGCAAAGGTGAGGCCGCTGGCGTTGGCCTTCTTGCGTTTCCAGTGCGCGGCAAAGAGCTGCAGGCCGGCCACCCAGCCGTCGGTCAGCTCGTGCAGCATGCGCGCATCGCGCGGGCTGATCTCGCCCAGCTGGGCGCGCAGGAAATGCTGCGATTCAGCAAGCGTGAAGCGCAGGTCGCGCTGGTCCAGCTCCAGCAGCATGCCCTGGTCGCGCAGGCGCCCGAGCGACAGTGGCAGCGCCACGCGCGAGGCCAGCACCACATGGAAATTGGCCGGGGCATAGTCGAGCAGCCACTGCAGCGGCTCCAGCACGCGCGGCGCCGTCAGGTGGTGCATGTCGTCGAGCACCAGCGTCACGTCGCGCGGGTGGGCAGCAATGCCGCGCACCAGCGCGATGATGGCGCGCTCGACGGCTTCGTCGTCCGTGCCGCGGTCGGCCAGCATCATGGCTTCGCGCGTCAGCGCGGGGCTGACCTCGGACAGGCAGCCGAGCAGGCGGTCCAGCCAGCGCTGGCGCTCGTTGTCGGCCGGCTCCAGCGTCAGCGCGGCCATGTCAAAGCCGAGCGCCAGCAGGTCCAGCCGCCATGCGGTCAGCAGCGCGGTCTTGCCGTAGCCGGCCGGGCCCTGCAGCACGATGCAGCGCCGGCGCCGCGCCTCGGTCAACTGCGCCAGCAGGCGCTCGCGCGCGACCACGCGCGCCGCGCTGCGCAGCGAGGCCGGGCGGGACGGCTGCGAGACTGGCGCGGCGGGCTGGCTACGGGGAGCGGCTGGCGGATTGGCTGGCGTCTGGGGCATGGGCGAGGCAGGACGGTGCAGGTGAGGTGCGGAGGAAATGCGGGCGAGGCAGCGCGATGCCGGGCAAAGGCGGCACGTTGTCGCGATTGTACTGGCAGACGCGGCGCGGCGGCCAAGCCACGCCTGGCCAGCTGTCCGGGTGGCCAGGGTGAGACGCGCACAGCACCCGCAGGCCACCCGGAACAGGTGGGGAAGGGTTTGCCGGGTGTCCGGCCACAAGGCGTCGCCTTATATTCGCGCAGCGGCAAGCCCGCCGGCGAAGCGCGTGCCTTTTCATGCCTGCACGCCTTCGCCCCTTCATTGTCTTGCCGCTTCGTCCCTTTGTCCCGCTTCAATTGCGCACCGCTGGACGCCCATGGAAACCATACATGCTGCCGTCGCGACCCGCCTCGTGCCGCCGCGCCAGAACCGGCGCGCGATCGCGCGCGAGATCCTGCTGCAGCGCCTGCACGACGCCAGGCATGGCCGGCTGGTATTGCTGACTGCGCCTGCCGGCTATGGCAAGACCACCGTCATGGCGCAATGGCGCCACCGCCTGCTGGCCGGCGGCGCGCGCGTGGCCTGGCTCACGCTCGCGCCGGAGGACGACGACCTGGGACAGTTCTGCGCCAGCCTCGATGCCAGCCTGCGACAGGCTGGCATCCGCGTGTGCCGGCCCGGCCCGGAGTTCGGCTTCGACCCGGCGCACCCCACCGCGTTGCTGCCCGCGTTCGTCGCGCTGCTGGACGGCGTGCCGGGCGAGGTCTACCTGATGCTGGACGGGCTCGACCGCCTGCGGCACCCGGCCACGCTGGCCTTCCTGCAGGGCGTGCTGAGCGCGCGCCTGCCGCACCTGCATATCGTCGCCGCGGCGCGCGGCGAGGCCGGGCTGGCCCTGGGCCGGCTGCGCGCCGGCGGAGAACTGGCCGAAGCCGGCCGCGCCGAGCTGGCCTTCAGCGTTGCCGAAACCCTGGCCTTCGTGGGCCAGCGCGTGGAAGGGCGCACCGCGCGCCGGGAGAGCTCGCAAGCCGCGGTCGACACGGCGGTGGTGCTGCAGGAAGTCACCGAGGGCTGGCCCGCCGGCCTGGAGCTGGTTGCCGCATCGCTGCGCACGGGCCAGGAACCGGCGTGGCCGCATGCGCAATCTGCCGCCCTGCATGCCTACTGGCAGGAGGAGGTGACTGCCGGATTGCCGCCGGCGTTGCTGGACTTCATGCGCTGTCTCGCGGTGCCGCGCCGCATCCATGCTGAGCTGGCCGCGCTGCTGGCCGGCTGCGCGCAGGCACCCGCGCGCCTTGCCGAGATCGCCGCGCGCAGCCTGTTCCTGGAGGCAGCCCCGCCCGAGCCGGATGAGGTTGCCGATGGGAGCGGGCAGGGCTGGTACCGCTTCCACCCGTTGTTCCGGGCGCACCTGCTGCATGAACTGGAGCACGGCACGGGTCCCGGGCCGCATGGACTGCCCGAGTTGCAGCGGCTGCACGGGCTTGCGTCCGCGTGGCTGGACCGTTGCGGCAAGCCGGCGGAGGCGATCGGACACGCGCTGTGCAGCGGCGACTTTGGCCGTGTGCTGGCGCTGGTGGAGGCCACCGCGGCCCACTTGCCCGGCGTCAGTCCGCTGCGGGACTTCCTGCAATGGGCCGACGGCATTGCACCCGCGCGGCTGGCGTTGCACCCGGCGCTGCTGCTGGCCTCGGCATGGGCATGCGTGGTATCGGTGCGGCCGCAGCACGCCGAGCACTGGATCCGGCGCTGGGAAGCCAGTGCCGGGCCCGGCGTGGATACCGTGGTGCACGCCACGATGATGCGCGCGACCATTGCCGCGCAGCAGGACGACCACGCGCGGGTGCAGGTGCTGCTCGACAGCCTGCAGGGCAGGCCGCAGGGCAATCCCGCGCTCGAGCAGATCCGCATGAGCCTGGCGTTGCGCTACGGCACCCTGCTGGGCTGCCAGCCCCGCTCGCGTGCGCCATACCGCTGCGCGGCGCAGCCCGGCGACACCGAGATCGCGCTGATGGGTGCCGGCACGCTGGCGCTGACGGCCTGGATCGAGGGCAACGCTTACGAGACACTGCGGCTCGGCACGGACGTGCTGGCGGCCGCGCAGCATGCCTATGGGCGCCGCTCGATCGCGGCCAGCCTGTGCGCGGTGGCGGTGGCTGCAGCACTGTACGAGCAGGACCGCATCGCCGAAGCCAGCCAAGTGCTGGCGGGCCGGCTGCAGACGCTGCGCACCGGCACCCCGGACGTGCTGATCGAAGCGGCGCTGTGCCATGCGCGGCTGCAATGGCTGGCAGGCGCGCGCCATGAAGCCCTGGCGGAACTGGTGGAAGCCGAAGCCATGTTCCACCGCCGCGGCCTGCCGCGCGGGGTGGCGCGCGTGGCGGCCGAGCGCCAGCGGCTGGCGCTGCTGGGCAAGGACCTGCGCCACGCGCAGCGGCTGCAGGCCTCGCTGGAGGAACTGGGCCGGCAAGATCCGGGCGATACACCGCGCGGCCAGGAAATCGCCGCTGTTGCGGCACTGGGCCGCGCACGGCTGGCGCTGGCGCAAGGCGAGCCCGCGCTGGCGCTTGCCGCGCTTGGCACCGTGCGCGGCCTGTACGTGGCTTCGATCCGGGAACCGCTGCTTGTGACTGTAGACCTGCTGCAGGCCACCGCGCTCGACGACCTCTATCGTCCCGATGAAGCGGCGCCGTATCTTGAAGCCGCGCTGGCAGCGGGCGAGCGGCTGGGGCTGGTGCGCACTTTCCTCGATGAAGGCGAACGTACCTTCGGCTTGCTGGCAGGCATGGCTGGCAGGGAGGACGGTGGCGCGGCGGGGCGCGGGGCTTACCTGGCGCGCCTGTGCGAGGCCGCCGCGATGACGGCGCCGCCGCCCGGGCCGGCCGAGCACAGTCCGGAGCCCGCCGCCGCGCCGGCTGCGTTGCCGGCCACGCTGCCGCCGGCCGACGTCGGCAAGGGCCGGCTGCTGACCCCGCGCGAGCGCGAGATCCTGGCGCTGCTGGAGCAGGCGATGTCGAACAAGCGCATTGCGCTGGTGCTCAACCTGAGCGTCGACACCGTCAAGTGGAACCTGCGGCAGATCTACGCCAAGCTCAACGTGTCGCGCCGCTACGATGCCATCTTGGTGGCGCGCAGCGCGGCGCAGCGGCCGGGCTGACCGTACCGGCCACCCGGCCGCGCGCTGGCCTTATTCCGCGGTGGCGCCGCTGGCCTTGATCATCTGGGCGATCACGGGCTCGGTCGCGTCGAATTCGCGCCGGAACTCCGCCGGCGAGTTGCCCACCGGATCCATGGCCAGCGCATCGAGCCGCGCGCGCATGGTCGGCGACTGGATCGACGCCCGCGCTTCGGTCTCGAGCCTGGACAGGACCGCCGCCGGCGTGCCGGAGCGCGCGAACAGGCCAAGCCAGGCTGGCGAGCGCAGTTCCTGCTGCTTCAGCCCGGCCTCGGCCATGGTCGGTACGTCGGGCAGCTCCTTGATGCGCTTGTCGCCCATCACCGCCAGGGCCGTCAGCCGGCCGCTCTTGATATGCGGGCCGAGCGTGCTCATCGAGCCGATCGCCCAAGCGATGTTGCCGGCGATCATGTCCTGCGCCATCGGTGCCTCACCCTTGTAGGCCACGTGCGCCATGTCCAGGCCGCGCACCTGATTCAGGTGCGCGCCGACCAGGTGCGGGAAGGTGCCGACGCCATAGGAGCCGTAGCTGACCTTGCCCTTGTTCTTCGCGGCCCAGTCGAGAAACTGCTGCATGTTCTTTGCCGGCACGTCCCGGCTCACCACCAGCACGATCTTGCCGACCGACACCTCGGTGATGAAGGCCAGGTCCCGGCGCACGTCGTACGGCACGTTGCGGTACAGGTGCGGCGTGTTGATCAGCGGCGAAGAGTGGCTGAGCAGGATCGTGTAGCCGTCCGGCGCGGCACGCGTAATGGCCTGCACGGCGATCACGCCCGCGCCACCGGGCTTGTTGTCGACGATGATGGTTTGCCCGAGACGCTTGCCCATGTCCTCGGCCAGCGCGCGCGCCACGGTGTCGGTGGCGCCGCCGGGCGGGCCCGGAACGACAAAGGTGATGGGACGCGACGGGTAGCTCTGGGCACCGCAGACGGCGCTCCATGCCATCACTGCCATCGCGATCAGGGACTTCATGCGCATGATGTGATACCTCGGGAAAGGGAATAGGAAACTGCGTAGCAAGAAGGGCTGCATGTGGGAAGTTATAGGATGCCCGGCACCTTGCATGCCCCCCATATCGGCTGGGCGGGATTGCCCTAGGTGCCGGCCAGTCGGGCAGAAAAAAAGAATGCTCCGGCACGAGGCCGGAGCAAAACACGCAGCCGGACGATGCGGCCAGGTGGAGATTGTGTTGTACCGCGCAGTCCCTTAGCGCTCTGCCATCAGCCCCAGGCCCTGTGCCTGCAACTGGGCCACGCCATCGGCATCGAAGCCCCAGTCGCGCAGCGCGGCGGCGCCATGCTCGCCACGCGCCGGCGCGGGCCCGGAGATCTCGGATGGCGTACCGAGGAAGCGCGGCGCCGGTGCCGGCTGCACCACGCCAGCGACTTCGACGAAGCTGCCGCGTGCGCGGTGATGCGGGTGGTTGGGGGCTTCGCTGAATTCCAGCACGGGTGCGATGCAGGCATCGCTGCCTTCGAACACGGCGCACCATTCGTCGCGCGTGCGGGTCAGGAAGACGGCCTCGAACTGCTCGCGCAGCACCGGCCAGCCGTTGCGGTCGTACTGGGCCGGCAGGTCCTTGCCGGCAAGGCCCAGCTTGTCCAGCAGCTCGGCGTAGAAGCGGCCCTCGACCGGGCCGATCGACATGTACTTGCCGCCGCGCGTGCGGTAGTTGTCATACCAGGGCGCGCCGCCGTCGAGCACGTTGGCCTGGCGCTCTTCGCGCCAGTTGCCCGAGGCCAGCAGGCCCCAGAACACCGCGCCGAGTTGCGCAGCGCCTTCGGTCATGGCCGCGTCGACCACCTGGCCCTTGCCGCCGCGCTGCACATTGAGCAGTGCCGCCACCACGCCAAGCGCCAGTAGCATGCCGCCGCCGCCATAGTCGCCGACCAGGTTCAGCGGCGGCACTGGTGCTTGCCCGGCGCGGCCGATACCCGACAACACGCCGGACAGCGCGACATAGTTCAGGTCGTGGCCGGCACGGTCGGCCAGCGGGCCGGTCTGTCCCCAGCCGGTCATGCGCGCATAGACCAGCCTGGGGTTGAGCGCCAGCGCGGCGTCGGGCCCCAGGCCCAGGCGTTCCATGGTGCCCGGGCGGAAGCCTTCGATCACCACGTCGGCGCGTTCGACCAGCGCCAGCGCTGCGCGCTGCGCTTGTGGCTGCTTCAGGTCCAGCGTGACCGAGCGGCGGCCGCGTCCGGTGATATCCACGCGCTTGCCGGTGGCCGACTTGGGCCCCAGGTCGGCCGGCGCCGCCGGGCGGTCGACGCGCAGCACGTCGGCGCCCATGTCGGCCAGCAGCATGGCGCCGAACGGGCCCGGCCCGATGGCTTCGAATTCCAGTACGCGGATTCCGCTCAGTACACCCATGGTGGTTCTCCTCTTGCCCAGTCCTGTTTGCATGGGACGCACCCATGCCCTTGATTGCGTTTTTGCACTGGCTGCAAGTAGACCAAAAGCGGGCGCCCCCGAGCCCCACCCGTATCAGGTAGTAGGCCGCCCACCCTTCCTGCGGTGCACAAATGCGCTCCTATAATCGGTTCACAGCGGCCGCAGTGCAGGCCGGAAGACGAAGTGAGCCGGAGCCAGAAGTGAGCAATACCCAGCGCGCAATCGCATCGCCAAGGCGGACACGGCAGGCCGCACGCCTGTTGCCGGTCCTGAGCGAGCTCAGGCAGGAGGTGCGCTCGCTGAGCCGGCGTGCGCATCGTCTGGCGCTCGCCCAGGCCGGTGGTGATGACGACGCCTGCCGCCATCAGCTGGCGCAGTTGTTCGAGCGCTGGATCGAAGACGGCTCGCCACGCGCCCAGGTGGTCTGCTTTGCCTCGGCCGCCGAGTTCGGCCTGCCGCTGCACCGGCATGCCGAGCGCTGCCGCGCCGCCGCGACGTGCGACGGCTCCGATGCGGTGCGCGCCTTGTACTGGGCGGCGCTGCACCGCACGCGCAGCCGCGTTGGCATGACCGCGCAGATGGAAGATGCGCAGGCCGCAGTGCTGCCCGCGGTGGCGCCGGCGCCACCGGCTGGCGCGCAGCTGCGGGTGCTGCCCGCCGCATCGGTGCGGCCGCTGTGCCGCCGCTGCGAGCGGCTGCGCCTGGATGCGCGCTGCGCCAATGGCCACGGTGCCTTGCGCCCGCTGGGCGACATGCAATGGCGCAGCCTGGCCGCCGGCGTGCAATGCCAGACGCGCGAGCACCAGTGCGATACCTGCAGCACGCGCTGGACCCAGCACCGCAGCGCGGCGGATCCCTTTACGGCCTGGACCATCAGCCGGCGCGGCAACGCAATCCCGGCAAGGGACGCATTGACGGCCTGAATGCAATGCACCGGCCATGCAGCAATGGCCGGCAATAACAGAACGGCGCGCCGGACCTTGCGGACCGGCGCGCCGTTTTACTTGCGGCTGGGCTAGGCCTTGTGGTTCGCCAATGGAGCGCCCTGCATCTCCTGCTCCTGCAGTTCGCGCCACGCGATCTTGCCGGTGGCGGAGCGCGGCAGGCGCTCGACAAACTGCACGATGCGCGGCGCCTTGTAGGTCGCCATGCTGGTACGGCACCAGGCCAGCAACTCTTCCTCGGAAACGCCGGCGCCGTCACGCCGCACGATCACGGCCTTCACCGTCTCGCCCCGATGCGGATCGCGCGCGGCGATCACGCAGGCTTCCAGGATCGCAGGGTGGGTATGCAGGATCGCTTCCACCTCGGCCGGCCACACCTTGTAGCCCGAGGCGTTGACCATGCGCTTGAGGCGGTCGCGCATGACGAAGTAGCCGTCGGCATCGACGCTGGCAAGGTCGCCGGTACGGAAGAAGCGCTTGCCGTCGATCGTGATAAAGCTCTCGGCATTGGCGGCGGGCTGGTTCCAGTAGCCCAGCATCACCTGCGCGCCGTGCACCACGATCTCGCCGACCTCGCCGCGCGGCACTTCGGCCAGCGTGGCGGGATCGATGACGCGCGCGTCGACGCCGTAGGTCGGCACGCCCAGGTGCCCGGTGCGCGGTGCGGCGAGAGGGTTGGCGATGATGAACGAGGCGGTCTCCGTCAGGCCGTAGCCTTCGACAAACTGCAGCCCGTAGCGCTCCTTCATCACCCGCGCGGTGCTGTCGGGCACCGCCGCGCCGCCGCCGACCACGCAGGCCAGGCTGCTCAGGTCGAATGACTCGATATCCGGCTGCGCGAAGAACTCCACCAGCATCGGCGGCGGCGCCGCCCAGAACGTGACGCGATGGCGCGCTACCAGCTGCGCCGCGGTGCGCCGGTCCCAGCGCGGCAGCAACACGATGGTGCCGCCCATGTAGACCGGCGCATTGACGCCGTTCTGCAGCCCGAGCAGGTGGAACATCGGCGCCACCGCCAGGAAGGTCGACTCCGCGTGCGAGCGCCGCCATAGCTGCGAACCCGCCACCGACACCATCACCGTGCGGTGCGTGTGCATGCAGGCCTTGGGCGCCCCGGTGGTGCCCGAGGTGTAGGGCAGCATGCACAGGTCGTCCAGGCCTGCGGCGCGCGGCGATGGCGTGGAGCCGGCGGCCATGGCCTGCTGCCAGTGGACTGCGCCGGCCGGCAACGCCGAGCCGGACGAGCGCTGCTGCACCCAGTCCGGAATCGCGAGGCTGTCGTCGGGCTGCGCGGGCAGGGCATCGCCATAGTGATGCACGATCACGTGGCGCAGCGGCGTGGTGCCGACCAGCGGTGCCACCTGCCCGACCAGCTCGCTTGCGGCAAACGCGGCCACCGCGTCGCTGTCGGTGACGATATGGCGTAGCTCGTCTTCCAGCAGCATGGCATTGGCCGGCACCACCACGGCATCGGCGCGCAGGATCGCGTAGTAGGCCACGATGAACTGCGGGCTGTTCTGGCTGAGCAGCACCACGCGGTCGCCTCGGTGCACGCCGCATGCCTGCTGCAGGTAACCGGCCATGCGCTCCACCTGCGCCAGCAGTTCGGCATAGGTGGTGGCGCCGTGGTAGAACTGGACCGCGACCTTGTCGGGGAAGCGCCGGGCCGAGATTTCAAGGTTCTCGGCCAGCGTGGTGTGCGGCATATGGAAAACGCGCGGCACGTCGCCGAGCGCCACTGCGGCATCCACCGCAAGCGGGCCAGTGGGGGCGGCGGCGACGCCTGCATCGGGCAGATCGTTGTGGGTCATGGTGGTCCTCTCTGTCATGTTGCAGTTGCCGTCAGAACGCGGTATCGCCATCCAGCAGCCGGCGGCCGCTCTCGTCGTAGGCAGTGCGTTCGCTGCCCAGCAGGGCGCGGTGCTCATGCACCAGCGCGGCCACTTCGCGGTCGATGGCTTTGATCAGCGCACCGCCGAATTCGACCCATTCGCCCGGGGGCTGGAAATCCATGTTGCTGCTCTCCTTGACAGGTTCAGCCCGGCCTCAGGCCAGCGTGAAAGTCGGTACCGGGGCGCCGCCATCGCTGGGCGAGAACTTCACCTGCACCTTCTGCCCGATCCGCACCGTGTCGAGGTCGCAGTCGACGATATGGGTCATCATGGTCACGCCTTCGTCCAGCGTGACGTAGGCGATGCAGAACGGATTGGGACCTGCGCGGCGCGTCACGCTGAAGCTGTAGATCGTGCCGCGGCCGCTGGCCGGCTTCCATGAGGTGGTGCCCATGCAGAACGGGCACAGCACGCGCGGATACCAGTGGGGCTTGCCGCAGTCGTCGCAGACCTTGAACAGCAATTGCCCTTCGCGCGCGGCCTGCCAGAAGGGCAGGTTGTCGGGCTGCTCGTCCGGCGCCTTGTAGGCAATGGGGGTATGTGGGGTCGTCATGTCATTGCTCCCGCGCATTATTCACGTTCAAGGATCAGGGTGGCGCTGCCGTGGCGCGAGCCCAGGTAGCCGCCGGTGCCTTGCGCCAGCGCCAGGTCGCAGTTGGCGACCTGCACCGCCGGGTGGGCTTCGCCGCGCAGCTGGCGCACGGCCTCGATGACCTTGGTGATGCCGCCGCGGTTGGCCGGATGGTTGTTGCACAGGCCGCCGCCGTCGGTGTTGAAGGGCAGCTTGCCGACGCCGGAGATCAGGTTGCCGTCGGCGACGAACCTGCCGCCTTCGCCTTTCTTGCAGAAGCCCAGGTCTTCCAGCTGCATCAGCACGGTGATGGTGAAGCTGTCGTAGATCGACGCGTACTTGATGTCGGCCGGCGTGACGCCCGCTTCGGCGAACGCCGTCGCGCCCGAGAAGCGCGCGCCGGACCAGCTCAGATCGACTTCTCCACCGAGCTGGCCCTTGATGTACTCGCCGGCGCCGCGGATCTTCACCTTGGGCCTCTGCAGCGTGGCGGCGATTTCCGGGCGCGCCACGACCAGCGCGCCGCCGCCGTCCGATACCACGCAGCAGTCGAGCTTGTGCAGCGGATCGGAAATCATCGGCGAGTTCAGCACGTCCTCGACCGTGACCACGTCGCGCAGCATGGCATGGGGGTTGTGCTGCGCGTGGTGCGACGCGGCCACCTTGACCCAGGCGAGCTGCTCGGCAGTGGTGCCATATTCGTGCATATGGCGCATGGCCGCCATCGCGTACAGGTTGACGGTGACCGGGCTGAAGGGGCTCTCGAACGGCGCGTCGGGCAGGTTGGCGCCCCAGTTGCGCGCCTGGGTGCCGCTGGAGCCTTCCGAACGCGGGCGGCCCGCCAGCGTGATCAGGGCCACGTTGCACTTGCCGGCCGCGATGGCCTGCGCCGCGTGCGAGACATGGACCAGGTAGGCCGAGCCGCCGGTGTCGGTGGAGTCGACATGGCGCACCTTGAGGCCGAGATAGTCGACCATATTGATCGCGCCCAGTCCGGGCGCGTCGCCGGCGCAGAAGTAGCCGTCCACGTCAGCCAGCGTCAGGCCCGCGTCTTGCAGTGCGCCCTTGGCGCTTTCGGCGTGCAGCTGCGCCACCGACTTGTCCGGTGCCTTGCGGGTCGGGTGCTCATAGGCGCCGACGATATAGGCCTTGCCGTTGATGCTCATCATTTCTCCTCTCGTGCGTCAAATGGTGCTACGCATGGATATTGCAGCGGTTTGGTCATTCTGTCCTGAGGGGCCTGTAGACCGGCCTACCGGATGGCCCCCGCCGCGCGCATGTGCACGATCTCTTGCTTCCCATAGCCCGCCGCCAGCAGGATCGCGTCGGTGTGCTCGCCAAGCATGGGCGCGCGCTGGCGTACCGCGCCGGGGGTGGCGCTGAGCTTGATCGGCACGCCGGCGATCTTGACCGGCGTGGCCGAGCCCGGTTGCTCAACGTCGACCAGCATTTCGCGCACGCGGTAGTGCGGGTCCGCGAAGATCTCCGCGGAGGTGTAGACCGGACCGAACGGCACCTTGCCGCCCAGGCACTGTGCGATCTCCTCTTTGGTGCGCGCGGTGCTGAACGCTTCGATGGCGTCGATCACTTGTTGCGCGTTGCGCACACGCGCGGCGTTGGTGGCGAAGTCCTCGTCGGTGGCCATCTCGGGGCGGCCGATGGCATGGGCCAGCTTGGCCCAGAACGCGTCGGTGGCGCAGGCGATCGAGACATGGCCATCGCGGGCGCGGAACAGGCCGAACGGGCACAGCAGCGGGTGGCGGTTGCCATCCGGCGCAGGCACGGTGCCGGTGTAGGAGGTCTGGTAGACGATGCGCTCGCACATGGCCAGCACGGCGTCGGTCATGGCCACGTCGACGAACTGGCCTGCGCCGGTCTCGCGCACACGATGCACAGCGGCCAGGATGCCGATGCACAGCATCAGCGCCGGCACGGTGTCACCGACGCCGGGGCCGATCTTGGTCGGGGTGTCGCGGTCCGGGCCGGTGATTCCCATCATGCCGCCCATCGCCTGCGAGACCACGTCATAGGCCGGCCATTGCGCATAGGGGCTCTCGCCGCTGCGCGGATCGCCGAAGCCGCGCACGGTGCCGTAGACCAGCCGCGGATTGGTCTCGCGCAGGGTTTCATAGGCCAGCCCGAGGCGTTCCATCACGCCGGCGCGGAAGTTCTCGACCACGATGTCGGCACCGTCGATCAGCTTGCGGACGATCTCGCGGCCCTTGTCGGTCTTCAGGTCGACTGCGATCGATCGCTTGTTGCGGTTCACGCTCTGGAAATAGCCGCCAAAGTCGCGCAGCGTGTCGTCGGCGCAGAAAGGGCCGGTGACGCGCGTGCCGTCGCCGGTCGACACAGTGCCTGCGCGGCTACGGCTACCGGGTGGGCATCAACTGGCCGTACAAGGGGGCGGAGCTGATCCGCGCCTATGCCGACCCGGCGCGCGGCCGCCACAGCCTGCAGATCGAAATCAACCGCGCGCTTTATATGGACGAGGCAAGGCTCGCGCAGCACCGCGGCTTCGCCGTGCTGCGCGGCCATCTCGACCAGTTGCTGGAGGCGGTGGCGGCATTTATCCGCGAGGCACTGGCGCGATGATGGCGCGGCGCGCTCAGATAACCTTGCCCGGATTCATCAGCCCCTGCGGATCGAGTGCGCCCTTGATCGCGCGCATCATGGCCAGCTCGACCTCGCTCTTGTAAAGCCGGTTTTCCTCGCGCTTGAGCTGGCCGAGCCCGTGCTCGGCGGAAATCGAGCCGTTATGCGAGCGCACGCTGTCGTGCACGATGCGGTTGACCTGGTCCTGGTGGGCCAGGAAGGCGTCATGGTCGACGCCTTCCGGCGGCGACACGTTGTAGTGCAGGTTGCCGTCGCCAAGGTGGCCGAAGGTCACCATGCGTGCGCCGGGGAAGGCGTTCTGCAGCAGCGCGTCGGTGGTCTCGATAAAGTCCGCCACACGCGACACCGGCACGGCGATATCGTGCTTGATGTTCTTGCCGTCTTCCACCTGCGCCAGCGGGATATGCTCGCGCAGGTTCCAGAAATCACGCGACTGCTGCACCGATTCCGCCACCACCGCGTCGGCGACCACGCCGGCATCGAAGGCGGCCGACATCATGGTTTCGAAGATGCCGCGCGCATGGGCTTCGCTTTCGCTGTCGGACAGTTCCAGCAGCACCAGCTGCGGGTGGATGTCTGCGAACGGATAGCGCAGCTGCGGGAAGTGCCGCGTCACCAGCGTCATGCTGAGCGCGGACATCAGCTCGAACCCGGTCAGCATGGCGCCCGCATGCGATTGCGCGATGGCCAGTAGCGCCAGCGCGGCGCGCGGGCTCGGCACCGCGGCCAGCGCGGTGACCGAGGCGCGTGGCAGCGGGAACAGCTTCATTACCGCGGCGGTGATGATGCCCAGCGTGCCTTCGGCGCCGATAAAAAGGTCGCGCAGGTCGTAGCCGGTGTTGTCCTTGCGCAGCCCGCGCAGGCCGTGCCAGATCTCGCCCGACGGCGTCACCACTTCCAGGCCCAGGCACAGCTCACGCGTGTTGCCGTAGCGCAGCACCGCGGTGCCGCCGGCATTGGTCGACAGGTTGCCGCCGATGGTGCAGCTGCCTTCGGCCGCCAGGCTCAGCGGAAACAGCCGGCCGTGCTCGCGCGCCACTTCCTGCAGGTGCTGCAGCACCACGCCGGCCTCGACCGTGATGGTGTTGTTGAGCGGATCCACCTGGCGGATGCGGTGCAGCCGCTGCAGCGAGACCACCACCTGGTCCTGCCCGGCCACCGGCGTGGCGCCGCCGCACAGGCCGGTGTTACCGCCTTGCGGCACCACGGCGATCTTGTGCGCATGGCAGGCATGGACCACCTCGGCGACCTCCTCGGTGGTGCCGGGGCGCAGCACCGCCAGCGCCTCGCCGCGATAGCGCTTGCGCCAGTCGGTCAGGTAGGGCGCCTTGTCGGCTGCATCGGTCAGCACGTGCTGCGCACCCAGCGCGGCGCGGCACAGTGCGAGGAAGGAGTCTTGAGGCGAGGTCATGGCGATGGCGGAATGGGGTCAGGACTTGGGCGCGGCTGGCTTGCCGGCCGCCCGGGCGCGGCGCTTGTAGGGGCGAAGGTACAGGATGGTGCTGGTGAAGTACACCAGCGTCAGCGCCACCTCCACCCACGCCAGCGTGGACGAGGGGGCGCGGTCGCTGGTGGCGCGCACGATGCCCTCGGTGAAGAACAACAGGATCAGCATCGACGACCACTGCATGGTGTAGCGGTTGCGCGTCAGCAAGCCGCGCAGCGGCAGCAGCAGCGGCAGGAACTTGATGATCAGCCACGACCCCCCGGGGCGCAGCGGCGCCAGGAACCATTCCCAGGCAATGCACAGCACCATCAGCGCCAGCAGGCTGCCCACGCTGAACCGGTACAGCCAAGGGCTGTGCAGCGCCTGGTCGCTCTCGGGGATGGGGCTCATGCCGCGTCTCCCGCCAGGCGCAGCGCGGTCTGCGCCAGCCGCCGGCCCATGGCGATGGCCAGTCCAGATTCGTCTTCCGTGACCGGGCCGCGGTTGTCGCCGTGGGCATGGTGGCTGGGGCCGTAGGGCGTGCCACCGGAGGCCGTGGTCATCAGGCCCTTCTCGGAATACGGCAGGCCCAGGATCAGCATGCCGTGGTGCAGCAGCGGCAGCATCATCGACAGCAGCGTGGTTTCCTGCCCGCCGTGCAGGCTGCCGGTGGCGGTGAACACGCAGGCCGGCTTGCCGGTCAGCGCGCCCGACAGCCACTGCGCCACGGTGCCGTCCAGGAAGTACTTCATCGGCGCGGCCATGTTGCCGAAGCGGGTGGGGCTGCCCAGGGCCAGGCCGGCGCATTCCTCCAGGTCGCGCAGCTCGGCATAGGGCGGGCCGTCGGCCGGGATATCGGACGCGGTTGCCTCGCACACGGTGGAAACCGGCGGCACGGTGCGCAGCCGGGCCTGGGCGCCGGGGACGCTGTCAATACCGTTGGCAATCAGTTCGGCAAGTTTGCGGGTGCTGCCGTGGCGGCTGTAATACAGGACGAGGATGTCGGTCATGGAGCGGGATGGCCGGCGGTGGCGGGGTGGTGTTGCGCGAAGGATGCCGGAAGCAATGCGCGTATTATAGATGCGCCCCCCGCGCCATCTCCCATCGGCTTCGCGCCCCCGGTGCCGCGGGCCGCCTGTTTATCCGTCAGAACCAGATCCAGGAGGTCGTTTGCGCATGATTGGACCCCGCGTTGCCCGCCTGCGCCGGGAATGGAACCTGCAGAAGGTACGCGCCCTGGCGCGCTATGCACTGCGCCGCGCCGGCGAAGACCGGCTGCCGCAGGTCTCGGCCAGCCTGACCTTCACCACCGTGCTGGCCGTGGTGCCGGTGCTGACGGTGGCGTTCGCGCTGCTGGCCGCGTTCCCGGTGTTCCGCGACTTCCGCAACGCCATCGAGTCGTTCCTGTTCCAGAACCTGATCCCCGGCAACGTCAGTGAATCGATCCAGCGCTACCTCGGCATGTTCGCCAAGAGCGCGCGCGGGCTGACCGCAATGGGCCTGGGCGGACTGATGGTCACCTCGGTGCTGACCATGCTGACCGTGGAAGATGCGCTCAATGCGATCTGGCGCGTCAAGCAGCGCCGCCCGCTGGCGCAGCGGGTGCTGGTGTTCTGGGCGGTGCTGACCTTCGGGCCGGTGCTGATCGGCGCGAGCCTGTCGATCAGCTCTTACCTGATCTCGGTCTCGGCGGGCTATGTCGGCACCATGCCGGTGGGGCTGGGGCTGCTGGTGGGCGCAACGCCGGTGCTGCTGTCGGCGCTGGCCTTTGCCTTCCTGTACACGGCGGTGCCCAATGCCTATGTCGAATGGCGCGATGCCATCGTGGCGGGCCTGGTGGCGGCGATCGCGTTCGAGTTTGCCAAGCGCGGCTTCGGCTATTTCATCACGCATATCCCGACTTACACGGCGGTCTACGGCACCTTCGCGGCGCTGCCCATCTTCCTGCTCTGGATCTACCTGAGCTGGCTGGTGACGCTGCTGGGTGCGACCATCGCCGCCAACCTGCCGGTGATCCGGCAGGGCTACTGGCGCCGCCGCACCTTTGCCGGCAGCGAGTTCTTCGACGCGCTGGGCGTGCTGCTGCTGCTCTACCGCGCGCGCGACGAAGTGCCGCGCAGCGTCGGCGAACTGGACCTGGGCCGTAAGCTGCGGGTTGAGGCCGATTACCTGTCGGGCCTGCTGGGCAAGCTCAAGGCCTTGCACCTGATTGGACGCCTGCAGCAGGAGCGTGGCCAGGCCCACTGGGCGCTGCTGTGCGATCCGTCGCAGGTGACGCTGCGGACGTTGCATGACCGGTTGGTGCTGAACCTGCCGCGGCTGCCGCGCACGGCGCTTGCGCAGCAGCTTCGCGGCGCCGATGCGCTCAAGTCGATTCTGGACAATCCGCAGCTGGACCAGACGCTGGAGGCGGTGTTCCGGCAGCAGCCGGCCGATCTGCCGCCGACTGAAGGAGATGGGGGGAGCCATCTGCAGCGGCGCACGCTGGAAGTGGTGCCGCCGGGCTGGCATGGGCAGGTGTAAGGCCCGGGCCAGCCCGGCGACAGTGAAGTTGCCTAGAACGGAATCTTGCCCCGCCAGATATCGGCATACATCACCCAGTCTCCCATCAGGCTGTAAAGCGGATGCCGGAACGTCGCCGGCCGGTTCTTCTCGAAACCAAAGTGCCCGACCCAGGCAAAGGCGTAACCTGCCAGCACAGCGGCCAGCAGCCACCACGCATTGCCGGTAACCACCAGCGCCACCAGACACAGCAGCGCCACCGTCGACCCGGCAAAATGCAGCCGCCGGCAGGTACGGTTCTGGTGTTCGGCCAGGTAGTAGGGATAAAAGGCCGCGAAGTTTTCGAACTCGCGCGCGCGGGCGTGGGCCATGGCTGTCTCCGGCAGGTCTTGTTTTGTGCAGTGTAGACCTTCTGCGCAGAGGTGCCGGGAGGCTGGCCGCCGGCGTGGCCGGCCAGCCATCTGCGGCCAGGCTTAGCCGGCCGCGACCACCTTGCGCGCAAACGCCGCCAGCGCGTCCAGCACTTCATCCGGGCGTTCGCCCATCAGCGCGTGGCCGCACGGGACCGTGACCAGGTTCGCCTTGGCCATCTTGCCGGCCAGCGCCTGGGCCGCCTTGGGCGACGTCATCATGTCCTTGGTGCCGGTGATGAAGAGCGCGGGGCAGGCGACCGCGGCCGCGGCCTCTTCGCCATGGGCGTAGGCATTGCAGGCCGAGAAGTCATTGTGGAACACATGGGCCTGCGGGTTGTTGCGCGACACGCGCTCCATCAGCCGCTGGCTGCCGCCGTGCATCCACGCGCCCGGCCCGGGCGAAGACGGCTTGTTGGCCAGGCTCGAATGCGACCAGGTGTTGACCATGGCGATGGCCTCGCCCTCGCGGTTGAGCGAAGCGTCCAGCAGCGCGTCCGAGACCTTCATCGGGTAAGCCGTGGCCAGCAGGCCGATGCCGCGCACGGCCTGCGCATGCCGCGCCGCGCATTCCAGCGCGATCAGCGAGCCCATGCTGTGGCCGAACACGAAGGCCGGCGCCTTCACGCCGGCGGCCGCCACCAGCGCCATGACCCAGTCGGCCATGGCCTCGACGGTGGCCAGCGGCGCGCCCTTGCTGCGGTTGTGGCCCGGCAGGTCCACCGCCAGCACCGAGAAGCCGTGGTTGGCAAACCAGCGCGTCTGCAGGGCCCACACGCTGTGGTCGTTCTGCGCGCCGTGGACAAACACGGCACAGGGCAGGGCGGGATCGAAGGGTTTGCCGCCGGTATAGGCGTAGGCCGGCTGGCCTGCAATGGTCAGTTCCATCAGGCTTGCCCTCCCTTGCCGCTCATGGCCTTTTCGGCCGCCTTCAGGCCGCGCTTGAGATCGTCGATCAGGTCATCCGGGTCTTCCAGCCCGATCGACAGCCGGATCGTGCCCTCGGTGATGCCGGCCGACTGCAGCGCCGCCGCGTCCATGCGGAAGTGCGTGGTCGAAGCCGGGTGGATCACCAGCGAGCGTGCGTCGCCCACGTTGGCCAGGTGCGAGAACAGCGACATGCTCTCGATAAAGCGCTGGCCGGCCACGCGGTTGCCCTTCAGGTTGAAGCTGAACACCGCGCCGCAGCCGCGCGGCAGCAGGCGCTTGGCCAGTTCGTAGTCAGGGTGCGATTCCAGTTCCGGGTAGGACACCGATTCCACCATCGGGTGCGAGACCAGGAACTGCACCACCTTGCGAGTGTTGTCGACATGCCGGCTCATGCGCAGCGGCAGCGTCTCCACGCCCTGCAGCAGCTGCCAGGCGGCCATCGGGTTCATGCAGGCACCGAAGTCGCGCAGGCCCTCGCGGCGCGCGCGCAGCAGGAAGGGCGCCACCGTGCTTTCCTCGGTGAACACCATGTTGTGGAAGCCCTCGTACGGCTCGGACAGCTCCGGGAAGCGCCCGGAGGCCTCGAAGTCGAAGGTGCCGCCTTCGACCAGCACGCCGCCGATGGTGGTGCCGTGGCCGCCCAGGAACTTGGTGGCCGAATGGTAGAGCAGGCCGGCGCCGTGGTCGAACGGGCGCAGCAGGTAGGGCGTGGTGAAGGTGGAATCCACCAGCAACGGGATGCCGTTGTCCTGGCCCAGTTGCGCCAGCGTCGGGATGTCCAGCACGTCCAGTCCCGGGTTGCCCAGGGTCTCGCCGAACAGCAGCCGGGTATTGGGCCGGATCGCCGCGCGCCAGGCGTCGATGTCGCGCGCCTTGACAAAGGTGGTCTCGATGCCGAAGCGGCGCAGAGTGTAGTGCAGCAAGTTGTGCGAGCCGCCATACAGTGCCGACGAGGCCACCACGTGCGAGCCCGCGCCCATCAGAGTGGCCACCGCCAGGTGCAGCGCGGCCTGGCCCGAGGCCGTGGCGATGGCGCCGGCGCCGTTCTCCAGCGCGGCGATGCGCTCTTCGAGCACGGCCACGGTGGGGTTGGAAATACGAGAGTAGACGTGCCCCGCGCGCTCCATGTTGAACAGCGACGCGGCGTGCTCGCTGTCGCGGAACACGAAGGACGTGGTCAGGTGGATAGGGGTGGCGCGGGCCCCGGTGGCGGGGTCTGGCGCGGCGCCGGCGTGCAGCGCAAGCGTGTCGAATCGGGTTCCGGACATGGTCGGTCGGCCTTGAGTTGTCTCCGGCCAGCATCGTAGCACCGTGCGCCCGCCGACGCCCGCAAACCGGCCTCCCGCTTTACTTTGACGGCGGGTTTGGGCTAGGATCGGCCAACGGGGCGCTACGATGCAGAGTGCGCCCGCACACCCATAGACAGATAACAATGTGACCGGTATCGCCCCCTGTGCCCCCGGCCGGAGCGATGCCCTCAGTTTGAGCGCAGGCAGCGGAGACCAACATGAAAGTCAGCGACATCCTCCAGATCAAGGGCAATACGCTCTATACCGTGACGCCTGACACCTCCTTGCTGGTAGCCGTCCACACCATGGCCGAGCACGATATCGGCTCGCTGGTGGTGATGGAATACGGCGACCTGGTCGGCATGCTGACCTTCCGCGAGATCATCGAGACGCTGGCCCGAAATAATGGCAACGTCGGCAGCACCAGCATCCGCAAGGTGATGGACGATGCGCCGCTGACCTGCACCATGGAGACCGACGTCAACGAGGTCCGCCGCATGATGCTGGAACGTCACACCCGCTACCTGCCGGTGCTCGACAACCGCACGCTGATGGGCGTGATTTCCTTCTACGACGTCGCCAAGGCCGTAGTCGAGGACCAGAGCTTCGAGAACAAGATGCTCAAGGCCTATATCCGCGACTGGCCGGAAGAGCGCGCCGAGTAATTGCGCCGGGCCGCCCGGGCTGAAGCTTCCTTCGGAAATACCCTCGGTTGGCGCCACGGGGCCGTGGCGGGGTGGCGGCCGAACCCCGGCTCCGGCACACTAGCCGGCGTTCCCATTTCGGCGGCGGTCCCCTGACCGACCGGCCCATCCATGAGCCAACACAGCCAGTTCCGACTGCTCGGCCTGCGCCGCTTCGCCCCGTTCTTCTGGACCCAGTTCCTTGGGGCGATGAACGACAACGTCTTCAAGGTCGCCTTCACCTCGCTGGTGACTTACCACACGGCACTGTTCGAGGGCGTGGACGCGCGCAGCGCGGCCTTTCTGATCTCGGCCATCTTTATCGCGCCGTTCGTGCTGTTTTCGGCCACCAGCGGGCAGATCGCCGACAAGCTGGAGAAGTCGCGCCTGATCCGGCTGGTCAAGTCGCTGGAAATCGCCATCATGGTGCTGGGCCTGGCCGGCTTTGCCTGGCACAGCGCGCCGCTGCTGTACGCCGGCACCTTCCTGATGGGGCTGCATTCCACGCTATTCGGCCCGGTCAAGTTTGCCTACCTGCCGCAGCACCTGGATGAAAGCGAGCTGGTCGGCGGCAACGGGATGGTGGAGATGGGCACCTTTGTCGCGATCCTGATCGGGACGCTGATCGGCGGCGAACTGGCCGGGCTTCAGCAGGGCGGCACGATCGTGGGGCCGATGTACGTGGGCGCGGTGTGCGTGGTGATCGCGGTGGCGGGGCGGCTGGTGTCGGGCCGCATCCCGGTCTCGCCGGCGCCGCAGCCGGACCTGCGCATCAACTGGAACCCGTTCTCCGAGACCTGGCGCAACCTGGTGCTGGCGCGCGGCAACCGCACGGTATTCCTGAGCCTGCTCGGCATTTCGTGGTTGTGGTTCCTGGGCGCCACCTTCCTGACCTCGTTCTTCAGCTATGCCAAGGATGTGCTGGGCGGCGACCAGAACGTGGTGACGCTGCTGCTGGCGGTGTTCTCGCTGGGCATCGGCACCGGTTCACTGCTGTGCGAGCGCTTGTCCGGGCGCCATGTCGAGATCGGCCTGGTGCCGTTCGGCTCGATCGGCATGACAGTGTTCGCAGTCGACCTGTACTTTGCCAGCCAGGGGCAGGCACCCGTGGCGCTGAGCGGCATCGGCGGCTTCCTGGCCGAGCCGCGCCACTGGCGCGTGCTGGTGGACCTGTTCTTGCTGGCCATGTTCGGCGGGTTCTACAGCGTGCCGCTGTACGCGCTGATCCAGAGCCGCAGCGCACCCACGCACCGCGCCCGCATCATCGCCGCCAACAACATCCTGAACAGCTTCTTCATGATTGCCGCTTCGCTGCTGGGCGTGGCGATGACGCGGGCGGGCTACAGCATCCCGCAGCTGTTCCTGGTGGTGGGGCTGCTCAATGCGGTGGTGGCGGTCTACATCTACTCGCTGGTGCCGGAATTCCTGCTGCGCTTTATCGCGTGGATCCTGGTCCATACCCTCTACCGGCTGCGCCGCGTCAACGCCGAGCGCATTCCCGCCGACGGCCCGGCCGTGCTGGTCTGCAACCACGTCAGCTTTGCCGACGCGGTGGTGCTGATGGCCTGCAGCCCGCGCCCGGTGCGCTTCCTGATGGACCACAACATCTTCAGGGTGCCGCTGCTGTCGTGGTTCTTCCGCCAGGCCCGGGCGATCCCGATCGCGCCGGCGCACGAGAATCCGGACATGCTCAAGCGTGCCTATGACAGCGTGGCGCAGGCGCTGGACGAGGGGGATCTGGTCTGCATCTTCCCCGAAGGCAAGATCACCGCCACCGGCGAGATCAACCCGTTCAAGCAGGGCGTGCAGCAGATCATCCGGCGCACGCCGGTGCCGGTGGTGCCGATGGCGCTGCGCGGGCTGTGGGGCAGCTTCTTCTCGCGCAAGGGGGCACCGGCGATGTCGCGGCCGTTCCGGCGCGGCATCCTGAACCGGCTGGAGCTGGTGGTGGGCGAGCCCGTGCCGCCCGAGGCCGCCACCCCGGAGGGGCTGCAGCAGATGGTGCAGGCCCTGCGCGGCGACTGGCGCTAAATCCGTTGTGCGGAACCCGAATCCACAATGATCACGCTCTATACCTTTGGCGCCGCCTTCGGGCTGCCCGACGCCAGCCCCTTCGTCACCAAGGCCGAGATGCTGCTCAAGCTGGCCGGCCTGCCTTACCAGGCGCGCCGCGGCAGCCTGCGGCGCGCGCCCAAGGGCAAGCTGCCCTACCTGGACGACATGGGCCGGATCGTGGCGGATTCCACCATGATCCGCTGGCATATCGAGAAGACCTACCACATCGACTTCGACGCCGGCCTGAGCGCGGCCGAGCGCGGCATCGCCTGGGCCGCCGAGAAGCTGATGGAAGACCACCTGTACTGGGCGGTGGCGCGGGTGCGCTGGCTGGACCAGGCCAACTTCGACAAGGGGCCGGCCCAGTTCTTCCGCGGCGTGCCGGCGCCGGTGCGCGGCCTGGCCGAGCGGCTGGTGCGCTACAAGGTGCGCAAGACGCTGTGGGGGCAGGGCCTGGGCCGGCACAGCGAAGAAGACCTGGTGGCGCTGGCCAGCAAGGGCGTGACCTCGATTGCCGACATCCTGGGCGACAAGCCCTACCTGATGGGCAACGCGCCATGCGGGGCCGACGCCACGCTGTTTGCCTTTGCCGGCAGCCTGCTGTGCCCCGTATTCGACACTCCGATCCGCACCGCGGCCGAGGGGCATGCCAACCTGGTGGCCTATATGGAGCGGATGCGCGCCGAGTTCTACCCCGAACTGGTGCTGGCAAGCGCCGCCGCCTGAGCCTGTCGGGCCGCCCGAGGCCCGCCATTGGCCTTACAATGGAAACCTTCCCCAATTCCTGTGCGGTTTCCATCATGTCCGGCAACACCCTTGGCCTGCTTTTCACTGTTACCACCTTCGGCGAATCGCACGGGCCCGCCATCGGCGCGGTGGTGGACGGCTGCCCGCCGGGCATGGCGCTGACCGAGGCCGACATCCAGGGCGACCTGGACCGCCGCCGGCCCGGCACCTCGCGCCACGTCACGCAGCGCCAGGAAGCCGATCAGGTCGAGATCCTGTCCGGCGTGTTCGAGGGCAAGACCACTGGCACCCCGATCTGCCTGCTGATCCGCAATACCGACCAGCGCAGCAAGGACTACGGCAATATCGTCGAGACCTTCCGCCCGGGCCATGCCGACTACACCTACTGGCAGAAGTACGGCATCCGCGACCATCGCGGCGGCGGCCGCTCGTCGGCGCGCCTGACCGCGCCGGTGGTGGCGGCCGGGGCGGTGGCCAAGAAGTGGCTGCGCGAAAAGTACGGCACCGAGATCCGGGGCTACATGTCGCAGCTGGGCGAAATCGCCGTGCCGTTCACGGACTGGTCGCATGTGCCGCAGAACCCGTTCTTCGCGGCCAATGCCGACGTCATCCCTGAACTGGAAACCTATATGGACGCGCTGCGCCGCGACGGCGACTCCGTCGGCGCACGCATCGAGGTGGTGGCCAGCAACGTGCCGGTGGGCCTGGGCGAGCCGCTGTTCGACAGGCTCGACGCCGACATTGCCCACGCCATGATGGGCATCAACGCGGTCAAGGGCGTGGAGATCGGCGCCGGCTTCGACAGCGTGGCCCAGCGCGGCAGCGTCCATGGCGACGAGCTGACCGCCGAGGGCTTCCGCACCAACAATTCCGGCGGCGTGCTGGGCGGTATCTCCACCGGCCAGGACGTCACGGTGTCGCTGGCGATCAAGCCGACGTCTTCCATCCGCACCCCGCGCGAATCGATCGACAAGGCCGGCAATGCCGCCACCGTCGAGACCTTCGGCCGCCACGACCCGTGCGTGGGCATCCGCGCCACGCCGATCGCCGAGGCCATGCTGGCGCTGGTGCTGATCGACCACGCCCTGCGCCACCGCGCCCAGTGCGGCGACGTCAAGGTCGATACGCCGCGCATTCCCGCGCAGGCCGGCCAGACGCCTTGATCTGACCTCGCGTTGGCCACGCCTTTCGCGGGCGGCGGCGCCACCGGCGCCGGCCGCCCCGACTACGCCCGTTTCGGGCTCTTCTACCTTGGCTACTACGGCTACGTCGGCCTGATTTCGCCGTACGTCAGCCTGTATTTCGCCGACCGCGGCTTCAACCCGGTGCAGATCGGCGTGCTGATGGCGAGCTTCCAGGTCAGCCGCATCGTCGGGCCCTACCTGTGGGGCTGGCTGTCCGACGTGATGCACACGCGCGTGCGCATCCTGCGCGTGAGCGCGTTCACCTCGTTGTTGGCTTTCCTGATGCTGCCGGGTGTCGGCAGCTACGGCGGCATGATGGCGATGATGCTGACGCTGAGCCTGTTGACCAGCGCGATGTCGCCGCTGGGCGATGCCCTGACCATCTCCACGCTGCGCCGCTACGGCGCCTTCGACCATAGCTACGGCCGCATCCGCATGTTCGGCTCGGTCGGTTTTATCGGCGCGGTACTGGCCGGCGGGGCCTTGTTCGAAGCGGTCGGCATGCGCGCCTTCCCGTGGGTGGCCAGCACGCTGCTGGCGATCCTGGCCGGGGTGGTGCTGACCATGCGCGACGCCGCCGCCGACGGTCCGCACACTGCGCCGCCGCGCGCCTTGCCGCTGCTGCGCCGCCCGGACGTGGCCTGGTTCCTGGCGTCAGCCTTCCTGATGATGTTCGCGCACGCCGCGCTCTATGTGTTTTATTCGCTGTGGCTGGCACAGCTGGGCTACAGCAAGTTCGCCATTGGCGTGATGTGGACCATCGGCGTGGTCGCCGAGATCGTTTTCTTCTACTACCAGGGCCTGCTGTTCGCGCGCTATTCGCTGCGCACCATCCTGGCCGGCACCTTTGTGCTGGCGGCGCTGCGCTTCGGCCTGACCGGCTACTTTGCCCAGTTTGCCTGGCTCATGGCGCTGGTGCAGGTGCTGCACGCGGCCACCTTTGCCGCGCACCACAGCGCCAGCCTGAAGCGGTTGCAGGCCTGGTTTGCCGGGCCGCTGCAGGGGCGCGGGCAGGCGCTGTACACGGGCATTTCCTACGGCGTCGGCGGCACGCTGGGCGGGCTGGCGATGGGCTGGACCTGGAACGCGCTGGCGCCCGAGCATACGTTCGGGCTGGCCGCCATTGCCGCGGCGGCCGGCGCGCTCTGTGCGGTGATGAGCTTTCGCGCGGAAGGCGATGGCGCCGCTCAGGCCAGCGCTGCGCAGACCCGCTCGGCGATCGCCAGCGACGAGGTCAGCCCCGGCGACTCGATGCCGAACAGGTGAACCAGCCCCGGCACGCCGTGCACGGCGGGGCCGTCGATGCGGAAGTCTGCCGCCGCCTCATGCGGGCCGCTGATCTTGGGGCGGATGCCGGCATAGCCGGGTTGCAGCGCGCCGTCGGCCAGTCCGGGCCAGTAGCGCCGCACCTCGTCATAGAAGCCGTCGGCGTCGGCTGGGTCCACGCCGTATTCGATCTCGTCGATCCAGCGCACATTGGGGCCGAAGCGCGCCTGCCCGCCCAGGTCGATGGTCAGGTGCACGCCCAGCCCAGCCGCCTCGGGCACCGGGTAGATCAGCCGTGAGAACGGCGCGCGTCCGGCCAGCGTGAAATAGCAGCCCTTGGCGTAGTACTGCGGCGGGATATGGGCCTCGGGCATGCCGTCGATGCGGCGCGCCAGTTCCGGCGCGGTCAGCCCGGCCGAGTTCACCACCGTGCGCGCCAGCAGCGTGGTGACGCTGCCATCCTCGTTGCCGATCTCCAGCCGGATGCCGTCCGGCGTCACCGCGCCGCCCAGCACCGGCGACTGCACCGCCAGCATCGCGCCGGCGTTTTCCGCGTCGCCCAGCAGTGCGGTCATCAGGCCATGGCTGTCGACAATCCCGGTCGACGGTGACAGCAGCGCGGCATGGCACTGCAGTTGCGGCTCAAGCGCCTGCGCCTCGGCGCGGCTGACGAGGCGCAGGTCGTCCACGCCGTTGGCCGCCGCCTTGGCGCGGATGCCTTCGAGCGTGGCCACCTGGGCCGCGCTGGTGGCCACGATCAGCTTGCCGCAGCGCTGGTGCGCCACGTGGTGGCTGGCGCAGTAGTTGTACAGCATGGCCTTGCCGCGCACGCACAGCTGCGCCTTGAGCGAGCCGGCCGGGTAGTAGATGCCGGCGTGGATGACCTCGCTGTTGCGCGCGCTGGTGATGGTGCCGAAGGCGTTCTCGGCTTCCAGGATGATTACTTCGCGGCCCTGCAGCGCGAGTGCGCGCGCCACCGCCAGTCCCACCACGCCGGCGCCGATGACGACGCAATCCACTGTTTCCATGGTTGTTCCTCGCTTCAATGTCTGTGTGTTCGGGACTCAGGCCGTCAGGTCGAGGCGCGCGGCGGCGGCCGCAAGGTGCTGTTGCGCGGCGTTGCGGGCGGCCGCGGCGTCGCCGGCGGCAATGGCTTCGGCCAGCGCCGCATGTTCCTGGTCGGCGGCGCGCGGCGCGCCGGTCGTCACGCTCAGCCGCGAGGTGTTCTCCCAGGCGCGCTGGCGCGCGGCCAGCATCTGCTGGCTGACGAAATCGGTCAGGCCGGTAAAGCAGGGGTTGTGCGCGGCTTCCGCAATGGCATGGTGGAAGGCCATGTCGGCCGCCGCCGCGCTGGCCATGTCGCCCTGGCCGTCGGCCTGTGCCTGCATCGCCGCCAGTGCGCCGCGGATGGCATCGATATCGGCATCCGTGCGCCGCTGCGCGGCCATTTCGGCGCAGGCGGTTTCCACCACCCGGCGCAGTTCGAACAGCTGCGCCAGCGTCGGGCCGCCGTCGGGCGCGCTGGCCACGCGCCAGGCCTGGCCGCCCGGCGTCTCCGACACATAAGCGCCCGAGCCCTTGCGCGTCACCAGCACGCCATCGGCCTTCAACTGGGCGATGGCCTCGCGCACGATCGGCCGGCTCACGCCGAAGGTGTCGGCCAGGCTGGCCTCGGCCGGCAGGCGCGCGCCCGCGCCATAGCGGCCGGCGAGGATATCGTCGTGCAGGGTCTGGGCGATACGGCTGGCGAGGGAGGCCGGGCGAGGCAGGATGGTCATGGTTTGATATGTCAGGCTGTCAGACAGCTTTTGCGGATTTTCGGCCTAACTTTGCGGCGCGTCAAGGTTTCCGTAGGGAGCGAATGCTACACATGCGGCCTTAGTCAATCGCCGAGGGCTTAATTTCGCCGCGCCGGCGCCGATAGAAACCTGATACAGGTGGCGGATCCTGCGCGTCAGCTCCGCCCAGGGCTTGCCATGCCCCGTGGCGTCCAATGCCGGGGCCTACTGCGAACAGCCATGATCCAGCTCACACCTAACGATCTTCCCGTCGGATACCCGCTGCCCTGGTCATTGCTCGATGGCGAGGGCAACCTGGTGCTCGGCAGCGGCAGTGTCATTCCCGATGAACGCGACCTGGCGCTGGTGTTCCACCATGGCGTGGTCTGCCGCGAAGATGGTCACGACGATGCCGATGACGAACTGCGTCCGACCACCGGGCCGCTTGGCCTGCAGGTCGGCACGCTGCTGCATGTCAAGCATGAGGGCGAGGCCGCGCGCCCGGCCGCCAGCCGCCTGATCGGTTTTATCGAGCAGGGCCTGTTTGTCACCTGGCCGCAGCTCGGCGGGCGCGACCTGCCGCTGCAGGCGGGCGATTCCGTGCTGCTGCGCGGCTTCTCCGGACAGGCCATCCACAGCTTCACCTCGACCATCACCGCCGTGTGCCGCAGCCCGTTTCGCTACCTGGTGCTGTCGGCGCCGGTGCAGAAGCACGCAACGCCGGTACGCAAGGCCGCGCGCGTGCCTACCCGGCTGGCGGCCTACCTGACCGAGCCCGGCGATGACGACGGCATCGACACCGGCACGGCGCGGCTGGCGCTGCTGTCCGACCTCAGCACCGGTGGCGCGCTGGTGCAGACCACCGCGCCTGCGCCGGCGCCGGGCAGCCGCGTACGGCTGCGCTTCAAGATGCGCACGGCGTCGCTGGACAGCGAGGTCACCATCGACGGCTGGGTCCGCCTCGCGCCCCCCGGCGCGGCCAGCGACGATGCCGACTTCCCGGCCTTCGGCGTGGCCTTCGACGTGCTGGCCGAGCGCGAGCTGACGCTGCTGCAGTGCTACATTTACGAACAGCTGCTTTCCAGCACCCGTATGCCCTTGCAGCCCGCGGCTGTATTGGCCGTTTAGAAGGAATCCGCTAATGTTTTGATTGTCTCCTCGCGTCGGCCCGTCTTTACTGCTTCCAACATAAAAAGACCCACCACCGAGGAGACAAGATGGAGCACTGCGGACACCACGCGTGCGGACAACGCACGCCCGCGCTACGCGAGCAGAAGGCCGGCAAGGCCTGGCACAGGCTGGCAGGCACAGCCGCGCTGGCCGTGGCGGCCATGCTGGCGCAGCCAGCACCCGCGCTGGCCGCGAGCGGCGACTATGCGAAGACGCGCTACCCGATCGTGCTGGTCCACGGATTGACCGGCGCGGCCAAGATGGGTGGTGCGCTCGACTACTGGTATGGCATCCCCGAGGTGCTGCGGGCCAACGGCGCGCAAGTCTATGTGGCCACGGTGCCGTCGTTCAACAGCGATGAAGAGCGCGCGCTGGCGCTGCAGGCCTATGTGCACGCGGTCAAGCTGGAAAGCGGCGCCGACAAGGTCAACCTGATCGGCCACAGCCAGGGCGGGCCGACCTCGCGCATGCTGGCGGCGATGTCGCCGCAGGACGTGGCCTCGGTCACCACCATCGGCAGCCCGCATCGCGGCAGCGAAGTGGCCGACACCGTGCTGGACCTGATCAATGGCTTGACATCCTCCTCGTCCTCAGCCTTCGGCTGCCGCCTTACGGCGGAAAGGACGAGGATTCCTACGGCGCTACGTGATGCTCTACGTAGT
>NZ_JBYSYC010000065.1:0-39914 GCF_058782875.1 Cupriavidus sp. FW305-F7 | reverse complement strand
CCATCACCTGGAAACAAGCGGCCAACCAGTTCGCCATTCTCTTCGGTGACCGCTTCATCAACGCCCTACGCTGAGATCTATTTAACCGACCTCAGCACACAGAATTCCTGACACCTCCTCGATTGGCGAACGCCCCGCGCGACAGACCAGATTGTCGCCCGGTCTCATTCAGCGCCTACTTGGTCTGGGGCCCGAGGCCCCAGATACCACCGGCATTGCCGGCAGCCACCGTTGGCTCTGTTGCGCAATGCGCGCCTTACGATAGCGAATTGCCTGCGCCCCGTTGTTGCCTACCGGCTGTGGCCACTTGCCTCAGTCAGACCAGCACGTGACGTGTCTCTAGAAAGAAGCGCTGAATCTGTTGTTCAATGTCCGGATCGATCATTTTGTCCGGCCGGTTTCCGTTCGGGCAGGCAAGCCTTGGGGTCGTTCCAAACAAGCGGCAAATCAATGGGCGCTCCGAATACACGCTGCATCCCGTGGTACCAAGATGAGGGCAACTTAGGTTTGCCAGCGCAGTTTCGTGCTCAGCATCGCTCTTGACGGGAAGCCTCGACATTTCCTCCGTTGAGGTTGTCACAGGGCCACAACAGTCATGACATCCAGGGGTGCACTCGAACTTGGGAATTCGTGAGCGAAGAAATCTGATCTTTTGACTATTCATTGGTGCAGGTATCAAGCAGTAGGTCAGTAGCGAGCCGAGGTAGCGGAAGGTTGTGCGCTACGTTCAACCCAACTGTGCGCGCGATCTCGTTCAACTACCGTTCCTTCGACGGTAGTCCGAGGAATTCCGACGCCTCTTGCATAGCGCTCTCGGCCAGCTCACGGGCTTCCTCGCCTCCGCCGGGCGTCATCCGGCCGACCAGTGCTGCGTAGAGCAAGTGGATCAGGTCCACGGCACGGTGATACTGTTCGTCGCTCATGTCTTTCTCTCTACGAAGCCATTGAGCCGTGTCGTCAGCTCAGGTTTTCGCAACTTTCGCAATGCCTGGGATTCCAGTTGGCGGATGCGCTCGCGGGTCAGACCGAACTGCGCGCCGATTTCATCCAGCGTGTAGTCTGTCTGCAGCCCTACGCCAAAGCGCATGCGCAAAATTTTTGCCTCGCGCGGGGTTAGCCTTGCCAGAACGGTTTCCATTTCCTGATGGAGTGCCACCTGGGTCGCCGCGTCCACTGGGGATACCGTGTCCTCGTCAGCCAAGGTGTCTCCTAGTAGGGCATCCCCGCTTTCCCCCAAAGGCGTCTCCAGCGAGATCGGCTGCTTGACGAGATTCAGGATGGATTTGATCTGTTTCTCGCTCATCGCCAAACGGGCAGCCAACATGGACGGCGTTGGCATGGCGCCAGTTTCCCTGAAGATCTCGCGTGAATGCCGGTTGATCTTGCCCATGGCCTCCACAAGATGCATCGGTATACGAATGGAGGGCGCCTTATCGGCGATGGCACGTATGACCGCCTGCCGAACCCACCAGGTGGCGTAGGTTGAGAACTTGTAGCCGCGCCGGTAATCGAATTTGTCTACGGCGCGCATGAGTCCAATATTTCCCTCTTGGATGAGATCCGGCAACGGCAAGCCACGGTTCTGGTATTTCTTGGCGATGGAGACCACCAGTCGGAGGTTGGCCCCGATCATCTCGGACCGGGCTTGCAGGGCTTTCGTCTTCGCCTTCGCGACTCGTTTGGCGGTTTCCCGCAGATCCCCCAGCGGCATCCCGGCGCGGGCCTCCAAGGCACGCAACTGTTGCTGAAGCGCTCGCACTTCAGGCGCCCATCTTGTCAGGTGAGCGCGAATGGCAGGGTTCTCGGCGGCGAGCGCTTTCATCCAGTCTAGATTTGCGGCTTGATCCCTGAATCCTTCTAGAAACACTTCGCGCGCGATGCCACATTTGTCGATCAGAATCTCGGCGATGTGGCACTCCGTTTGACGAACCTCCCCGATCAACGCTTCAAGGATCTGTGTGAGCTCCGCAATGGCGGGCGGGCTAAAGCGGAATGCCGCAAGCTCAGTTTGGAGGGTGATCAGCACCCTGACATACTGGGTGGGTTCTGCTTTTGGGCAGCAAGCGACACTGGCAAGCGCATTGGCCTGGCATCGGATTGCTGCAAACCTTTCGAAGGCAATGCCCCGCCATCGCAGTGATTCGCTATCAGAAGACGTCATCGGCACCGGATCGCCATCGTCGAGCCCTGTATCGTCACCTTCCAGCTCCGTTTCGGTCTGCACCTGCGCTTCTGATTGCAGGCTACCGCCTGCCTCGGCTTGCGGCTCCACAATGTGATCGACCAGATCATCAAATGCCATCTCATCGCAGGCAACCCGGTCGGCCATAGCCAGGAGTTCGGAAACCACGACTGGGCAAGCCACCATCGCCGCCATCATTTCCGCCAATGCGTCTTCGATGCGCCGGGTGATGGCCACCTCCTCCCCGCGCGTCAGAAGAGGGATCGCGCCGATCTCTCGCAGGTACATCTGCGTGGGATCCGTCGTGCGAGTCAATCGACCGTCGCTCTGCGTGATGGCCGCGGCGACTTCCTCTGCGACATCCTCCTCATTTGCGGAGGGTGCCGCATCCTGAGTCAGCCATGCTGGAGCTTCCGCCGGCGCTCGGTCGACCACCTCGATGCCGAGATCGGCCACCATCGCCAGCGTCCGGTCGATGGCACCTGATGTTTCGTCGCAATCCGGAAGCTGATCGCTCAGCTCACCACGCGTCAGGAAACCGCGCTCTTTGCCAAGGGCGATTAGCGCAAGCAGGCTTGTACGTAGGTTCTCGCTCATTTAATTGCGCGCTCACGCGCCTCGTTTCCGCCTGAGGCGTTCGCAAAGCGCTTCATTTCTGCCCCCGGCGTCAGCCAGACCGCGACTTCGTTGTGGGGCTGGCCGATGGCTGTGCCAGATCGGGCCGTCCTTTCAGTTGCCTCCCCGCCCGGGAAGATGTTGCACGAGCCAGATCAATGCCGACACCGCAGCAATGGCCCAGAGCGTTACGATCACCAGCGCCGCGACGTGGATGACGGGGCGGCTGATGGCTGCAGCGGCCGCTGCGCGATGCTCGCGCATCACTTCAACCGGAATCCATCGTATTGCCAGCAACAAGCCGAGAGGCACCACCACCACGTCATCCAGATAGCCGAGCACTGGAATGAAATCCGGAATCAGGTCAATGGGCGACAAGGCATAGGCGGCGACCAGCAAGGCTAGCGCTTTCGCATACCATGGCGTGCGGCGATCTTGCGCGGCCAGCCACACCGCGTGCGCATCTTCCTTGACTGCGCGAGCCCAACGCCGGGAGCGTGAGGCCAAATGAGGCAGAAGGTCCCGGCGCCACAAGTGCAGACGCACATCGTCGAGCACAGGGACTGCCGCGAGGGCGAGCAGCAGGGTTGCCAGCACGAGCGTGGCGCTGAACCCGACGTGCTTGAACCCCAGGGCACCAATGATCCCGCCGGCGAAGAACAATGCGATGAGCGTGATGAGTACCCGCAGTTTGTGCCGATTGGCGAGCACTGGTGGCTTGCTCAAGTCGGCTCTGGACAAGTTCCAGTAAAACAGCTTGCCCAGTTCTATGCCGACGTCCGTGACCATTCCGGTCACGTGCGTGGTGCGGATTTCGGCGTTTGACAGCTTGGTGATCATGGCATTTTGTAAGCCCATGATGAAACAGAGCACCATGACCGTTGCCGGCACGAACAGCCATTCGTGGTGCTCGAGATTGCTTCCAAGCAGGCCAAAACACACCAACAGCGCGGCTTCCAGCATGAGTGGCAATGCGTATTCGCTATGCAGGTGCTCGCGCCGACCCCAGTTAATCAGCACCGCTGAGCAGGCGGCGCCCGCCAGAAACGACAGCAGCGCCCCCAGGCCGTCCAACATCAGCCAGAAACTGCCAAGCGCCAGGTTGTCAGCCATGGCGGACACGATCCCCGACATGTGCGAGGTATACTGCTGCACGGCGAGGAAGCCGCCTGCGTTGGTTGCTCCGGCAACAAAGGCCAGGTAGCAGGCCAGTTGCCGATTGCTGTCGGGACTGCGCTCCTTCCCGGTCAGCTTACGCAAGTACAGGATTGGCATGGTTGCGTTGGTGAGAAGGCCTGCACGCAAGGAAGAGGCTTGTCAATACCGGACCGACCGCCTTGCCAGCTTGGGCCAGGCGGCACGATCCGATGCAAGGCGCTCGCCGCGTTTCAGACGGTGAGCGGCTGCAGTCAGGTTCAGCGAATGCGCCGTTTCCAGGATGCGCGCCCGCGCCTTCAGTGCTTCTAGAGCGGGCAGCTTGTGTGCCCCTTTCCAGGCGAACAGCGTGTAGTTAGCACTGTCCTCGGACAGGGAAATCGACATTGATTTGCCGAACACGGCGCTGACTTCCTCCAGATAGAGCGGGATATCGGGATCGCTTTCGAGAAAATTCGCGACCAGCACACCGGTGTCGGCCAGGCGTGCATGACAGGCGGCATAAAAATCCGCGGTGCCAAGCTGTACCGGCATGCCGTCGGCCAGGAAGCCGTCCACCAGGATGACGTCCGGACGCGCATTCTGGTTCGCGACATATTCGGCGCCATCCGCGCAAACCACCTCGAGTCGTTCGTCGTCCGGCGGGATCTGGAACTGCTCGCGCAAGGCGATGACCGCCGGATTGATCTCAATTGCCACAACCTTGGTGTTGGGTAGATGCCGGTAGCAGTATTTGGCAAGTGAACCGCCACCCAAGCCGATCATCGAGATTCTGGTTGGAGTCGGGTGCAACAGCAGGAAGCCCATCATCGTCCTGGTGTAACCCAGCACGAGCTTGTCGGGATCCTTGCGCGACATGAAGCTTTGGGTGGCCAGTGCGTCGAAATGCAGCGACAGCGCGTGCTTGGTTTCCAACACCCGGGGCGTACCGTCGCTGGTCGCCTCGGCCAGGAATTTCAGATAGGCCTCGAACGAGGAGCGGTCGGCGTGCATCTGTCCGTTTCCATTAGAGAGACTTGGGGAGTGCATCCCCCCTCAGCAAGGCCGCGATGGTAACGACAGCGGCGGCCTCGTCCACGCCGTCCGCCTGGATGCGTATGTACGTCCCCGCCGGAGCGGACAGCCGCATGACCTCCATCACGTTCTTGGCGTTTGCGACCCAGGGGCCGCTGGTGAGCAGGATGTCGCACTCAAACTGATTGGCCGTGAAAGCCAAGCGCGCGGAATTCCGTGCCTGAAGCCCATCCTTGGCGGCCACCTCTATGGTCACTTCTACCACTGTGCCCTCATCGAAAAAAAGTGAGCCAAAACGCTCATCCCTACTGATGCCGCGAGTGCGTGCTTGGCATGCAGTTTGGCTTACGCCCCGGCATCACGACAGTTCATGTCGGCGGGATACGTGGTGAGCCTTGCAATTGTATATAATGATAATACTATTATCATAACATGACACTCCAGAACGCATGGAATCCAAGACCGCTCGCCTGACCGTATTGATCGACCCGGAGAAGAAGAAGGCTTTTGAGGCGCTCTGTGCCGCCCAAGACCAGACGCCATCTCAGATTGTTCGCCAGATGATCCGCGACTATTTGCAGCAGTACGAGGTGGACTACGCCACCAAACCGAAGATCGGCGCACCTGGTTTGGCGGCGAAGGAACGTGGGTGATACGTAGTAGGAAAGGGCTAGTTGCCCAGGCGTTCGCATGGGTCTGCTTCACATGGCGCGACGCGCGTTAGGTGCTTTCGGGGCCAAGCGGTGTCGACGATTGCGAGTCTGGGCCTAAGTTGGCAAATTGCAGGGCATCGCATACAAGGCGCCCTGGCGAGCAACATCGCTAGCGCCGTGCGGGATTGGTCTGCCGCTGTCGAATGGCGCTCAGAATCCCGCGCAGGATCTCTAATGGCGGCGGTGGACAGCCTGGCACGGTTACGTCTACGGGGATGACATTGGCGACACGACCGCAGCTTGCATAGCTCTCCCCAAAGATACCGCCGGTGCAGCCACAGTCGCCCACCGCCACTACCAGTTTCGGCTCCGGGGTCGCCGCGTAGGTGCGTCGCAGGGCCTCTTCCATGTGACGCGAGACGGGTCCGGTCACCAGGAGCATGTCGGCATGGCGCGGGCTGGCGACGAACTTGATGCCGAGACCTTCAATGTTGTAGTAAGGATTGCCGAGTGCGTGGATCTCCAGCTCGCAGCCATTGCACGAGCCTGCGTCGACCTGCCGGATCGTCAGCGCCTGACCGAGAATGTCGAGCAGCTCCCGGTGAATGCGCTGGATAGAGGCGGGCTCGCCCGCCGCGGTGGGCGGCGCCGGCTCGGTGACAATGCCGGTGCGGGCAATCTGCTTGAGGATTTGCCACATCAGAGATCGTGCCCCGAATAGCTGAGGTTGAAGGATTTGTTGATCAGCGGAAAGTCCGGCACGATGTTGCCGATGATGGCGTGCTCGAGCACCGGCCAGTTCTGCCACGATGGGTCGTGGCAATGGCAACGGAGGATGCGGCCGTCATAGGTAAGTTCGAGCGCGACGAAGACTTCGCCACGCCAGCCCTCCACCCATCCTGCCCCGATGGCGGCGCCAGCAGGCGCTTGCAGCACGATTCGCGTGGCTCCGTCCGGCAGGCCTGCACAGATAGCGCGGATCAGGCGCAGCGACTCCAACAGCTCATCGAATCGCACCGCCACGCGGGCGGCGACATCGCCACCGCGGTGGGTGGCCATTTTCACTGCCAAGCTATCGTAAGGTAGCCAGGCGAGGTCGCAGCGCAGGTCCACGGCGCGGCCACTGGCACGTCCGGCGAGGCCGGTCAGCCCAAGCCGGGCGGCAAGCTGTGGCGTGACGCGGCCCGCCTCAAGAAAGCGGTCCTGCAGGCCCGCGTGCTCATCGTACACCGCACGCAGCACGCGTACTTCCCGCTCAATGTGGTCGCACTGCTGACGCAGGCGCTCAAGCATCGCTGGCGTCAGGTCGCGCGCAACGCCGCCCGGCACCACGGCGTCCATCATCAGCCGGTGACCGAAAGCCTCTCCGGACAGCCGCTGCCAGTCTTCGCGCAAGCGCGAGAATTGCGCCAGGCCGAAGGCCAGCCCCGCGTCGTTGCCCAGCGCCCCCAGGTCACCCATATGATTGGCCACCCGCTCACGCTCGAGCATCAGGGCGCGCAGCCAGTCCGCCCGCGGTGGAGGCGTGCAGCCCCAGGCGGACTCCAGCGCCATGCAATAGGCCCAGGCATAAGCCACGGTGGAATCGCCCGAGACCCGGCCGGCCAGCCGGAAACCCTCAAGCGGCGCCAGATCGGCGAAACGCCGCTCGATGCCCTTGTGGGTGTAGCCCAGGTGTTCTTCCAGCCGCAGCACCTTCTCGCCGACCACGGAAAAGCGGAAATGGCCGGGCTCGATGATGCCGGCATGCACCGGGCCGACGGCGATCTCGTGCACCCCGTCACCCTCCACACGCACGAAAGGATAGTCGGCAGGCAGTTTGCCGGCCGTGGCCGCTCCCGCAGACGCGCCGCTTTGCAGCGGCCGCGCCCCCGGCGGCCACAGGCCGTGGTCCAGCCAGGCCCGGGCATCGCGGTTGCCCGGCACGGCGATACCCACCAGGTCGGTCATGGCACGCTGCATCCGGCCCGCGCATGGGAATATGCCGGCCAGATCCGGCACCGCGGGCGCGATACCATCAAGCCGCAGTTCGAGCCATATCAGTCCCCGCGGCGTGGCGTACGTCACACATGCCGTCAACGCACCGCCGCTGCCGCTCCGGTCGACGCCCCACAGCGCGACGAGGCGCCCGCCCGCGTCCGCCACCGCACGGGCCGTGGCGGACCAGCCGTCGTGCCCGACCTGGCCATGCCAGACTGGCAGCGGCCCGGGCAGTCGCAGCAGATCGAGCCTGAGATCTGACGGTGTCATCGGGTCAGTTCCCCAGCATGGCGGCTGCCTGCCGGTACCAGGTGTTGAGATAGGGCGGGATATAAAGACCCAACATTAGCCCCAGGGCGAGGTGCGTGAACACCGGGACCAGCGCTGGCGGATGCGCCAGCGGCTTGAGCGTGGTGTCGCCGAACACCATCGGTTGCACCCGACTGAACACCGCGGCGAACGCCAACCCGAGTGCGAGCAGCAGGAAGGGCGTGGCCCACGGCTGCTCGCGCATGGCGGTCGTGACGATCAGGAACTCGCTAGCAAAGACCCCGAACGGCGGCATACCCAGGATGGCGAGCACCCCTACCATCAGACCCCAGCCGACCGTGGGACTGACACGGATCAGTCCGCGGATGTCGTCCATGATTTGCGTGCCAGCTTTCTGCGCGGCGTGGCCAACAGCGAAGAAGATCGCGGACTTGACCAGCGAATGCACCGTCATGTGCAGCAGACCGGCGTAGCTGGCGACCGGCCCGCCCATGCCGAAGGCGAAGGTCATCAAGCCCATGTGCTCGATCGACGAATACGCGAACATGCGCTTGATGTCGCGCTGCCGGATCAGGAAGAAGACGGCCGCGACCACCGATAGCAGGCCGAACCCCATCATCAGGCGGCCGGTCAGATGGTTGCCCAGCGCCGCATCGGTCAGCACCTTGCAGCGCAGCACGGCATAGAGCGCCACATTGAGCAGCAGGCCGGAGAGCACCGCGGACACCGGGGTTGGCCCCTCGGCGTGGGCATCGGGCAGCCAGTTGTGCAGTGGGACCAGGCCGACCTTGGTGCCATAGCCGATAAACAGGAAGGCGAACGCCAGCGTGATGATGTTGGGATCGAGCTGGCGCTTGACCGCGTCCAGGTTGGTCCACAGCAGCGCGCCACCCTCCGGGCCGATGACCTGCTCGGCGGCCATGTACAGCAGCACCGTGCCGAACAGTGCCTGGGCAATCCCCACCCCGCACAGGATGAAGTACTTCCATGCCGCCTCCAGGCTAGCGGCGGTGCGGTAGACGCTGACCAGCAGCACCGTGGTCAGTGTGGCGGCCTCCATCGCAACCCACACGATGCCCATATTGTTGGTCGTCAGCGCCAGCAGCATGGTGAAGGTGAAGAGCTGGTACATGCTGTGGTACAGGCGCAGCCGCGGCGGCGTCATCTTACCGTGATCGTGCTCCACCCGCATGTACGGCCGCGAGAAGATCGAGGTGGTCAGGCCCACGAACGCGGTGAGCGCAACCAGAAAAACGTTCAGCGGGTCGATGTAGAACTCACGGCCCCACGCCAGCATCGGGCCATTGGCGACGATTTGCGCCGTAAGCATGCAGGCGGCGAGGAATGTGCCCAGGCTGAACGCGACATTGATGTCGCGTGCACGCTCGCGATGTCCCACCAGCGCCAGCACCAGCCCTCCGGCGAACGGGGTTGCGAGCAGCATGGCCAAGGAAATCAACTCAGTCCTCCTTCAGCTTCTCAAGGTTACGGATGTCCAAGCTGTCGAACTGCTCGCGGATCTGGAACATGAACACACCCAGGATCAGCACGCCGATCAGCACATCCAGTGCGATGCCCAGCTCGACCACCATCGGCATGCCATAGGTTGCGGCGGTGGCGGCGAAGAAGAGACCGTTCTCTATTGCCAGGAAACCGATGACCTGTGGCACCGCCTTGGAGCGCGTGATCATCATCAGGAAGGACAACAGCACGCAGGCCAGCGCGATGCCCAGCGTGCCGCTGGCGAGCTTCAGCGACAGCCGCGAGATCGGCATGGTGAGGTTGAAGGCGAAGATAACCACTATGATGCCGATCAGCATGGTAGTGGGAATGTTGATCAGCGTCTCGACGTCCCAGCGTATCTGGAGACGATCGATAACGCGGTGCAGCAGATAGGGGATGAGCAACACCTTGAGTATCAGGGTCAGCCCGGCCGACAGATAAAGGTGCGGCTGGCCCGTCACGTAGCCGACGACGGCGGTGGCCAACGCCAAGGTCGCCCCCTGCAGCGTGAACAGGTTAATCAGCGACAGGATTCGTCGTTGCGAGATCATGGCGAAGGCGAGGATCAATAGCACCGCGCCAAGGAGGTTGACGAACTGGGTGAGGAGCGCAGTCATTGCCGTGTTTTCAGTGAGCCAGCAGCAAGTGGACCAGCATGCCGATCACAGCCAGCAGAAAGGCAGTGGCCAGGAACTCCGGCACACGGAAGATGCGCATCTTGGCGCTCGCCGTCTCCAGCGCCGCCAGCAGGACCCCACCCACGATGAGCTTGAGCAGCAGCGCGGGCAGCGCCAGCAGTATGGCCAGGGGAGCATGCGCTTCGGCAATGCCCCAGGGAAAGAACAGTGCCAGGCCGATGCAGGAATAGGCGAACAGCTTGAGGCTGGCCGCCCATTCAAGGAGTCCCAGATGTCGGCCCGAGTATTCGAGGATTAGCGCCTCGTGGATCATCGTCAGCTCGAGGTGAGTGGCGGGATTGTCGACCGGTATACGGGCGTTCTCGGCCAGAGATACCATGGTGAACGCAACGCCGGCAAACGCCAGGCCCGGGTAGATGGCCAGGTCCCGGTGAGCGATCGTCTCGACAATGGTGGTGAGCGAGGTGGACTTGGAGATCAGCGAGGCGGAGAACAGCACCATCAGCAGCGCCGGTTCCGCCAGGAAGCCGATCAGCATCTCGCGCCGCGCGCCCAGCGTTCCGAACGCGGTGCCGACATCCATCGCCGCCAGCGAGATGAAGACCCGCGCCAGCGCGAACAGGCCGACCAGGGCGATCGCGTCGGCGGCCGGTGCCAGTGGCAGGTCCGTGGAAACGGTAGGGATGATCGAGCAAGCGAGCGCCATGCAGCCGAACACCACATAGGGCGTGGCGCGGAACAGCGGCGACGCATTATCTGCGACCACCGATTCCTTGTTGAATAGTTTGTGCAGCATTCGATACGGTTGCCAGAGGCTGGGTGCCGACTTGTTCTGCAGCCATGCCCGCCACTGATTGACCCAGCCGATCAGTAGTGGCGCCAGCGCGATCGAGATCACAATCTCGAGTAGCTGTGACAGGATTCCGGTCAGGTTCATGTAACCTTCATCGCATCACAGCCAATAGCGTGGCGGCCAGGGTCAGGAAGCTGTACAGCAGGTATGCCGAGATGCGTCCCTGTTGCATCAGGCCGATCAGCCGGGCCAGATACGACGCCAGATCGATCACGGGGACATACATCCAGCGCCAAAAATGATCCGCCACTGTGACCCGGTAGTGCGGCTGTTCATCGAATGGCGTCGGCAGATCGCGGCGCATCAGGAAAAACGGTTCAAAGATCTGGCGGATCGGCTGTCCGAAACCCTCGGCAGTGTCCTGCATGCGCGCGGTGCTCCATGGGAAGCCGCAAGCCCAGGGCGGGCTGCGGCGAAGCCGACCGTGGTAAAAGCGGCGCACCAGCAGGTAGGCGAGCGCAAAACTGGCGAGGATGCCTAGCAGGAAAATGACCGGCCCATAGCTGGCCTGAGCCAGGCCGGTCGGCGCCAGCAGCCAGCCGCTGGCCGCGGTCCGGGCGCCGAGTCCGCTCGCCACCAGCTGCTGCGTCACCGGATCGATCAGCTGGACGAACTGGGTCGGCAGCAGGCCAAGCGCGATGCAACCCAGCCCCAGCCACAGCATGCCCGCGCGCTCCCAGCGGCCGGCGTCGTGCGCGTGGGCCAGCTTGGGCTCACGGGGCTGGCCGAGGAAGATCACGCCGAAGAACTTGACCATGGTGTAGCCGGCCAGTGCCGCCACCAGCGCGATCAGCGCGGCTACCACCGGGATCAGCATGGTCAATATCGGTTCCGGGAGACCCGGCGTGAACAGGAAGCTCTGCAGCAGCAGCCACTCTGAGACGAAACCGCCGAGCGGGGGCAGCCCGGCGCTAGCCAACACGCCCAGCAGCGTCAGCCAGCCCACCCATGGCATATAGCGAATCAATCCGCCTAGCTTGCCGAGGCTTCGCTCCTCGGTGGCATGCAACACGCTACCGGTTCCCAGAAAGAGCAGGCTCTTGAAGAAGGCATGGCTGGCGACATGGTAGAGCGCGGCTGTCAGGGCCAGGGCGGCCATTGGCGCCATGCCGTAGGCTGAAAACAGCAGTGTCAGGCCCATGGCAACGAAGAGTAGGCCCATATTCTCGATCGACGAATAAGCCAGAAGCCGCTTCATGTCGGTTTGTACCGCGGCAAAGACCACGCCGAACAGCGCGGTGGCCAATCCAATGGCCAGCAGCAATCCGCCCCACCACCACAGACGCACGTGCAGCAGGTCGAAGGACACACGCAGCAGGCCGTAGATGGCAGTGTTGAGCATGACGCCGCTCATCATTGCCGACACCGGTGACGGCGCAGCCGGATGCGCCTCCGGCAGCCAGACGTGCAAAGGTAGGACGCCGGCCTTGGCGCCGAATCCGAACAGCGCCAGCAGGAAACCGACCGAGGCCCAGAGCGGCGTCAGCGCCTGGCCTCGCATGCTGGCAAACGTATAGTCGCCGGTGTTGGCCTGCAGCACGCCAAAGCACAGCAGGATGGCGATCGCTCCGATGCGTGCCATCGTGATGTAGAGATAGCCGGCGGCGCGGACTTCGGCGATGCGGTGGTTGGCGGTCATCAGGAAAAATGAAGACAACGCCATGGTTTCCCACATCACCATGAAAGAGTAGGCATCGTCTGCCAGGATCACCCCGGTCATGCTGGCGAGGAACAGGTGGTACTCAAGACAAAGGAGGCCTGGTGGCGTGCCTTCGCCCTTGCGGAAGTAGCCAGCCGCAAACGTCGAGATGCCGGTCGCCACCCCTCCCATTACCATCAGGAAGTAGGCCGACAGGCTGTCGAGCCGGAGGTGGAACGGCAGTGCGGGCAGGCCAATGGGCAGCACGGCAGCCTCAGGCGCGCGGAATACGGCGTGGAGCGCCAGACCGAACAGCGCCAGCCCTAGCAGTCCCCCGATGGGGAATAGCACGTGGGATACCAGGGCAAACCGATGCAGCACCAGGACCCCTGCCACGCCGACAAGCAGCCAGGCCCCAACCACAACAAGCATCCAGTCGAGATGGAGCCATTGGGTAAGAGGGGGCACGCTGCTCATGGATCAGGCTCCGCGACGGATCGCACGGCGCTTGGCGGGAAGTTTCGCGTCGCGCCGCGACGGCGCGCCGACCGGTGGCCTCTCTTTGCCCATGGCTTCCGCTTTGTCCGTGTCCACGCCGCTGGGGACGTACTGGACGCCATGCCGGGCCAGGTAGTCGCGGATAAGACGCCGTATCACCTGCGAGGCGGTCAGATCCTGCTGTGCGCAAAGGCGCTCGAAGGCAGCCTTCTTGTTGGGATCGATGAGCAGCGTAAGCCGAGCGGTCTTTTGCTCCATGGGAGCCTCAAGATGGCAATACGATGATTACATGAATCACATCATAGATGATGGTCATGCGAATCCAAAGGGCTAGAGGCGTTGGCCGGCCGATTCCGGAACACCGAGAAGTTTTCTCGATTTCCGTCAGCAGCCGGTTGGCCGCCACCGATAGTGGTCGTCCAGCGCACGAACAGCCGCACTTGTGCCATCTGGCAGAGCGGGTAAGCAAGCTCGAGCGCGACCAACTGGGCCGCCTCCGACCAGGCATGCAAGGCGATTGCTGCCATACCGGGCGTCGGGCTCCTGACCGCCACCGCGGCCGTCGCGACCATGGGTAATCCGAAGCCGTTCAGGTCCGGGCGGGAATTCGCGGCGTGGCTCGGCCTGGTTCCCAAACAAACGGGCACGGGCAGGAAGACCGTGTTGCTGGGCATCAGTAAGCGAGGTGATACCTAATGCGAAGGATCCGGGTGCATGGGGTACCCAGCTCGTCAAACGACGGCATTCCAACGTCGCGATCGTCTCGCTCGGCAACAAGATGGCCCGTACAATCTGGGTAGTTCTCGCCCACAACAGCCCCTATGAAAAAGAGCATGTGAGTACGAAGCCGGCATGATCACGGTGTGTGCTGTACCAGAGCAATAACCCTTTACAGGACGACACGTTGAAAGGTCGCGGTGGCAATCGTATGCGATGACAACACAGGTCGGACCGGGGCTCGCCAAACCTGAATTACAGAGAGAGCTTTTAGCTCCTGGGCGGAATGAGGTGCGAGTCAGCGGATTTCATAGGGGCCCGCAGCGCGTCAGGCTGCAACAAGGCCGAATGTAGAGCTGCAACCTATCCTGTCAGTCAGCGCGCACGAAAACCTTCGCAAACGGGGGATGTCCAGGTAGACCTCTGTAATGCGGTAGCCAACCCGCGAATATCCAGTGTGAGCCACCGTCGAGACTTACTGCTACGTCGCCCTCAGGAAATTCAGATCAAACGCACAAACCAGAAACCAAAGACCAATCCCGATTGACACGGGAAGTCATATCAGTATCTAGAGAACACCTTGCGGACCGACTTTAGAATGCGTATAAGTCAATCGGGACTTGAAAATTGGAGACGAAGAGATGGCGACGTATAAAGAACTGATTGTGCAAAAACAAGCTTTGGAAGCACAGATCGAAGAGGCACGCGCCACCGAGGTCGCGAGCGTCATCGAACAGATTCGCGGCTTGATGTCTCAGTATGGTCTGTCGCCGGAAGATGTCGCGCCGCGGCGCCGTCGGGGCAGGCCCGCCGGTACCGCCTCCGCTCCCGCGGAAAAGGAGCCGCTGCCGCCGAAGTATATGGATCCCAAGACCGGGAAAACCTGGTCCGGACGAGGCCGGGCGCCTGCGTGGTTGGGCAAACGTCCCGAGCGTTTCCTCATCCCGCAGGAATGACCGGTCGCACGCGGGCACCCACGCGCGCCGGCGACTTGATAGGACCTCCGAAGATGACGTGGGGGCGGCAGGCTAAGGAGGATTTCCGCCGCGTCCACGAGCCTGCCGGGACATCCGCTGACGGAAATGGCTGCACTCCGTGACGGCGCCCGCGACGTGGGCGATCAACGTTCTCCTCGATGCCGCGGCGCAAAAAAAGCTCGCGATCCGGCAGAAGAGAGCCGTAGAACGAAAAATCGATTAACCGCTGTGAGTTGCCCGCGCTTCGTATTCGCCAAGGCGCCTGGGCCGGACCCTCGGTACGAACGTCAGGGAACAGTACCAAGACATGCTGGCACCCTGGCATCATCACTGGCGAGCGTGCCTTGGCCAGCGTGACGGGCCCATTCATGCAGCGACTGGCCGCCGGCCAGCGCCGCCACCGCGCACGGCCAAGACATTGGAGGAGCGTTCCGTAATTCAATCCATTGATCTATATCAGCCCTGTCTATGGACTGAAGACCCTTGCTAAGGGCGCTTGAGTTCGATATGGCGTTCAAACGCAAACTAAACTTAACCCGCTTCCGTGGATCGCGCCATAGCCAACCAACTTGCTGTATAGCATGCCGAGCACATCAATTTCGCTCTGCTACTCGACCTTCTGGAAGAACAGGTAGGCGTCTTTCACCGGGGGAGCGGCCAAAATACAATTTGATGGGCACTATCGTCTATTCCGAGCACATTGCCCTCGGGCAGCCACACGCCTGTCATCCAGGCGGTCATGGGCTGGACGGACGAACATCTGCACCAGTTCACCATTCGTGGCCGGCGGTACGGCGAAGCCCGTGAGGGCGCTATGCGGTTTTCCATGGTGACAAGCGCTGACGCTGAACGAACGTCAGTGCTTGGGGTCGGTCTTGAGGGAAAAGTCAAGAAACTCCTGCTTCGGCAGCTTGGGTACCTTAAACAGAATGAAGCCATAGCCCAATGCGGTATGACACGCGTTACAACCGTTCACCGCCGCCGAGAAACGGTGATTAAATTGGTTGATGTTTTGCTTTTCAATGGCTTGAGCCAGCGGTGCGAGGTAGGTTTCCTCATTGGCCTTTAGCATTGGTGCGTGCTGCGGTCTGGTTATTTCTCCCACTTCCTGAGCTTCAAGAAGCTCCTTGAGCTGGTATTGCGCCAAGCCCCAATTGCCACCATTGGCTGCCCAATAGATATTAGTAAAACGGTAACCCATCTCATGCATCACAGTCCCGAGCCCCGGTTGTATGGACGCAAGGGTCTTAACCCGGTTCTCCAGGGGGCCTTGCTCGATGCTTTTTTCAGGTTCTCCCTTGGTCTGTGCTGCGGACAATGTTCCAAGGCAGAGGCAAAGGAGTATGAATAGTCCGCGAAGCATGATGTTCCCTCTCTTGGGTGCTAAATCGTGCGTGTTGATTCTTCAGCCACGCGAGCCTCGGATGCTTGCCGACACAGATGCCAATTCACAATAGATCACGTTGACAAAAACACAAGACCGTACAAGAGGGGAGCTTCGAAGTTCGATGCACGGGAGGTCGTCCCATCCGCGCTCTCCGATATCCACAAGCTTATTCTCCGCGACGAGGCGACTGCGTAATGGATTCACCGCCGACCTAATCTTGGCATCGTTCTTGATCCCGCTGGCGGACAAGCAATATAGCGGAGTCCTATCGCTTCGCATCCCGCCGGAGTTGCATCTTTCCTTGGCGACTCAGGCGGCGGAGCAAGGCGTCAGCATTAACCGTCTGGTCAGCGCTCGCCTGGCGGTTCTGGCATAGGAATGAGAATCCAAATTTCCCGGTGAAAGCGGCGTGGGCACCATACTGCCGCCTGACAACATGAAAGTGGTGCATAAGTAATTTAGTGCATAAAAAATCAGCGAGTTCAGAGAATCATTGGAGCCGTTCGACGAGGCTGGCGGGCTCGCCCACGTTTGTCACGGGGGAGACGACGGCAAGGTCGTCCACGCGAGTTCGCCGTCGTCACACAAAATGCGGAAGACCCTTACGACTTCGATCGCCGCCAGGTAGTTGCATCCCGCAAGCCTTCAACAACCACTGCGCGTTGCCCCGTCAAGAACGTCTCACCTAGACTTGACCTTGATCAAGGCGGCGAGATTGGGCCACCGTCTAGCCTTCCCAATTTGGCGACCCCCACGCCCGCGTAAGGAGAGAGGCAATGCTGACCCAGCAGACGAAGGACATCGTAAAGGCCACGGCACCGGTTCTGGCCGCACACGGTTATGACATCATCAAGTGCTTCTATAAGCGCATGTTCGAAGCACACCCCGAACTGAAGAATGTGTTCAACATGGCTCATCAGGAACAAGGCCAACAGCAACAGGCGCTGGCGCGGGCGGTCTATGCATATGCCGAGAATATCGAGGACCCGAGCAGTCTGCTGGCCGTATTGAAGAACATTGCCAACAAGCATGCGAGTCTCGGCGTCAGGCCGGAACAATACCCCATTGTTGGGGAACACCTGCTGGCAGCGATCAAGGAAGTCTTGGGCGATGCCGCAACCGACGACATTATTTCCGCATGGGCGCAAGCCTATGGGAATCTCGCCGATGTCCTGATGGGCATGGAAAGCGAGTTATACGAGCGTTCTGCGGAACAACCGGGCGGCTGGAAGGGATGGCGCAACTTTGTGGTTCGCGAGAAGCGCCCCGAAAGCGACGTGATCACGTCATTTATCCTTGAGCCGGTCGATGGTGGTCCGTTGTTGAACTTCGAACCCGGCCAATACACCAGTGTCGCGATTGATGTGCCCGCGCTTGGCTTGCAGCAAATTCGCCAGTACAGCCTGTCGGATATGCCAAACGGACGCAGCTATCGCATCTCCGTCAAACGGGAAGCTGGCGGGACGCAGCCACCGGGCTATGTTTCGAACCTGCTGCACGATCACGTCAATGTCGGGGATGAGGTCAGGCTGGCTGCGCCGTACGGGAGTTTCCATATCGATGTCAATGCGAGAACACCCATCGTATTGATCAGCGGCGGCGTGGGGCTGACACCCATGATCAGCATGCTCAAGAACGCATTGCAGGAACCGCCGAGGCAAGTGGTTTTTGTGCATGGGGCACGCAACAGTGCCGTACACGCCATGCGTGACCGGCTGCGCGAAGCAGCTAAGGCGTACGAAAACTTCGATCTTTTTGTGTTCTATGACCAGCCGCTATCGGAAGATGTCCAAGGCCGGGACTACGACTACCCGGGATTGGTCGATGTGAAGCTGATCGAGAAATCGATCCTGCTGCCTGACGCCGACTATTACATCTGCGGTCCGATTCCGTTTATGCGGATGCAGCATGATGCACTTAAGAAGCTGGGCGTTCATGAGGGATGCATCCATTACGAAGTGTTTGGTCCAGACCTTTTCGCTGAATAGCAGGACGGCGATGGGTAGCAGTCAGGGTACTGGCTGCCAGGAATGCTTCCCATTGGCACAATCTACGGCATACGGCGACCATGCGGCTGGCGACAAGGTTACGCGCGCTGGCTGCCGTATCCGGCCATCACAACCTGACCATGCTGCAGCCTGAAGCGGCACTACTATCCGTCGACCGCCGACTTCTCAAGAGTGATCGGCTGACCCAACAGGCGAGCGCCTGTGTTCCTGTTAGCCCGGCGTGAACTGCTGCCTTTTTGTTCCAGGCGAAGGCTTACGCGGTGCCACTCTTGCGGGCTGGCCCGGGAATTGCGGAGACTGTGGACACCGTTCGAGCTCGGGACCAAGTGGCGTCTCTCTCTTGGCCCCTCTTGGGCAGAACGGCTGTCGTCGGCTGATCCGTGATCCTGCGGTGAACCTCGTGTTCTAAAGTGCAGCGTGACCCTGCTGTACGAGGACGACTTTTACGTCCTCATAAAGCATGCGCATTGGCGCACAGCTCCCTGGTTGCCACGCCACCGGAAGGTGTGTGGCAACGGGTTTTCCTGCAAACAAGCTCGCTTCCACATTGCCGGAGCGGGCTTTTTTTTTGTTTGTAGGAACCCTCGACACAGGAGCTGAGCATGCTGTCTGCCATCGAACAGAATTCCGAGATTCGTGCCGCGATTGCGGCCATGCTCGCCCGCCGGCGGTCCGACTATGTCGGCCAGCCCGGTGCGTGGCTCAGTTTGTGTGCAGCCGCTCATGTGGCCTGTCGCGGAGCCCGCCCAAGCGGCGTTCCTTTCCCAAGTAATGACCCGGCGCGGAGCCGACACAGCCCTGCGTCTTCGGGAGCATGCTGCGTCCATTCGCGCTGCCGTCGTTCAAGTCCTTGAATGCAGGAGAAGCGCACTACGCAACGAACCATTGGCTACACCGACTTCGGGCATCCCCGCAGTCTCATAGAAAAGCAGCCCGCGCGGCCGCCCATCATTGGCAAGATCCGCCCCGGTATCAAGGTTCTCACCAAGGCCGCCAAGGCCAACCCGGAGGCGGTCAAGATGCATGACGCTATGCTCGCCCTCGGCGAGACTTTCGAGGCGATCGGCAACGAGATCGAGCGCAAGACCAAGCTGCGCAACGCGCTGGCGCCCAAGAACACCGGTTGGTTCACCTGCCGTGGTTCGGACTTCACCAACACCGTCGACGAAATCCTTCAGAAGTACGGCGAGGATCGCTGCGATGGCCTGAAGCTGTGGCGCTTCCCGGTTGTCTTCGCCTTCGACGACTGGATGGCGAACCTGCCCAACCAGTTGAAGGCGTGGAACGCACGGGGCCTGCAGTACTTCTCGCAGTACGGCGCGGATGGCAAACGGTACTGCAAGATGTACGCGGCGCCGGAAGTCGACGCCGTGCATCGACTTCGACGGGCCGCCCGACATGGCGCAGCTCGCTCGCGTCGCAGCTGAAGCGGTCCGACAAGTTCGTGCGTATCCGCTGGGTCGTGGACGAGGAGCACCGCCAAATAGTCGATCGCGACGCCATAGGCGCCCTGTGTGCCGGTGCGGTCGAGGTCAAGCTCTCTACGCCAGCCAGTGGAGCGCGCTGGAACTCAAGGGACTATGCGGCTGCACGGCATGGTCAGACGTGATCGCGCTGGCCCGCCAGCTCGGTCAGAGCGACGACATCACGTTTGGCCTGCGCGAGGCCTTCCTGAGCCACGTCAAGCATGGGCTTTCGGGCCGCAAGCGCGGTGGACCTGATCATCGGTATCGATCTGGCTGACCGGTCCTTCCAAGGGGCCGGCGGCCCGACAGCGGCGGCGCATTTTCTGCGCCAGTTGGCCAATGAGATTGAGGCCAATGTGTCGAACTTCGCGGACTGCCGCGAGGGCCAGCGTATTGCCGGAACCGAAAGCGGGAGCGGCTGCGGGCTTACCTCGCGGACGTGTAGCCCGCTCCAATCAACTCATGGGGCGCTGCCCTATGGGTCGCTGCCCCAGTTCATGCAAAAACCCCGACCTCGCGAGATGCCGGGGCTTTCTTTTGCCCAGTGGGACGATGGGGTAGCTTACAAGGCGGCGTCCTTTAGCTTCTTCAGCGGACGCACCTTCACCTTCACGCTGGCTGGCTTGGCAGCAAACCATTGATCCTGGCCGGTGAACGGGTTCTTGCCGAAACGCTTCTTGGTGGCCGGCACTTGAATGGCCGCCACCTTGAACAGGCCCGGCAGGGTGAACTCGCCAGCGCCCTTCTTGTGGACCGCGCTCAGCACGGTATTTTCCAGGTGAGCCAGCACGGTCTGCACGGTCTTCTTGTCCAGCTCGGTCTGGGCAACCAAGTGTGCCAGCAGGCTGGACTTGTTGAAGGTGTCCTTGATCGGCTTTGCGACCGGCGCGGCCGCTGCACCGTTTTTGGTCGGAGCGGCCTTCTTGGCGGGGGCAGCCTTCTTTGCAGCGGTCTTCGTTGCGGTCTTCGTTGCGGTCTTTGCTACGGGTTTAGCTTTCGTGGCCATGGTCGTATCGGGTTGGAGATGCGCGCCTGCAGGCCGGTACTGGCATGCAGCGCACCAGCGAAGGATAGCAAAAGCCGGCATCCTTGCAAGCGGGAAATTCCCCGCAGTTCACTTGCTGACCCGGCGCGAAAGGGCCCGGGATGCGCGGCGTAAACGCGCGGCTGCCGCCTTCGGCGTATCGCCCACCTGGCTCCAGTCGTGATGCCACCACGCGATGATGGCCGCCGCGGCGGTATTCTCCGCGCCGGCAACGGCCACGACTTCTGCCGCGACAGCGGCCCACCAGGCCTCGCCTTCGCCGTAGGACGCGTTCGGTTCAATCGCGCGGCGGTAGAGGGCCTTGGCCGTTTCCAGCGGCATGTCCAAGGGACTCTCGTACAGCGCAGGCATTGCTGGTTTCTCCAGGGCGTTAGCCGCTGCGCTAGATCGCAGGCTGCTGGATGGTGGCAAAGATCCGGTCGCACGTGCGATTGCTGGCCAGCCCGAGCATCTGGCTGACTTCCTCGCGCGGGAGGCCGGCGAGCAGCTGGCGGCGGCAGAACGTATTGCGCAGCGTGCGCGGGCTCATCTCGACATCTGTGGCGCCGATCGTATTGAGTATCTCCGAGACGATCCGGCCGAGGCTCATGTCGGTGATCGGCTGGCCGTTCGGGCGCAGGGTAAAGAGGCGATCGCCCTTGATCGGTAGCGCCCTTCGGCGCGCCAGCCAGTCGCGCAGCAGCGGCTCGGCAAAGTCCGACAGATGCACGGTGCGCGCCTCCCTTGGACCCTGAGCTGGAACGAACAGGTACGACGGCGCGGCGTCGGGATGGAGGTCGCCCATACGCGCCACGCGCGCCTCGGCCGCCGTGATACCCGTCCCGAGAAAGATTGCCACGATGGCGCGGCTGCGCAGGCTGGCCAAGTCTTCGGTGGGGGATTGGAGGTAGGCCTGCAGGCGCTGGTCAGTTGTCGCATCGAGGTATTGCGGTGTGGGCTCTTCCTCTGGCCAGCGCACCGAGGCAAGCAGGCCTGCGGCGGGGTTGTCCTCGCGCACGCCGGCGAAGACGAGATGCCGGCACAAGCGATCCAGCAGCTTCACGTACCGCATGCGGGTGGCCTGCGAGTAGGTCTTCGCCTCCGGGGTCTGCCAGAAGGCTTCAATGTCGTCGGTGCCGAAGCTGGCCACCGACGTACCCCGGGCCAGCAGGTGCCGACGGAAGTGCTCGAACATCGCCCGGTGCTGCACGATCGAGCGCTCAGCAAAGGGGCGCCTGTCCGCGCCGGCCGCCTCGCGGGCCTGCCAGTCACGGTAAGCAAGCGTGGGGTTCGAGAGCCAGAGGATGTCCATTCCAGTCATAGGCGAAGTTATATACTGAATTTGACTTTCCCCCAACACCTTGCCGCCTCGCTGAGGCGGAATTGCTTGCAGCAGAGGGGGGGTTAAAGCGCGGTCTTCCATTGCGATTGCGCCGCGCAGACACGCGCGCTCGAGTCAGCGCATAGCGGGGATAGCTTGCGTCCAGCATCTCGGCGATCTCGCTCAGCCGTCGTTCCTGGGAGAAGCAACAAGCCAGCAGGCACCGGTCGGCGCAGTAGCGCAGGACTTCGTGCAGCAGGGCGTAGCGCTTTTCCTCGGGGAAATTCAAATTGTCCGCCTCGGCCCAGGCGCGAAAGCCGGCATGGGCCAGGGCGATCAGCGCCTCAGATGTGCCATGAAACGGCTGGAATAGGGCTTTTGCTTCAAGCATTTGATGGAGATCGGTCACGCAGCCTCCTGTATCGTGAGTGGTTGCAAATCCTTGCCCCAGCGCGCGGAGATCTTCGTGCGGCCCCGAACGCTCTCCTCAACTTCCACATCGGTGGTCGTGGCTCTCGGACTTTTCAGCGTAGCGGCTCGGCTGAAAAGTCATGGCGATGCGGCGCAGTCTCGCGTTGCCACGGACGGCCGGTCGTCACGTCTGGGCCGATGGGGTTGTCGTGCGCGAGATTTGTTGCGGTTGGCGGCATCAACTGCGGCTACCACTGCCACTACGGCGACAAGGAACCAACGGCGGTCCATCACGAGGGGTAATAATTTCACTTTCGTGAAAGTACATTCCGGGGGGGGCATTGCGCCACTGCGAGAGGCGGGGGCTAGGGCGCGGCGACTGAAGCGCGCAAGTCGCGATCTCGCGCAGCACGCGACGCAGCTCGACCTCTTCGAAGACAGCCGCGATACCATGCTTCGCAATGACGTGCTTGCCGCGCTTGAGTCCCTGATCACATCGCCAGTCTGCACTCCGTGACACGTGCGAGGCCCTTTATTCGCCGAGCGAGCCGGCTGCAGTCGTGCATTCGGGGATGTCGCGGGCAGGGCCTGGTGCATACCGCTGTGGCGGGCCGCCGCGCAAGCCGCCTCACCATTGCCATTTCACCGCGAGATGAGAATGGCATGCCGCGCCGCTATGGATGCGCGCAGGGGAGTGGTCTGCGGCACGCGAGAGCATCAAGCAGATCGAGTCGTGGCGACGTATTCCCATCCCGCTCGCATGGATGGCCGAGACGGTCTACAGACTCCAAGGGCTGGAACCCGCGTGGCCGCTCCTGGTCGAGCTTGCCTGGCTGTCGCCGAAGCGGCTTGGCGGGCTAATGCAATCGCTCGGGGATCCGTCTTTGCTGGCGTTACGTCGGCGATTCGATGCGAATTTCGACGGAGACGGCACCATCGAGGATCTTGCGTGGTTTCCAGCGTGGGCACTGACTGACAAACCGGGGCTGGCGGCTCTCCTGCGCGCGTGTGAGTCCTCGACGCATACATTGCCAGAGCAGGGGCTGCGGATCATGCTTGAACTGTTGAGCCTCGAACATGAAGGCCGGCAGCATGAACTTCTCGAACGAAGAAAGACCCTGCGCGGCCTGCATCCGGGCCTGTTCAGGGCCTACATCCGGACGCGATAACTGTGTCAGGCCGCGGCCGCGAACAAACGTCTCTGGATCCGCGCACCTGGTATCCAAAGCATGGCTTACCAATGGGGCAGGGCACCCAGAGCGTGGGAGAATGATGCCCTTTAATGCGGATGCCGTGCTGGTGCCATTCCTTGGTACGCGCTGATCACGCCAACATTTGGCAAAAAGCGGCCCGGTGCGCAGACTGACAAGAGGGGCCACGTGCAGACCGTTGCGGTGCTTGATTTTGAAACGACAGGACTGTCGCCGAGTCGAGGTGACCGAGCGACGGAGATTGCTGTCATCCTGATGCGTGACGGAAATGTTGTCGACCGCTATCAAAGCTTGATGAATGCGGGTAGGCGGATCCCTGCTGAGGTGGTGCGCCTGACTGGCATTACCAACGAGATGATCGCATCGGCGCCCGCCGCATCGACGGTGATGCGTGAAGCAGCACAGTTCGTGGGCAACTATCCCGTGGTGGCCCACAACGCGGGATTTGACCGAAGGTTTTGGCAGGCGGAGCTGGCTCACCTCGGCATGTCGGCACCGCAGTCGTTCGCCTGTACGATGCTTGTTGCGCGACGCGTTTACCCGCAGGCACAGAATCACAAGCTAGCGACGCTAGCGAAGATGCTGCACTTGCCGATGGCCGGCCGGGCGCACCGAGCAATGGCCGACGCTGAGGTCACCAGTGGCCTATGGTCTCGCCTCCAACACGATATCGCTGAGACCTACGGATTGGGGCAAATTGGTCATGACCTCATGACCCGTGTGCAAGCGACCAGCCGTGCCAACGTCGCAACCCTGCTGCGCTCGCTATGCACGGGTTAGCGGCCGTGGCCAAGTCTAAAGCAACCCCACACTGGGGACCGGTGGTAAGCCGTAGCCGGGGACCCAGTGAGATGATGTTGCCGCGCTCTTTGCGTAAGCGGAGCACGGGGCCCGCCCAATCAAACGCATCCCTTATCGCAGGGTACGCAGACTGGCATTGACTGCATTCACGTCGAATCCCGCGGGATCGAAAATCCCACCGACCCAGGTTCGGTAGTCGTCGTGCTGGCGATGTTCCGGATCCACCAAGGCTTGCAGGAACTCAGCATAGCCGGCGACGCTACCGACGTCTTCAGGTGGGCACGCGTTCTCGCCGGCCAAGCAAATCGGAAGCGTGAAGCACAGGTTTGGCGCACCCAGCGCCTCGACCACGATGCGATGCCGCCAGTTGTCCCCGAAGTCATAGCGGTATTGGAATTGGGTGGCTGAGCCAAGCACCTTATCCAGCCGCACGCCCTTCTCGGACCGAGTGAGGTCGTCTGGAAACTCGTCGTCCAGCACACCGTATGCCGTGCCGCCAAAGTCAAACAGATGGAGGTGACTGTCTTCCCAGCCCATCACCGTCTGGATGATCTTGTGCAGCTTGGGCAGTTGCACATGCGCGGGCACCACAAACCTTCGCCAAACGAGGGGTGTCACGTCCAGCAGTTCGATTCGCAGGGTGGCGGCAGGCTTCAGCATGGACGGCAGTCGGGAAACGGTTCAGGATCAGCTCAAACATTGTATCGGACGGCGCACGCGCCACGTCCCGGACGAAATTCACAGTGGCAAAAGCATGCGCGATGTGGGTTCGACAATCTCGCCAGGGCCGAGTTGGGTCAATATCGAGGGTCACCATCCTGACTTTGCGGCAGCACATCCCGAGCTGCCCCTTGCCTTCGCCTATCAAATGCAACGCCGTGGCGCACGGGTATTACAAAGTGGACCTGGGGATTGACTGGAAAATCTTGACCTGCCCGGTCTTTATCAGCAAGTGCAAGCGGCGAGACACTCGCTGGCGCAAGGCGGGGACGCAATATGAGGCTGGGCCCGACCGGTCCTGGCGGCTGAAGGTATCGGCGGGTTAAGCGCGCGCCGCTTTCCTGCTTGAAAGTGGCGGCAGTGCATAACAAACGACGGGCGCCAAGACTAGCGACCTCCGCTGGCTCTGGTAACGAGTGCTGCGGTCTGCCCGACGCTCGGGCGGGCCAGTTTTATCCATGAGGCCTGGGTCAGCGACACATGAAAGAATACTTAGGAAGCATCTGTGAGCTCGCCATCAAACGACCATCCAATAGAAGCACTTCTCCTAACCTACTGAATTTATTGGAATTTCCTAATTGTTGATAGGTTGCCGAAGCCGGCGCCGGGGGAGTAGGTCACCGATAGAGCCAAGGGTGTTCCGGCAGGCATGCCGCTTTCGCCTGGAGCTCGTCCTTCAGGTGCTGCGCCGCATCAAGATTGTCGTCGGAAATGTAGTCGACGATCGCCAGCAAATCCGCCCTCGCCCACGCCGTCCACTCAAGGGCGCGCACTGCGTTTCCGGTCGATAAGGGCCTGGGCTTCGTCCATGACACACAGGTACTGCTGACGCCTTGTGGGCGGCCAGCCGGTCCAGCAGCTTCACATACCGCATGCGGGTGGCCTGGGAGTATGTGCGGCCATTGGGGGTTTGCCAGAACGCGTCGACGCCGGCCGTGCCGAAGGAGGCAATGGTCGTGTCTCGTGCCAGCGGTGCCGACGAAAATGCTCGAATATCGCCTGGTGATGGATGATCGAGCGCGACGAGAAGGGGGCAGCGATCAGCGCCGGCCGCTTCGCGAGCCTGCCAGTCCCGGTACGCCTGCGTTGGCTTGCTGGTTGCTGAACCAGAGGGAGTCCATTTGCGTCATGCCCACTGTTATATACTGAATTTACCCCATTCCACACACCTGCCACCGCTGCGCGGTGGATATCGCTTGCAAATAGGGGGCAAAACTGCGGCCGCCCATAACGGTTGCGGCGCGCGGCGAGTCTTGCGCGAGTGCAGGCGTAGCGAAGGTAGGCGGCGTCCAGCCGTCCGCGATCCGCCCCAAGCGGTCCGCCTGCGTGAAGCAGCACGCCAACAGGCATTCCTCGGCGCAGTAGCGCACGATTTCTTGGAGTACTGCATACCGCTTTTCGGGCGGGAACTGCAGATTGCCGACCTTTGCCCACGCCTTCAGCCCTGCATGGGCCAACGCCACGAGTTTGCGTGCGTAGCTGGACCGGTTTGGCACAGGTCAACTGCATCCCGATGCAGTTGTCGGTCAAAATCACTCATGCCGGTACCTCGGTGGAAAGGTGGAGTTCCCTGACGCTGACCCAACGCGGGCGGATGTTGGCGCGGCCGCGCACGAACTCTTCCACTTCAACGTCGGCGGTGGGGCCGCTCGGCCCCTTGAAGACCGAGAGCACGCGAGCCTGGCGCGAGGGAAGAGCGGGCGCCGCCCGGTAGAGCAGGGTGGCGAGGGCGCCGGCCTTGATCCATCCATACGCGCGATAGAGCGGTGTGCCGTTGGCGTGCTGGCCGATTTGGTCGCGGAACGCCGGCTGCAATCCGTCAAGGAAGGCGCCGAGTTGCGACCGCTGCATCCCGATGCCACCACTGGTTTCCTGCAGGACAGGCGGCAGCGTGGGTCCGTACCGGCGGGCCAGCGCCGCGCGCATGACGCGCCGATACTCTTTGCCTCCGGCGAGCATCACTGTGCCGACGCGAGTTGGCCAGGAAGCAGGCCGAAGGTAGCGCGACAAGTCAGAGAGCATCTGGTCGGCGCGTTGCCGCGTCATGCGCTCATCGTAGGGGGCAATCTCGGTGTCGGGCTGCAGGAAACCGTGACGCGCGGACAGGATCAGGACGCGGGGCGCCGCATCGCTGCGCACGTGCGCCCGGTACGATTCATACATCACGTCCCGGTATAGGTCGATGGCGCGCGCATCCCGATCGAGCTTCGTGCCCGAGCATGCCATCAAGAGCAGGGCCGGCTCCTCACATCGTTGCGGGGTTTGGGTGCGTGGGGGAATAGCGGAAGTTGCTTGGTCGAATTGGTCGAAAGCATGGGCGTGGATTCGCGTGGCATGCTTTTCACTCTATAGACCCACTGCCAAAGTCAAGGTAACAGCACGCCACCGCCCCATCGTATGCGCCACCGGCAATTGCTGGACACTGGGCTAGAAGCGCACCGTCTCAGGGGTGGCGGACTTATGCGGCAGCCCTGCTGCGCAAGTCTTGAGCTGCCAACAAAGAGACTGGCAGGGCATGTCGCCCATAAAAGTTGCTCGATGAGGCGGTGCGCATGCTGTGAAGCAGCGTGCAGTTCAGCTGCAGTGTCAGGCCATTTCAAGCACCAGGTTGCGATAGATCTCGCTTGCTCCCTCCAGTTGTTCCAGCGCGATCGATTCATCGATGGTATGCGCGTCCTCCTCGCACCCCGGCCCCAGCCCGATGGTGGGGATGCGGCGGCGGCCGGCCGATTCGGAGCCGTTGGTGCAGAATGCCCAGCTTCCGACCTGCGGCGAACGCCCGGCTTGCGCGATGGCGCGCACCGCAGCCTGCACCAGCGGGGTGCCCTCCGGCTGCAGCCATGCCGGTAGCCAGCGGGTTGGCCGTGCCGATTCGCCGGTAAAGGTCCGCACCTCGTCGTCGGATACCGCCAGTGCGAAGTCCTGCAGGCCGGCGGCGCGCAGGCACGCTTCGATCTGGCCGAGGACGTCGTCGCGCGTCTCGTCGTCGAGGGTGCGGCGGTCAAAGCGGATGGTGGCCGACGTCGGGATCATCGAAATCGACGGATACGGCGAAGAGACGATGTCCGTCGGCACCAGCAGCGCGGCGCCAAGGACCGGATCGACCGGCAATTGCAGGCCTTCCAGCGCCGTCAGCGCGCGCGCGGCGGCGAGCAGCGGATTGACACCGAGGTGCGGCGTCGCCGCATGCGCGGGTTTGCCTTGGAAGGTGAGCTGGATTTCCAGCCGGCCTTTCTGTCCCGTCTTGACCTGCAGTTTCGACGGTTCGCAGATGACCACCGCATCTGGTTTGCACCGGCCCAGCACCGAGGCCAGCGCATGCCCTTCGATGACTTCCTCGAGCACGCTGGCGGAGACCGCGATGCGCTTGCGCAGCGGCCGCTCCCGCGCCGCAGCGGCGACGCCGCAGATGGCGGCGGCAATGCCGCCCTTCATGTCGGTGCTGCCGCGTCCATACAATCGGCCGTCGTGGATGGTGCCACCGAACGGCTCGAAGCGCCACGTGCCGGTGACCGGCACCACGTCCATATGGCCATCGAACAGCAGCGCCACGTCGGCGCCCTCAGGGCCGATCAGCCCGAGCACGCTGCCGTTGCGGTCCGTCGTCACCGACGTGAAGCCGGCTTCGGCCATGCGGCGTGACAGCAGCGCGGCCAGGTCGCCCTCCTGTCCGGACAGGCTGGGAATGCGCACCATCTCGCGTGCCAGTGATGCGACATCACTGAGATTGCTTGCTGGATCGATCATCATGGTATTTCTCTTGTTGTCAGCGGTTGACCAGCGCAGCCGGCACGCGCAGCACCAGCAGCGCACCGATCACGGTGAAGGAAGCGAGGAAGTACATGCCCCAGTCGGTCGAGCCGGTTAGGTCCTTGATCCAGCCGATCGCATAGGGACTGGCAAAAGCGGCGAGGCCGGCGAAGGAATTGATTGCCGCAATGCCGGCCGCCGCGCTGCGCCCTTCGAGGAAGGCGGTCGGCAGGCTCCAGAACAGCGGCGAGCAGACCATGCACCCGGCCGCAGCCACCGACAGCATCGCTACCGCGAACGCCGGGCTATGGCTGAACATCGTGCTGAGCGCGAGGCCGGTGCCGCCGACGAGAAACGGGATGACCATGTGCCAGCGCCGCTCGCGCGTCTTGTCGGAATGCCGGCACACCAGGATCATTGACACCACCGCGAACGCGTTCGGGATCGCCGTCAGCAGGCCGACGTCGAGTAGCGAGACCACGCCCGTCGAGCGGATCACTGACGGAATCCAGAACGCGAGGCCAGACAGGCTGGAGACCGTGCAGTAGCAGATCAGCGCCATATGGATCACGCGGCGGTCGCGGAACAGCTTCAGCAGCGACACATGCTCGGTCTTGCTTGCCTTCTCTGCTGCGATGTTGTGCGCGAGGCGGTGCTTCTCGGCCGCGCTCAGCCAGCGCGCCTCGGCGATGCTGTCGTCCAGGTACCAGAGCACGGCAAGGCCCAGCACCACCGACGGAATCGCCTCGAGCAGGAACATCCATTGCCAGCCGGCAAAGCCGTGGTGCTGGTGCATGCTTTCCATGATCCAGCCCGACAGCGGTCCGCCGAGGATGCCCGCCACCGGCACCGCGGTCATGAAGACGGCGATCACCTGGCCGCGGCGGTGCGACGGGAACCAGTAGGTGAGGTACAGGATGATGCCGGGATAGAAGCCTGCCTCGGCGGCGCCCAGCAGGAAACGCAGGATGTAGAACTGCGTCGGCGTTTTGGTCAGTGCCATGCAAGCCGAGATGCAGGCCCACAGGACCATGATGCGCGCCAGCGTCTTCTTGGCGCCGATGCGGTGCATCAGCACGTTGCTCGGCACTTCGAACAGGAAGTAGCCGATGAAGAAGATGCCGGCGCCGAGGCCGTACACCGTGTCGCTGAACTTGAGCTGGTCCAGCATCTGCAGCTTGGCAAAGCCGACGTTGACGCGGTCCAGGAAGGCTGCCACGTAGCAGGCCATCAGGAAGGGCAGCAGCCGCCAGGCCACCTTGCGGTAGAGCGCGTTGTCGTGCGCTGCTATGGTGTCTGACGTCGCGTTAGGGGTCGCGGCCGGGGCGTGAAGCGTCGGCGCGGAATGCAGGGAATCGCTCACTGTGTTCCTCCTTTGGATTTGGTGAGACAACAACGCCCCCTGCGGGCGCCGGAAGGCGCCTGCATTTCTTTTTTTCTCGATTGGGTTAGGGGCGGAAAAGTGCGCCGGCTACGCAGCCGCCAGCGCCTGCGGCGGTGTCGCGCCGCGCTGGCTGGTGATCCGGCCGTACGCCTCGGGGCGGCGGTGCCGCTCGAAGTTGAAGGTCGTGCTCTTGTACGACTGGCACAGGTCGAGGTCGCAGCGCGCGATCGCCAGTTCGTCGCCCTTGGTCGAGCAGGCCGCGACGATCTCGCCCGACGGCGCAATGATGCAGGTGCCGCCGATCATCTCGCAGCCTTCTTCCTTGCCGGCCTTGGCCACGCCGACCACCCAGGTGCCGTTCTGGTAGGCGCCGGCCTGCATCACCAGGTGGTTGTGGAACATCGACAGGTCGTCGTGCTCCGGCGCGGGCGGGTTGTGCACGGGCGTGTTGTAGCCCAGCAGGATCATCTCGGCGCCTTGCAGGCCCATCACGCGATAGGTCTCCGACCAGCGGCGGTCGTTGCACAGCGCCATGCCCATGACACCGCCGAAGCCTTGCCAGACGCCGAAGTCGTCGCCCGGCTCGAAATAGCGCTTTTCCAGGTGCTGGAAGGCGCGCCACGGCTCATGCTGGTCGTGGCCGGGCAGGTGCACCTTGCGGTATTTGCCGATGGTCTTGCCGTCTCGGCCGACGAGGATGGCGGCGTTGTAGCGCCGTTCCACGCCGCCCTCCAGCGCCAGTTCCGCATAGCCGAGGTAGAAGCCGATGCCGAGCCGCGCGGCGGTGTCGAACAGGATGCGCGTCTCGGGGCCGGGCATCTCGCGCTCGTAGAAGGCGTTGAGTGCTTCGGGATCTTCCACGTACCAGCGCGGGAAGAAAGTGGTCAGCGCCAGCTCGGGGAACACTACGAGGTGGCAACCCATCTCGTGGGCATGGTGAAGGTGGGCCAGCAGGCGGGCGACGACGTCGCGGCGCGAGTCGCTGCGCTGGATCGGGCCGAGCTGGGCTGCGGCGACATGGACAAAGCGGGACATGATCGGGAAGTCTCCTGTTATGCGGGGAATGTCAGGCGGCAAGTTCGAGCATCAGGTCGAGCAGCACGTCGGCGCCGGCCTGGATGTCGCGGTCGTGGGTCAGTTCGGCGACGTTGTGCGAAAGGCCGGCCACGCTCGGCACGAAGATCATGCCGGCAGGGCACATGCGGGCGAGCATCTGGGCGTCGTGCCCCGCGCCGCTCGGCATGCGCCGCACGCTGTGGCCGTGCCGGCGCGCGATGGCTTCGACGCGGTCAACCATGGCTGCGTCGAACGCTACCGGCGCGAAATCGGCCAGCGCGCGGTGGCTGAGGCGCACGCCCTCGGCTTTTGCCACCTCCTGCGCATAGGCCAGCGTGCGCTGCACGGCGTCCGCCAGCACGGCGCCATCGGTATTGCGCAGGTCGACCGTGAACACCGCGCGGTTCGGAATCACGTTGACGAGGTTCGGGAAGCACTGCACCTGCCCGACGGTCGCAAGCTGCGCGCCGCCCAGTTCGCGCGACAGGTCGCGTACGAAGCCGGCGACGCGCGCGGCGACGAGGCCGGCGTCGTGGCGCAGCCGCATCGGCGTCGTGCCGGCATGGTTGGAAGTGCCATCCACGGTGAATTCGGACCAGTGGATGCCCTGCACGCCGGTGACCGCGCCGATGGTGACGTCCTCGTGCTCGAGTACCGGGCCCTGCTCGACATGCAGTTCGACGAAGGCATGCACGCGGTTTTGGCCCACCGGTGCGGGGCCGGCATAACCGATCCGCGCGAGGTTTTCGCCAACCGTGGTGCCGTCGATGCCGCGCGTGTCCAGTGCCTGTTGCAGCGGCAGGTCACCCTGGAACACGAGGCTGCCCATCATGTCGGGGGCGAAGCGCGCGCCTTCCTCGTTGGTAAAGAAGGCGACCGCCAGCGGCCGACGCGTGACGATGCCGGCATCGTCCAATGCGGCCATGACTTCCAGCCCGGCGAGCACGCCGAGGTTGCCGTCGTAGCGCCCGCCGGTGCGCACGGTGTCGATGTGCGAGCCGGTCATCACCGGCGGCAGGTCTTCGCGGCCGGCACGCACGCCGACCACGTTGCCGATGCCGTCGATGCTGACCGCAAGCCCGAGCTCGCGCATCCACGACATCACCAGGTCACGTCCGGCGCGGTCTTCGTCGGTCAGCGCGAGCCGGCAGACACCGCCGCCTTCGATGGCGCCGACTTCACCCAGCATGGCGATGCGGCGCAGCAGCCGAGGCAGGTCGATCCGCGCGGATCGCTCGACGTTGAGGTCCGGGCTCACGCTGCCTTCCTCACGTCTTCCGGCAGGCGGCCGACGATGCGCTGGTACAGCGCGACATCGGTCGCGCCTTCGCTGCCGAACACCAGCACCCGGCTGGCTGCGTCCAGGCCAAGCTGTTCGCGCGTGGCGGGATCGGCCATGGCGCCAAGGCAGCCGGCCAGCCCCGCGACCGCCGATTCGCCGGCGACGATGGGCGCATCGCCATAGCGGCCGTCGGCCAGCAGGCGCACGCTTTCCAGCGCGGAGGCATCGTCGATGGTCAGGAAGGCATGCGCGCCGGGATGCAGCACTTCCCACGCCAGCAGCGAGACTTCGCCGCAGGCGAGTCCGGCCATCACCGTGTCGAGGGCGCCATGGACCGCGACGGGCTTGCCGGCGCGCGCGCTTTCATACAGGCAGGCGGCCTTGTCCGGCTCGACCACGATAAAGCGGGGACGCTTGTCGCCGAGCACTTCCCAGAAGTGCGCGCACACGGCGGCGGCAAGACCGCCCACGCCGCCCTGCACGAACACGTGGGTCGGAAGCTGGCCGTCTGGCAACTGGTGCAGCGCCTCGTCGGCCATCACCGCGTAGCCCTGCATCACGTCCTTGGGCACTTCCATATAGCCTTCATAGGAGGTGTCGGAAACCACGAAGCGCCCCAGCCGTGCCGCATCCTCGGCCGCCTGGCGCACCGAGTCGTCGTAGTTGCCGGCGGTGCGGACCACCTGCGCGCCGTATTGCTCGATGGCGGCCTTGCGGCCTTCGCTGACGGTGGCGTGGATATAGATCACGCACTGGCAGCCGAAGCGCTGCGCGCCCCAGGCCACGGAGCGGCCGTGGTTGCCATCGGTGGCGCAAGTGACCGTGATGTCGCGTACCACGTCGGCGTACCGGCCCGACAGCAGGTCATCGACCGACACGTCGCCCACGCCCAGCCGGCTGCCGATTTCGCGCAGCAGCAGGCGGCTGACCGCGTAGGCACCCCCCAGCGCCTTGAAGCTGCCCAGCCCGAAGCGGTCGCCTTCGTCCTTGTAGAGGATCTGCGCGACACCGGCAGCACGCGCCAGGCCGTCGAGGGCGACCAGCGGCGTCGGTGCATAGCCCGGCCAGCGGCGGATCTGCGCGGCGGCGCGGACAAAGGCGTCGCCGCCGAGCACGGCTTGCTGGCGCGCGCCGTAGGGAGCGCCGGGCGTGGCGGCCGGGTTCAGCGCGCACTGCAGCTTCAGGTTGGGGAGCGGGTGGTTCAAGACAGTCTCCTGGGTTGGGATCTAGCGATGCAGGTCGCCGTAGTGGTCATGGAGCGACTCGATTTCCTCGAGCCGCTCGCGTGCCGCGTCGCCAAGGATCAGCGCGAGGCTTGTGCAAAGGTGGTTGATCAGGCTGACGGCTGCGACGTAGGAGTCGAACACCGCCGCCCCGTGGTTGACGCAGCGAAGCACCACGTCGGAGCGCGCCGGGAGGTCCGTCGCGCTGGGGTCGGTCAGGATCACGACCTTGGCGCCGACGCGGTTGGCGTGCGCCACCATCGGCCACAGCAGCGTCACGCGCCGGCGGAAATCCATGACCAGCAGCACGTCGTCGGCCCCCAGGTCGGCCAGGTCTTCGGCAAGGTTCAGGCCGGCGCCCGGCGCCAGCGTCACGCCCGGCCGCAATTGGGTCAGCAGCGCCCACGCGTATTGCGCCAGTACGCGGCCGTTGCGGAAGCCGGCAATAAAAACCCGCCCGGCGCCGGCGAACAGCGCGACGGCGCGCTCGACATCGGCGGGGTTCAGGCGGTCGAAGGTCTGGGCGAGGTTCTGCAGGTCATTGGCGAGATGGCGCGCCAGCGGCGCCTGGTCATCGGCAGGGGCCTGCACGCCGGCCAGCTCGTACAGCGGCGAGCCGCGGTCGGCCTCGTCGCGCAGCAGGGCGCGGACCTCGTTGAAGTTCTCGTAGCCCAAGCGGCGGAAGAACCGGCCGGTGGTCGCCTTGGACACGCCGGCCTTCTGCGCCAGCTCGGTGGCCGAGTAGGCTGCAAGGTTGCCGATGCACTCTAGGGTCACGGCGGCCAGGCGGCGCTCGCTTTCGGTGAGCTGGTCGTTCAGCGCGAGGATCTTGTCTTGCAACGATAAGGTCATGGTCGGGTCCGAATGAAACTTCGGTTTCAGAAATATAGGCTGATGAAACTGCAGTGTCAAATAATATTGAGGATGAAACTTTAGTTTCATGAGGGGATTTTCGCGCACATTGGTGAGCGGGTCGAGGCCGCTCTCGCTTTTGCTAAGCGACGTCGAGCCTGCGCCCGCTGAAGCTGCAGGCTTCAAACGCAGCCGGTCATGAGCCTATGCTCGGCATCTGATCCAGATGGAGAGTTTCATGAAGAGCGTCGGCCGGTTCCAGGGCGAGCGGCCAGCGGAAGCCGACCAGCCGATGCGGCAAACACCCCCTGGTTGAGGCCTTACGAAGGGTGCCTTGGCCTTTTGACCTTGTCGGAAAAATCGATTGTGAGCCGCTCTACGAGGTCGCGAGTTTTGTATCGAGGTTCAAAAATTTTCAGCGACCTGCTAAGCGAAGAGGGGACGATTTCCAGCCAATCTTGCACGCGAGTGCCGGAAAAACAGGTATCCAACTCTGTCGTTGGCCCCCCAGCAGCCGCCAGCCACGCCACGCCGGGCCGCGACTGACCATCCACGACCGCCTGGAAGATCCTCGAAGCTCTCTCCGTCATCGACCACCTCGAAGTGATACAGGCGGTGATTGAACTGAAGAAGTCCGACACCGCCCGAATCCCCGGAGCATGCTCCTGCGGGAAGACGACATCCTTGGGCGGCCCGGACACAGCCCGCCACTTGCTGATGCGCCGTTCGAGCGTGCGGCGCATGCTGTCAGGGTAAGTCCGGGGCTGGGCGACCCCACCTCGGCCAGTGCGCGAGGCCTCTACATCGTGTCGTCGACACGACGTGAAGGTCGAACCCGAATGCTCAGCGAGATCAATGCGGACTGTGAAATCGCGAACCGGGCACGTCCACCGAGGCTCGGCATTCCGAGACCTCACCAGATACCGACGTGCACCCGTCCCGCCCGCGTAACCCTGCGAGATCAGATCGGGGTTTAACGGGAGGTACCTTTCACCGATCGAGTACTGGCGCGCTTGCTTGTTGCCGTCTCTTTCGGGGTTGCAGGCGAGTTCGCCACGTTCGCTTTACCGGCAACAACGTTGCCAGAGGTTGATTTGCGTGGCGCAGCAGATCGCTTGACCGGTAACTTCCTTGTGACCGATTCATTGTTCCCCGCAGTCTTCGCGTTCGCAGGTGGCTTGCGGGTTGTCGCGACAGCCGATCTGGTCGCCTTTTTCGCTGGGGCCTTTCCTGCCGGTGCCTTGTTACGTCCGACAGCAGGCTTCGGCGGTGAAAAATCGTCGGCCAACTCGATGCCAAACACATCGGCCACCAGCGCGTCGTCGAGCACCTTGCTGGAAGTGGGTCGTTTGGTGGATTTGGGCAGGCCAGCGCCGGCCTGCCTGACGAGATCAGTGGCCTCGACGCGGCGCAAGGCGAAGAGCAATTCCGGCTGTTGGTCGAGCCGCGCGCCGACGCCGTAGAGTACGGCGGCAACGTGCTTGCACATTGACGCCCAGTCCGGACAACTGCAATTGAACCTGATTTCCTTCGGCATCGGGAAAAGGCCGGTGCCAGGTTTGCAGATGCGCTCCATCACGGCTGTCGAGAGCTTGCCCTGCAAGAGTTCCACGACCGAATCGATTGACCCCGCGCAATCGGCTCCGATCGCTCGCCATTGCTTTGCAGGACACGCCGTCACGGTCACAGCAACCGTGTAGAGGCTCGAACCCATTACCTGCGCGCGGACTTCGCCTGCCGTAATCTGAAGGTCGATCACGGAACCGTTGCGCACATAGGTGCGGCCGCGCGGCAGCCGGTTGGCATAGTCGCTGTAGACTTCCAGATTGTCGCACCAGGCCTTGCCCCAGAAGGTCTTGGCGATAGCACCGCGATACGACGCAATGGGCGACAGGACCGCACCAGCCTTCTTCGCCTTCGCGGCGGCCACCTCCGCCTTTTTTCTGCGCTCGGCGGCCGAGACATAGGGCTTCCATTCCCCGTAACCGTAATCCATTGCGGTTCCTCTGACGATCAGTTTTCCTGCGCGGCATGAACGTCGAGCTTCACGAGATCGAGCAATTCGCGATCGCTCATCTCGGTGAGCAGGAGTTCTGCGCCGCCCTCCAGCACATCCTTCACCAATTGCTGCTTCGCTTCGATCAACTGGTCGATACGGTCCTCGATCGTGCCACGGCAGATAAATTTATGCACCAGGACGTTCCTCTGCTGGCCGATACGGAATGCTCGATCAGTCGCCTGATTTTCCACCGCGGGATTCCACCAGCGGTCGTAGTGGATCACATGCGAAGCGGCGGTGAGATTCAGACCGGCCCCACCGGCCTTGAGCGAGAGCACGAAGAAGGGGATCAGCTCATCTTCCTGGAATCGCTTGACCAGTTCGCGGCGCTTGGCTACCGGGGTGCCGCCATGGAGCACAAGACCTTCGCGGCCAAAGATCGACCCCAGAAATGCCGCCAGTGGCTCAGTGGTCTCGCGGAACTGGGTGAAGACCAGCACCTTTTCCTGCTTGGCGGCAATGACTTCGGCCAGTTGGCGCAGGCGGGCGAACTTGCCGCTGTCTTCCGCGTGCCAGGCCGCGTCGCCCAACCACTGCGACGGATGGTTGCAGATCTGTTTGAAGCGCATCAGGAAGCTCAGCACTACACCCTTGCGACCAATGCCTTCGGCGTCTTCAAGCGCGGTGGCCAGATCCTTCACCGCACGCTGATAAAGTGCCGCCTGGCTCGGGCTCAGGTGGCACCAGGCCTTGAGTTCGGTCTTGTCCGGAAGATCGTCGATGACCCGCTTGTCGGTCTTTAGGCGGCGAAGAATGTAGGGCCGTACCAGCGTTCGCAGCGGACCGAAGTGCTCGGCCTGCGCCAGCCGCCTGGTAAAGTTGGCAAAGACTTTGTCTGAGCCCAGCAAGCCGGGGTGGGTGAAATCGAAAATGGACCACAGGTCGGACAGACGGTTTTCTACGGGGGTTCCGGTCAGCGCGATGCGCGATTGTGCCTGGAGTTGCTTGACCTGTCGCGTTTGCTTGGCGCCCGGATTCTTGATCGCCTGGGCTTCGTCGACAATGGCAACGCGCCATGGGATGGTGCCCAATACCGGCTGGCGCAGCAGCGAGCCAAAGCTGGTGATGACGAGATCGGTGTCCGCAAGCCGCGCGGGGTCCAGCGCACGCAATTCGGCCGCCGGCATGACCGACGGATGGGCGATCAGGAGGCGCAAGCTGGGGGCAAAGCGCTCGGCCTCTGCCGCCCAGTTGGCCAGCAGCGATGCGGGGGCGACCAGCAGGCTGGGCCGCACCTCGGCGCTTTCGCGCTTCAGCACGAGCAGCAGCGAGAGTACCTGCATGGTCTTGCCTAGGCCCATATCATCGGCCAGGCAAGCGCCCAGTCCGAGCCGGGTGAGCAGGTACAACCACCGCACGCCGGCCTGTTGGTAGGGCCGCAGGTTAGCCTTGAGTTCCGGCCCCGGGCTGATCTGCGCCAACCCCTCCGGCTGACGCAACTCCTGCAGGATGTCGGCCAGCCAGGGCCCTGCCACCAGCTGCGACCAGTCGCGGTCAGCGGGATCGGCGCTATCGTCGAGCGAAACACCCGCCAGAAGACGAAGCGCCTCATTAAAGGGTAGGCCGGTTTGCGCCGCCTTTTCCATGGCCTCGAATCGCTTCAGGAGGCGACCGAGCTTTTTCTTGTCCACCTCGACCCAGCGGCCCCGGATGAGTTGCAAGCCGTCGGCGCCTTTGAGCAGATCCCTGACCTCGGCGGCGCTGAGACGCTCGCCGTCGAGCGAGACTTCCATGTCGAAATCGAGTAACGCGTCCTTGCCCAGGAGCGAAGGCGGTTGTGCGCCGACGCTGGCTTTCACAACGGGACGGGCAGGGCGGCCCGATTGCCAACTGCCTGGGGTGCGTACGACAATCCCGGCGGCTTCGAGTTGGGACAGGTCCGAGAGAAAGCGATAGGCATCGAGCGGCGTCCAGCGCAGCGGATGGTATATCTCGCCGGTATCCACCATCTCGCGAAGCCAATCGCAGTGTTCCGCGGCGCGCTGCACCGGCAGCAGTAACGACAGCAGTTGCGCCTTGCTCCTGGCTCCTGAAAATTCCGCCAGGGCTTGCGACAGTGGCTGATGTTGCGCTTTGCCAAGGGCCGACAGGCGCGAGGTGTACGTCGCAAGGAAGGCGAACGGTGACTCCGGATCCCTGCGGTTCTCAGCGAGATTGAAATGCACACGGCCGACAAGATTCCACGCCGGGTGGCGCATTTTGAGGAAATCCTGAAGCGAGACATTGGCGGCCGCCAGTTCCTGATGCAAGGCAGTATCCATCTCGCCCCACAGCGTGGCCAGCACATCGGGCGTGAGATACTCGCCGCCCATCATTGGCGGCGCATCGTCGATCAGGGCATAAAGGTCTTGGGCAGCAGGCGTTGCGACCTCGATCTCACCGCCTTCGGGCGTAGCGCACAAGGCGGTGACATAGCGCGCGGCAAAATCACGCCACCAGGCCCATGCGGGGGGCAAAATGCGGTCGATTTCCGCCGCGCCCAGATGCAGCAGGCCATGCCCCGCGCCAAGGGCGAAGGAATTTGCCAGCCGCAGTCGCGTTTCATCTGCCAAGATTGGCGCGGCGTCCTCCGGCACCGCGAGCAGGTGTCCGCCGGGCGTCAGGTGTGGTGCGAGCATGTCGGCAGCAGTCAAAGGCGCCCGTCCCCATCGCACGGTTGCAGCAAGCGCTGACGCCGCATGTCAAGATAAGTGGCTGCGGCATCAAGCAGCAGGCCCGCCAGCCTAGGTCGGACCGGGCGAATCTCCGTTGGCGTCGGGGCCGACCGAATTATCGGATCGACCAGTCGTCCGGGGTACGCCTGGCCGCCGCGTTGTACATGTTCTGCGCACTGTTTTTGCATCTGCTGTAGGAGAACTAATTGCTATGTATTCACTCACGGAAAGTCGCTTCGCGCTTTGCCGCCCATCAAAGGGTACCAAAACCTCAATCATGCGAGATTGAACTGCACGGCGAAAATCAGTTGGCTAAGCTTGCGCGCTGGTTTGCAAACGACTAAATGGAGGCGTGTCCGTGCTCGACGACGGCGCTGCCGGAGTTGCGGTGCCGGCACGGCCTAGGAAAGCTCTCGGCCAGCCCGTGAGGCCCACCGTATGTAGCCCTCAGCGGCGGGTCTAGCGTGGACCAAGCAGATATGTATCTAAAATCGATCAATACCACCAATATGCTCGATTTGACGAGCATATTACTAACGAGGCTCCGCCTCAGACCGACGAGTGGTATGGGTGACTGTGTGGCGCTGAGGGGGTAAGGTGGCTCCGGTCG